>JAEWGL010000003.1 GCA_023388335.1 Pseudomonadota bacterium | reverse complement strand
CCTGCTGTTGTTCATCGGCCAGTGGCGTCAGGCCTTCGACGTCAGCCCAGGCATCGCCCAGGCC
Organism: Pseudomonadota bacterium; assembly: GCA_023388335.1. Taxonomy (GTDB): domain Bacteria; phylum Pseudomonadota; class Gammaproteobacteria; order Pseudomonadales; family Pseudomonadaceae; genus Aquipseudomonas. Next base: position 10,238 of record JAEWGL010000003.1, on the reverse strand, counting down.
CTGGGCGTTCTCCAGAAACTCGAACAGCAGCCAGCCGCCCTCGCCTTCGCGCAACCCGTCGGCGAGCAATTGTGGTGTGGTCAGGCCCTGGGCGGCCATCAGCCGCGCGCCTTGCAGCTCGCGTTGAAAGTGCCGGGGCGCGCTGCTGCCGACCAGCAACTTGGCCAGCACTGGCTTGCCGCGCCAGACGCCGGCACCGACATAACGTTGTCCGGGTAGCACGCGCAGCAGGCTGAGCAGCTGCAATTGGGCGCTGCCGGCGGCATCGGCCAGGGTCACGGACAAGGGAAGCGCCGGGGTACGCCCGGCAGCCTTGAGTTCAGACAAACGCATCAGCGGGCCTCTTTTTCACGACGGCGGCGCACCAGGCGCTGCAACCAGGTATCGACCACCGCACTGCCGGCGGGCTGTTCGAGGTAGGCGGCGAGCAGGGTGCGCACATCCCCCTCGCTCCATGCCCGCGCACGGCGCAGCAGCGGCTCCAGGTCCTTGAGTCGGTCACGCATGCCGAATAGCAACGGCCGGGTCTTTTCCAGGTCGATCAGCTGCGCGTGCCAGCCAGTGCTGCGCGCGCGCAGGAAAATATGCTTGGGGTAGAAACAGCCATGCAACTGTCCGGCCTTGTGCAGGGTCCGCGCCAGCTGTCCGCAGGCCTGCAGAATGCCGACCCGCTGGGCAGCGTCCAGTTGCGGCCATTGGCCGAGCAGGCCCTCCAGGTCACTCCATTCGTCCAAGGCGCGGGTCATGAGGATCGCGCGGTGCTGGCCAGCGACCTTGCGCTCGCCATAGAACACCGCCTGCAAGGCCGGGATGTGCAGTTTCTGGTAACGGCTGATGTTGCGAAATTCGCGGGCGAAGGTCGGCTCGCCGAGCGGGCTGTGCAGGGTTCGCGTCAGGTAGTCGCTCTGGCGCTTGAGGTAGTAGCCCTTGCCCTCCAACTCCAGGCGGTAGACGCTGCTCCAGCCGCCGCGGCCGGTGTTCGGTTCGTCCACGGCGTCGAGCTGCAGCGTCCACAGCGCGTCGAAGTCGTTCAGGCCGTGACGTTGCAGCAGAGCCGTATCGGCGCTGGCCAGGTAGTCGCTCATTCGCGTCCCTCGAAAAAACTCACCACAAGCCGGATACGCTTCTTGTCCGCCGTATTCAGGCGTTGGTGTCCGCGGTACTGCAGGTAGAAACGCAGGCGCTGGGTGGCCGACAGGTGATATTTGGCGACCTTGTCCAGGCACGCCAGGTCCTTGATGACCCGGTGGCGCAACATGAAGCCGCGCCAGAAATCCCCGGTCGGGCAGTCGATGAAGAACACCGTGGCCTGGTCATCCACCAGCAGGTTGCGCCACTTCAGGTCGTTGTGGGTGAAATGGTGGTCATGCATGACCCGCGTATGCCGGGCCAGCTGGCGGCTGACGTGGTCGACCCAGGCGCGATCGGCCAGGCGTGGGTCGTTGCGCTCGGCGAGCACCGAGAGATCCTCGGTACGCGGCAGCTCGCGGGTGATCATCGCCCCGCGGCCAAAGGCCAGGCCGTTGCGCTCGAGGCCATGGGCGACCACTTCGGCGGTGGGGATGCCCCACTTGGCGAACTGCTTGAGGTTCTGCCATTCGGCCTTGATCCGCGGCCGGCCCAGATAGCGGCGCAGGCCCTTGCCGGCGCCGGTGTAGCGCTTGACGTAATAGTTGACCCCACCGCGCTGCACGCGGATGACCTCACTGAGCGGGTCGCGGGTCAGGCGTTCGCCCTCAAGGGCGAACACCGCATCGATACTGCCAAAATCCGCCGCCAGGCTGCCAAAGCCTGGTGCCAGTGTCCAACCCGCCATCAGAGCGCGTCCCCATACCGTTGTTTACGCTCGTAGAGCTTTTGCGCCCGGGCCTGGAGCTTGTTCAGCAGCGCCGCTTCCTCGACCAGCACCTGGCGCAGCGGCTGCTGGAAGTAACCGCGCAGGAAACGCAGCTTGTCGCGCTGGGTCAGGCCAATGTCGAGCGCCGAGAAGTACAGTGCCGCCAGGTCCTTGTCGCGCCAGCGCCGGGAGATCTTCGTCCGCGTCTGGGCACGGTGCAGGTCGATGAGCGACAGCTTCAGGTCATCGGCGGTCACCGGCCGGTCGGTGTGCAGCAGGAAGTGGCAGATGTAGCAATCACGGTGGTTCACCCCGGCGCGGTGCATGGTGCCGGTCATCTTTGCCACTTCGGCGATCACCGCGCGCTTGAGCCGCGGCTCCGGCGGCTGGCGCTGCCAGTCGAGGCTGAAGTCTTCCAGGCTGACGGTGGGCGCCAGCTCCTCGGTGACGATGAACGAATGCTGCGCCGCCGGATTGCTGCCACGCTCGCCGTAGGCCACCGCGGTCATGGTCGGCACGCCGACCTCGTGCAGGCGTTCGATGGCTCGCCATTCCTGGCCGGCACCCAGCACCGGCAGCTTGGCGCTGAACAGGTTCTTGAACACCTCGCCCCAGCCAATACCACGATGGATCTTGACGAAGTAGCCCCGGCCCTGGACTTCGGTGCGCAGGGTCCGGCGGCCTTCCAGCTCGCGGTACACCTCGCCTTGCAGGGCCTCGACGGCCTCGAAGGCATCGCGCCCGGCCCACAGGCGTTGGAAGGGTTCGGCCAGTATCAGTTTCATGCGCGCTCCGGAGCCAGAATAACGTCGGCGGCATGCTGCGGCATGCTGTACAGGTCGGTCGTGTCGGCAAAGGCCAGCCCATTGCGCGCCCAGCTGGCGCGGGCCTGGCCATCTTCGAGCATACCCTGCAGGTAACGGTTGAGCTGCTCCTGCTCGAACGGCTCGTCAAGCACCAGGCCGCTGTCGGCTTCGGCAATGTAGTGGGCATAGCCGCAGACGGCCGAGACCAACACCGGCAGGCCGGCGACCAGGGCTTCGAGCAGCACAGTTCCGGTGTTTTCGTTGTAGGCCGGATGGATCAGCAGGTCGGCCCCGAGCAGAAAGCGCGGGATGTCGCTACGGCCCTTGAGAAACTGCACCTGCTCGCCCAGGCCCAGGGCCGCGCTCTGCAGCTGGAACACCTTGGGGTCGTCCTGGCCAATGACCATCAGCCGCGTGCGCTTGCGCAACGCCGAGGGCAAAGCCGCCAGGGCCTTGAGGCTGCGGTCCACGCCCTTGGTCTTGAAGCCCGAGCCGATCTGCACCAGCAGCAGGTCGTCTTTGCCCAGGCCGAACTCCTTGCGAAATTCGGCACGGATCTGGGCAGCATTGGCTGGGGCGCGGCGGTCCTGGGAGATGCCCGGGGGCAGCAGGTGGAAGCGCGCCAGCGGCGTGCCGTAGTGCTTGATGAACAGCGGCTGCTGCACCTCGGAGATCATCAGGATCTCGGTGCGGGCATCCTTGGCGAACACCGCGCGCTCGTAATCGGCGAAATGCCGGTAGCGGCCCCAGCGCCGATAGAGGCTGTTGCGCAGGTTCTGCGCCTTGTCCTCAAAGCAGCCGTCGGCGGCGTAATAGACGTCAAGGCCGGGCATCTTGTTGAAACCGATCAAGCGGTCGACCGGACGCTTGGCCAGGTCCGCCGCCATCCAGGCGCTGAGCTTCTCATTGCGCCGATGGTTGAACAGCGCCTTGACCGGCGCGACCAGCACTTCGAAGCCTGGCGGCACGTCGCCTTCCCAGATCAGCGTATAGACGCGAATTTGGTGGCCACGCTTCTGGCATTCCAGGGCAATGCGCATGAAATCGCGTTGCAGGCCGCCGAAGGGGAAATATTTGTACAGCACGAAAGCCAGTTGCATCAACGGACATCCTCAGCCAGCAGCAACGCGCTCAAGCGGCTCGCCACATGCTCGGGATTCAGGCGAGTGAAGCATAAGGGCCACTCGCGTTTGATATCGAAACGGCGCAGATCTTCGGCGCTCGGCTTGTAGGTGCACTTTTTCTGCATGCAAGGCGCACAGGGGAAATCGCTCGCCAGGTGCACCTGGGATTTGCCATAGGCCCCGGTCAAGCCCGGGTTAGTCGGCCCGAACAGCGACAGGGTTGGCACATCCAGCGCCGCGGCCAGGTGACCCAGGCCGGTATCCACTGCCACGCAGGCCTTGGCGCCTGCCAGCACCCGGGCGACCCCGGCAAGGTTCAACTTGGGGAGTACCTGGCAGTGCTGCAAGCCTTGGGCGATACGCTCGGCACGCGCCTGCTCGTCCGGGTTGCCCCACGGCAGGCGCACCTGCAGGCCCTTGCGCCCCAGGCGCTCGGCCAGTTCACGCCAATAGACCTCCGGCCAGTGCTTGGTGGCCCAGGTCGTGCCATGCAAGAACACCACATAGGGCGCCGCGGGCTGCAACTGCAGGCGATCGAGGTTCAGGCCATAGTCACCAAGCCCCGCCGGCAAGTCGTAGGCCAGCGCCAGGGCGAACAGCTGACGCACCCGTTCGACCGCATGCTGGCCAAGGGCGACCGACAGGCGTCGGTCGTAGAAACGGCTAGCCCAGCCCTCACGGGCCGAATAACGGTCGAGCCCGGCCACCGGCGCCTTGACCAGGCGCGTCAGCCAGGCCGACTTGACCAGGCCTTGGGCGTCGATCACCAGGTCATACTGGCGCTCGCGCAGACGCTGCTTGAACTGGCGCCACTCGCCGCTCTTGAAGGTCTGCCAGAGGTTCTTGCGCCAGCGACGAATCGCCACCGGGATGACCTGGTCGACCGCCGGGTGCCAACTGGGGATTTCCGCGAAGCCTTCCTCCACCACCCAATCGAAGCGAATGCCCGGGATCGCGTGGGCGGCATCGGTGAGCGCCGGCAAGGTGTGAATCACATCGCCCAGGGAGGACGTCTTGATGATCAGTACCCGCACTTAGTCGACCTCGGCCAGGACATCGATCAGGCCAGGCCCGTCGAGACGCTGCAACGCCATGATAACGGTCTCGGGCTCAAGCAAGCGCAGGCAGTTGTAGTGGCCGAAGCGGCAGGTACGATCGAAGCACGGGCTGCATTCCAAGCCCAGGCGCACCACTTCGACCTGGTCGGCCAAGGGCGGGGTGAAGCCGGGGGAAGTGGAGCCGTACACCGCTACCAGCGGACGGTCGAGGGCGGCGGCCACGTGCATCAGCCCGGAGTCGTTGGACACCACGGCAGTCGCGCACGACATCAGGTCGATCGCCTCGGCCAGCGAGGTTTCGCCGCTGAGGTTGATGGATTCTTCACGCAGTCCCGGGATCAGGCGTTCGCGGATCGATTCGCCGACCGGATGGTCCTTCTTCGAACCGAACAGCCAGACCTGCCAGCCTTCGCGGATCTTCGCCTCGGCGACCTGGGCGTAGTGCTCGGCGGGCCAACGCTTGGACTCGCCGAATTCGGCGCCTGGACACAGCGCCAGCACTGGACGGTCCAGGGCCAAGCCGAACTTGGCCAGCGCCGCCTCACGGCTCTGTGCCTCGATCCGCAAGCGTGGCCGTGGGTGGGGGGTGGGCAGTTCGGTGCCGGCTGGGTAGGCCAGGGCCATGAAGCGCTCGATCATCAGCGGATAGCGTGCCTTGTCCATCTTGCGCACGTCATTGAGCAGGCCGAAGCGCAGTTCGCCACGCCAGCCGGTACGCTTGGGAATGCCCGCGAAGAACGGCACCAGTGCCGATTTGAGCGAGTTGGGCAGCAGGATTGCCTGGTCGTACTGGCCGGCCAGGGACTTGCCGATGCGCCGACGCGTGGCCAGTTGCAGCGCGCCATGGCCGAGCGGAAAGCTCAAGGCCTGGCGCACTTCAGGCATGCGCTCGAGGATCGGCCGGCTCCACTCGGGCGCCAGCACGTCGATCACGCATTCGGGGTGTTGCTGCTTCAGGCACTGGAACAGGGTCTGTGCCATCACCATGTCACCCACCCAACTGGGACCAATGATCAGAATTCTCATGCTTTATCCAGAAACGGTCGGGAAGGCCTAGGCGACAGAACAGCCTGGCCTCCCCTCTTTATATTCAGGCTATGTGGCGAGCAGTGTAACACTGGGGCCCGGCGCGGGGGCAGTTGGGGGCCGCTGGGCGCGGTCCGCTTGCGAACAGCACCAGGGCCGGGACTGCGCTGTCGCGCCTAGAACCTGCCTCCCGGCGCGGCCCAATACCCTGGAGCGGGCTTGCCCCGCGATCGGCCGCGCAGCGGTCGTAGATCCAGCGATCACGATCTGCCTGGCACACCGCGGTTGCAGCCTTTGGGGCCGCTGCGCGGCCCATCGCGGCGCAAGGCGCGCTCCTACAGATAGGTGTGTTTCGGCGGGCTGCGCTGTCGCGCCTAGAACCTGCCTCCCGGCGCGGCCCAATACCCTGGAGCGGGCTTGCCCCGCGATCGGCCGCGCAGCGGTCGTAGATCAAGCGATCACGATCTGCCTGGCACACCGCGGTTGCAGCCTTTGGGGCCGCTGCGCGGCCCATCGCGGCGCAAGGCGCGCTCCTACAGATAGGTGTGTTTCGGCGGGCTGCGCTGTCGCGCTTAGAACCTGCCTCCCGGCGCAGCCCAATACCCTGTAGCGGGCTTGCCCCGCGATCGGCCGCGCAGCGGTCGTAGATCCAGCAAACCCGATCTGCCTGTCACACCGCGCTCGCAGCCTTTAGGCCCGCGATACGGCCCATCACGTCAATCCAAGCTCGCCCCAGATCCGCCGCACTTCCCGACGCTCATCGGCGAACTGCGCCGCATCGATGACTCCGGCCTGCTTCTGCAGGGCCTGGCGGTGCGAGGCCGAGCGGAAGGCTTTGTACACTTCACGCAATAGCACGGCATCGCTGGCAGGCATCAGCCCGGCCTGCTCGAGTTCTTCAAGGATGCGGATGTTGTCGGTCCAGCGCAGCAACGCCGGGTGATCGTGCGACCAGGCCAAGGCGGCATACTGGACCATGAACTCGATATCCACGATGCCGCCAGCATCCTGCTTGATATCAAAGCGCAGGCCCGGCTCGTAGGCGTTGGCCGCCGTGCCGGCGGCGGTGGCCTTGGTGCCGAGGTTGTCACGCATCTTGGCGCGCATTTCGCTGACCTCGGCCTGCAACTTGGCCAGGTCGCGGGCCTGGCCCAACACCCGCGCGCGCACGCTTTCGAATGCCGTGGCCACCTGCGCGCAGCCCACCAGTACCCGCGCCCGGACCAGGGCCTGGTGCTCCCAGGTCCAGGCCTCGTTCTGCTGGTAGCGCTCGAAGGCACCCAGGGAGCTGACCAGCAAACCCGACGCGCCAGACGGCCGCAGACGCATGTCGACATCATAGAGCTGGCCGGAGTTGGTGTGGGTGGTCAGCAGGTGAATGATGCGTTGGCCCAGGCGGGTGTAGAACTGCGCACTGTCGATCGGTTTGGCGCCGTCGGTTTCGGCCTGGGGGTCGCCATCATGGATGAACACCAGGTCCAGGTCCGAGCCATGCCCCAGTTCGATACCGCCGACCTTGCCGTAACCAATGATGACAAAACCTGGATCGCACAGGCTGCCATCGCTGCGCTTGGGCTGGCCATGGCGCGCCACGGTCTGGCGCCAAGCCAGGGCCAGCACTTGGTCAAGGATGGCTTCGGCCAGCCAGGTCAGGTAGTCGCTGACCTTCATCAGCGGCAGGTTGCCAGTGATTTCCGAAGCGGCGACACGCAGGCTGTGGGCCAGCTTGAAATGGCGCAGTGCCTCCATCTGCTGTTCCAGGTCGTCCTCGGGGATGCGCGTAAGGCGTTCACGCAATTCGCTGGCCAGCTCCGGCGCCAGCGGCGGGCTGAACAGCCGGCCTTCGTTGAGTAGCTCGTCGAGCAGCAGCGGAAAGCGGGTGATCTGCTCGGCGATCCAGGGGCTGGCCGCGCACAGGGTCAGCAGCCGGCGCAGGGCGCCAGGGTTCTCGGTGAGCAGCACAAGGTAGGCCGAACGCCGCGCCACCGCCTCGACCAGCGGCAAGACCCGTTCCAGCACCAGGTCCGGGTCGTCGTGTTCAACCGCCTGGGCCAACAGACGCGGGATAAAGGCATCCAGGCGCTCGCGACCAATGCGCTGCATCGACCGCAACGCCGGGCTGGCCCGCAGCGCCGCCAGTTGCCGCAAGGCCTTGGCGGCATCGGCAAATCCGGCCTCCTGCAACTGCCGGCAGGCGACCTCTTCATCCTGGGCCTGCTCCCACAGCGGCGACCATTCGCCGCCGACCACCAGTTCGCCGTCTTCGCTCTCGTCTTCGTCGGGGTCGGCGATGACCTGGCGGAAATGCCAGTCGATGCGCCCACGCCAGTGCATCAATTGGGCGTGGAAGCTGTCCCAGTCGGCAAAACCTAACATATAGGCAATGCGCGCCCGGTCCGTAGCGTCGTCCGGCAGCATCTGGGTCTGGCGGTCGGCGATGGCCTGGATGGCGTGCTCGGTGTAGCGCAGAAACTGGTAGCCCTCGCGCAGCTCGGCGATCACCGCCGGCGGTAAGTAGCCTTGGCCTTCGAGGGTCGCCAGGACCTTGAGCAAAGGCCGCTGCTGCAGGCTCAGGTCACGCCCACCGTGGATCAGCTGGAATGCCTGGGCGATGAACTCCACCTCGCGGATGCCGCCAGCGCCAAGCTTGATGTTCTCCGCCATGCCCTTGCGCCGGACTTCCTGCTGGATCAGCTGCTTCATGGTGCGCAGCGCCTCGATGGCCGAGAAGTCCAGGTAGCGCCGATAGACGAACGGGCGAAGCATCTCCTGCAGCTGGGCGCCCGCTTCCTGGTCACCGGCCACCACGCGGGCCTTGATCATGGCGTAGCGCTCCCAGTCGCGCCCCTGGTCCTGGTAGTAATGCTCAAGGGCGTTGAAGCTGAGTACCAGGGCGCCAGAAGACCCGTAGGGGCGCAGGCGCATGTCGACGCGGAACACGAAGCCGTCCACGGTCACTGGGTCCAGCGCCTTGATCAACCGCTGGCCCAGGCGGGTGAAGAACTCCTGGTTGTCCAGCGAACGCTTGACCCCTTCGGTCTCGCCACCCTCGGGAAAGGCGAAGATCAGGTCGATGTCGGACGAAAGGTTCAGCTCCACCGCGCCCAGCTTGCCCATGCCCAGCACCACCAGGTGCTGCGGCTGGCCGCTACGGTGGCCGATCGGCGTGCCGAACTGCTGGCAATGGCGCGGGTACAACCACCGATAGGCCTGATCGATGGCGGCATCGGCCAAGTCAGAGAGATCGCGGCAGGTTTCGCGCAGGTCAGCCTGGCGGGTCAGGTCGCGCCAGATGATCCGCACCTGCTGGCGGTTGCGCGCGCGCCGCAGGTTGCGCGCCAGCTCATCCTCGCTCTGCGCCGCTTGGACGGCGGCAGTTACTTGGGCGCACAGCTCGCCTGGGGCCAGCGCACGCGCCATTTCACCGCTGGCCAGCAGTTCGAAGAGCATCGCCGGCTCGCGCACGGCCTGGTCCAGGACAAACTCACTGGCCGCGCTGACCTGATTGAACTGCGCGCGCTGCTCAGCGCTCCAAAGGTCCAAGTCCAGATCCGGATGGGCGCCCAGCGCCTCGCGCAAGGCATGCTCGTTGCGGGCGACCAGCGGTTGAAGAGCGACGGGCAGATCGAGCGGCAAAGGCAGGCGCATGGTCTATCCTTGATCGGCGAGTAGGAAGGAGGTTGACGCGGTCAAACAGGTACCGGACCACGGTTGGACTGTCGTACAAAAGTTATAAATAGCTGAAAATCGCATTACGCTGGCAGCAAACATCAATAATCACCTTCGATGAGTTTGTTTTCCACCACCGGTATCGTTTTTCCCCACAACCCGTATGGCGGCCACAAGCCGCTTTTCTGTAGTTTTACTACTACCCCGTCAGCGCAAAAGCATGAAATGCCGACGCATTTGTAGTAAAACTACACGGCGCCGGGTCACACTCCGGTAATCCAAGAATTCATGACGTCTGCCCAAAAGGCCAGTCGCAAACTCAGGCAACCGATTCTGGAAGCCTTTCCGCCCTGGAGCAAGCCATGCAAGACCTCGATCCCGTCGAAACCCAGGAATGGCTGGACGCCTTGGAGTCGGTTCTCGACAAAGAAGGCGAAGACCGCGCTCACTACCTGATGACCCGCATGGGCGAGCTGGCCACCCGCAGTGGCTCTCAGCTGCCGTATGCGATCACCACGCCATACCGCAACACCATCCCTGTCACCCACGAAGCACGCATGCCTGGCGACCTGTTCATGGAACGCCGCATTCGCTCGCTGGTTCGCTGGAACGCCCTGGCGATGGTCATGCGCACCAACCTGAAGGACTCGGACCTGGGTGGTCACATCTCCTCGTTCGCCTCCAGCGCCACGCTGTACGACATCGGCTTCAACTACTT
>JAEWGL010000215.1 GCA_023388335.1 Pseudomonadota bacterium | reverse complement strand
CCCTTACGTCGTCCCTGCTTGAGGAGCCTACGGTGAATAGTCTTGGTTCATTACTTGCGCGACGCCTGGCCCTGGGCCTGGTATCGCTGCTGGCGGTCTCGGTGATCATCTTCCTGGCCGTCGGCATGCTACCCGGCGATGTCGCCCAGGCCATGCTCGGCCAGGCCGCTACCCCGGAAACCGTGGCCGCGCTGCGGGCCCAGCTGGGCCTGGACATGCCAGCGCTGAGCCGCTTCGGCCACTGGGCCTGGCAACTGCTGCAGGGCGACCTGGGCGTGTCCCTGGCCAACCAGCGTCCGATCGCCGAACTGATCGGCACGCGCCTGGGCAATACCTTCAGCCTGGCGCTGCTGGCGGCGCTGGTGTCGGTGCCCCTGGCACTGCTGTTGGGCATGCTCGCGGCGTTGTACCGCAACAGCTGGTTCGACCGGTTGCTCAACACCAGCGCCCTGACCGCGGTGTCGTTCCCTGAGTTCTTTGTCGCCTACATTCTGATCCTGGTGTTCGCAGTGAAGCTGGCCTGGTTGCCGAGCATCTCCAACCTGGCACCGGACGCCTCCTTGGGCGAGGTCCTGGAACGTTCGTTGCTGCCAGTGCTGACCTTGGCCCTGGTGGTGGTGGCGCAGATGATGCGCATGACCGGCGCCTCGCTGATCAACCTGCTGGCCAGCCCGTACATCGAGATGGCCCGGCTCAAGGGCATCTCGCCAGCGCGGATCATCTTCCGTCATGCCTTGCCCAATGCCCTGGCGCCGATCATCAACGTGGTGGCGCTGAACCTGGCGTACCTGGTGGTTGGCGTGGTGGTGGTCGAGGTGGTGTTCGTCTACCCAGGCCTGGGCCAGTTGCTGGTGGATTCGGTGGCCAAGCGCGACATCCCAGTGGTTCAGGCCTGTAGCCTGATCTTCGCCGCCACCTACATCCTGCTCAACACCACCGCCGATGTGCTGTCGATTGCCAGCAATCCGCGCCTGATGCATCCGAAGGGGTAGCCGATGAGCCTGTTCAAGCAAGTGCAGCGCGCGCCGCTGAGCGCCAAGTTCGGCCTGCTGGTGATCCTGTTGTATGCCTTGGTGGCGCTGTTTGCGCCGCTGCTGGCGCCGTTCGGCGAGACCGAGGTGGTCGGCGAGGGCTTCGCGCCCTGGGGCGGGCAGTTCCTGCTGGGCACCGACAACCTCGGCCGCGACATGTTCAGCCGCCTGGTCTACGGCGCCCGCAACACCCTGGGCATCGCCTTCCTGACCACCACCCTGGCCTTTGCCGTGGGCGGCTTCTATGGCCTGGTGGCGGCGATCAAGGGCGGCTGGGTCGACCAGAGCCTGTCGCGTCTGGTGGACATCCTCATGGCCATCCCGCAGCTGATCTTCGCCTTGCTGATCCTCAGCGTGGTTGGTACCACAGCCACCTCGCTGGTACTGGTGATCGCGCTGCTGGACGCCACCCGGGTGTTTCGCCTGGCGCGGGCGGTGGCGATGACCGTGGTGGTGCAGGACTTCGTCGAGGCGGCGCGCCTGCGAGGGGAAGGGCTGTGGTGGCTGGTCAGCCGCGAAGTGCTGCCCAATGCCGCGGCGCCATTGATCGCCGAGTTCGGTCTGCGCTTCTGCTTTGTCTTCCTGTTCATCAGCGCGCTGTCGTTCCTCGGCCTGGGCATTCAGCCGCCGACCGCCGACTGGGGCAGCATGGTGCGTGATAACGCGGTGCTGATCACCTTCGGTGATATCAGCCCGCTGTTGCCGGCCTTGGCCGTGGCGCTGATTACCGTCAGCGTGAATTTCGTCGTGGACTGGGTGCTGCACAAGTCCAGTGGCCTCAAGGAGTGCTGAGCATGAGTAAGCCATTGCTGGAAATACGTGACCTGCGCATCGACGGCCACCACGACGATGCCTGGCACCCACTGATCAAGGGCATCGACCTGACCCTTGCCCGCGGCGAGGTGCTGGGACTGATCGGCGAGTCGGGGGCGGGCAAGTCGACCCTGGGCCTGGCGGCCATGGGCTATGTGCGTGACGGGTGCCGGATCAGTGGCGGCTCGGTGCGCTTCGACGGCCAGGAGCTGGTCGGCGCCGCCCCGCAGACCTTGCGGCGCCTGCGCGGCCTGCGCATCGCCTATGTGGCACAGAGCGCCGCGGCATCATTCAACCCGGCTCACCGATTGATCGACCAGCACATCGAGACCGCCGTGAACAACGGCGGCATCGACCGTGCCCGGGCCGAGGCCGAGGCGGTGGAATTGTATCGGGTGCTGCGCCTGCCGGACCCGGAGCGCATCGGCCAGCGCTACCCCCACCAGGTCTCCGGTGGCCAGTTGCAGCGGGTGATGACCGCCATGGCCATGGCCTGCCACCCGGACCTGATCGTCTTCGACGAGCCGACCACCGCGCTGGATGTCACCACCCAGATCGAGGTACTCACGGCCATCCGCGACGCGGTGCGCACCTACGGCAGCGCGGCATTGTACATCAGCCACGACCTGGCGCTGGTGGCGCAGATCGCCGACCGCATCATGGTGCTGCGCCATGGCAGCCTGGTCGAGGAGGCCCAGACCCGGACCATGCTCGATGCACCCCGCCAGGACTACACCCGCTCGCTGTGGGCCGTGCGCAGCTTCCACACCGAACCCAAACCCTGCCCGACCCAGGCACGGCCGCTGCTTGAGGTACGCCAGGCCTGCGCCAGTTATGGCGAACAGCCCGTGCTGCACGATGTGTCGCTCAAGCTGCACCCTGGCCAGACCCTGGCGGTGATCGGCGAGTCCGGCAGCGGCAAGAGCACCACCGCACGGCTGATCACTGGCCTGCTGCCGGCCAGCGCCGGGCAGGTGCTGTACGACGGCGAGGTGCTGCCGGCGGACTACCGCCAGCGCAGCAAGGAGCAGTTGCGGCGCATCCAGATGATCTACCAGATCCCCGACACCGCGCTGAACCCACGCCAGCGCATCATCGATATCCTCGGTCGCCCGCTGACCTTCTACCTAGGCCTCAAGGGCAAGGCCCTGCGCCAGCGCGTGGCCGAACTGCTGGAGATGATCGAGCTGGACCCGGCCACGTACATGGAGCGTCAGCCCCTCGAGCTGTCCGGTGGGCAGAAGCAGCGCATTTGCATTGCCCGGGCGCTGGCCGCCGAACCGCAGTTGATCATCTGCGACGAAGTCACTTCAGCCCTCGATCAACTGGTGGCTGAAGGCGTACTCAAGCTGCTCGACCGCATCCAGCGGCAGCTGGGCGTGGCCTACCTGTTCATCACCCACGACGTGGCCACGGTACGCGCCATCGCCGACGAAGTGATGGTGATGCAGCGCGGCCGGGTGGTCGACCACGGCAGCCGTGAGGCCATCTTCGCGCCGCCGTACCGCGACTACACCGGGCTGCTGTTCTCCTCCGAGCCGGAAATGGACCCCGACTGGCTCGACCGCCTGCTGGCCCGCCGGGCCGGGCAATCCAACCTGCAAACTGTGCAAGGACAACCTTCATGAACGTACTGATCGTCCACGCTCACCCCGAGCCGCAATCCTTCACCGCCGCCCTGCGCGACCAGGCTGTGGCAACCTTCCAGGCTCAGGGCCACCAGGTGCAGGTCAGCGACCTGTACGCCATGGGCTGGAACCCGGTGGCCAGCGCGGAGGACTTCGGCTCCCGGGAGAATCCCGATTACCTGGTCTATGCCCTGGAGCAACGGCTGGGGGTCAAGGGTGGCTCCATCGCCCCCGACATCCAGCAGGAGCTGGATAAACTGCTGTGGGCCGACCTGCTGGTGCTCAACTTCCCGATCTTCTGGTTCTCCGCCCCGGCCATGCTCAAGGGCTGGATCGACCGGGTGCTGGTCTCTGGCGTGTGCTATGGCGGCAAGCGCTTCTACGACCAGGGCGGGTTGGGGGGCAAGAAGGCATTGGTCACCGTGACCCTCGGCGGGCGTGAGCACATGTTCGGGGAAGGGGCGATCCACGGGCCGCTGGAGGACATGCTGCGGCCGATCCTGCGTGGCACCCTGGCCTATGTCGGCTTCGAGGTGCTGCCGCCGTTCGTGGCCTGGCACGTGCCTTACATCAGCGATGAGGCGCGCAAGGGCTTCCTGCACGCTTATCAGCAGCGCTTGGAGCAGCTGTCCGATGACCTGCCGCTGGCGTTTCCGAAGTTGTCGCAGTTCGACGAGGCACTGTATCCGTTGACCTGAGGCGGCCTTTGGAACCTGTTCCACTGCTACCCCACACATTCGGGGTATGTTCCGCCAGACAGAATCTCCCGATAGTAGGCCCACCGGCTCATCCCGAGCAGTCACACGCTGGAGTTGCTATGGGCAAGGCACTGAAGGTGATTGGCAGTCTGTTGCTGGCGTCCGCCGCCACGGCCACGCTGGCAACAGAGGCAGGAACAGGCAATACGCTGCGACTGTACAACTGGACCGATTATATTGGCGAAACCACTCTGGCCGATTTCGAGAAGGCCACCGGCATCAAGGTGATCTACGACACCTTCGATGGTTACGAAACCGTGCAGACCAAGCTGCTGACCGGCCGCTCCGGCTACGACCTGGTCATGCTCAATGCTTCCCTGGTGCCGCCGCTGATCCAGGCCGGGGTGTTTCAGCCCCTGGACAAGCATCAACTGCCCAGTTGGCACAACCTCGATGCCAAGGTGGTCGATGAGCTGCAAGGCTACGACCCAGGCCTGAAGTTCTCGGCGCCCTACACCTGGGGCAGCTCCGGCGTGACCTACAACGTCGACAAGATCAAGGAACGCATGCCCGACGCTCCGATCGGCTCGTTGGCCATGCTGTTCGACCCCGAGATTGTCTCGCGCTTCGCCGATTGCGGCGTCACCCTGATGGACGCGCCCAGCGAGGTGATCCCCCTGGCCCTGCAGTACCTGGGCAAGGACCCGCACAGTGCCGCCCCCGCCGACCTCAAGGCCGCCGAAAAGCTGCTGCTGAACGTGCGCCCCTACATCAAGAAATTCGATTCGGTGAACTACCTCACCAGCCTGCCCAACGGCGACGTGTGCCTGGCCCTGACCTGGTCCGGCGACTACGCCACCGCCCAGGCCCGCGCCGAAGAGGCGAACAAGGCCATCACGTTGGACTTCTTCATCCCCAAGGAAGGCTCGCTGATCTGGTTTGACAACCTGTACCTGCCCAAGGATGCGCCCCACGCGGCCAACGCCCACCGCTTCATCGAATTCCTGTTGCAGCCGCAGACCATGGCCCAGGTGACCAACTATATCCACTACGCCAACAGCAATGCCGCGGCCACGCCCCTGGTGCAAGCGGGCATCCGCGACAACCTGGCGATCTACCCCGATGATGCGACCCGCCAACGCCTGTTCGCCCAGAAGACCCAGGCGCCCAAGGACATGCGCGCCATCACCCGGCTCTGGAGCACGGTCAAGGCCGGCTTCTGATTCAACCTCTTCGTCCCAATCCGCAAGGAGCTGCCCATGGCAACGCCAAGCAACGCTTTCGCCTCGACTTTCACCCAGGATGCACTGGTAGAGGCCGACAAGGCCCATTACATGCACGGCTACCACGTGTTCGACGAGCATCGCGCGCAGGGCGCGCTGAATATCGTTGCCGGGGAGGGCGCCTACATCCGCGACACCGAGGGCAACCGTTTCCTCGATGCGGTGGGCGGCATGTGGTGCACCAACATTGGCCTGGGCCGTGAGGAAATGGCCCTGGCCATCGCCGACCAGGTGCGCCAGCTGGCCTATTCCAACCCGTTCTCCGACATGGCCAACAACGTAGCCATCCAACTGTGCCAGAAGCTCGCGCAACTGGCTCCGGGCGACCTCGACCACGTGTTCCTCACTACCGGCGGCTCCACCGCGGTGGACACCGCCTACCGCCTGATCCAGTACTACCAGAACTGCCGCGGCAAGCCGCGCAAGAAGCACATCATCGCCCGCTACAATGCTTACCACGGCTCCACCACCCTGACGATGTCGATCGGTAACAAGGCTGCCGACCGGGTGCCGGAGTTCGACTACCCACACCCGCTGATCCACCATGTGTCCAACCCCAACCCGTATCGCGCCCCACACGGCATGGATGAGGCCGAGTTCCTCGACTTTCTGGTGGCCGAGTTCGAGGACAAGATCCTCTCCCTGGGCCCCGACAACGTCGCGGCGTTCTTCGCCGAGCCGATCATGGGGTCGGGCGGGGTGATCATCCCGCCCAAGGGCTACTTCCTGCGCATGTGGCAGGTGTGCCAGTCCTACGACATCCTGTTCGTCGCCGACGAGGTGGTGACCTCGTTCGGTCGCCTGGGTACCTTCTTCGCCAGTGAGGAACTGTTCGGCGTGCAGCCGGACATCATCACCACCGCCAAGGGCCTGACCTCGGCCTACCTGCCGCTGGGGGCGTGCATCTTCTCCGAACGCATCTGGCAGGTGATTGCCGAGCCGGGCAAGGGCCGCTGCTTCACCCACGGTTTCACCTACAGCGGTCACCCGGTGTGCTGTACCGCGGCGCTGAAGAACATCGAAATCATCGAACGGGAGAACCTGCTGGCGCACGTCAATGATGTTGGCGCTTACCTGGAGCAGCGACTGCTCAGTTTGCGCGACCTGCCGCTGGTGGGGGATGTGCGCTGCCTGAAGCTGATGGCCTGCGTCGAGTTCGTGGCGGATAAAGCCAGCAAGGCGTTGTTCGATGATGCGGTGAACATCGCCGAGCGCATCCACCGGCGGGCCCAGGCCAAGGGGCTGCTGGTGCGGCCGATCATGCACCTGAACGT
>JAEWGL010000206.1 GCA_023388335.1 Pseudomonadota bacterium | reverse complement strand
ATGCAGCAATGAAGTGCGCAAAGCCTCATTGCAGCCCGTACGGCTCATGCGCCCTGAGCTTGCCGTGCCAGGCGGAAGCTCAATAGCACGCTGGTCCCCGTGCCCTGTTGGCTGCTCACGCGGATCGACCCGCCAAAGCGTTCCATGATCCGTTTGACCAGCATCAATCCGACGCCCAATCCACCCTGTTTGGTGGTGAAGAAGGGGCGAAAGGCCATGCGCTGCTGCTGCTCGCTCATGCCCTTGCCCGTGTCGGTCAGGCGCAAGGTCAGGGAGCGGCGATCCTGGCGGACCACCTCGACACGCAGGCAACCGCCCTGCTCCATCGCCTCCAGGGCATTGGCTATCAGGCTGTTGAAGATCTGCCCCAGCAGCACCGGTTGGCCCAGCACCTGAACCGCTGGCAGCTTCTCCAGCTCCAGCTGCACCCCACCGCGCAGCAACGGCATGGCATAGGCCTGCAGGCTCTCCTGCAACGCCAAGGGCAGGTCCACCGGCACCGCGTCTTCGTTGAGCGGGCGCAGTGACTGCAGCAATTGCCGTACCCAGTGCGACATGCGGTCGACCTGGCTGATGATGTCGTTGATGTTCTTCTGCGCAGGGCCCTCGTCGAACGCCTGGGCCAGCTCAGCGCTGGAGCGGATGCTGGCCAATGGGTTGCGCAGGCTGTGGGCCACCGCCGAAGACATCTCGCCCAAGGCTACGAAGGTCTCGTTGTTGATCAGCTTTTTCTGCTGCACCTCCAGCAGCCGCGCGGCCCGACGCATGATGCCGTATAGCCCGACATAGACCAACGCAGCGCCGAGCGCGATGGCCAGCCAGATCATCAGCAAACCGTGCTCGATACGCATGATCAGGTCATGGGGTTCCTTGTAGATCTCGACCATTGCCGTGACCCGCTCGCCGTCGCTATCGAACAGCGGAATGTAGTTCTCGATGAACAGCTGCTTGGGCGGCGTCACGAACTTCTGTTCGCTGCGCGCATCATCGAAATCGTGGTAGCTGGCCGACACCCGCATCTTGTACTCGAAGGCCCGTTCCAGGTCGTCGTCAGAATCGATGGCCTTGCCGGTCAGTGCCGGATTGCTCGACCAGATTACGGTGCGGTCCGGGGCATAAATGTTGGCCAGCAGTACGTCCGGCAGGTGGGCGACATGGTCGAGAAACTCGCCACGGGCCTTGCGCCGGGCGTCGGGGTCAACGTCCGGCATGGCCCGGTCAGTACGCGGGTCGAGCAACTCGCCCATGCTGCGCACGTCGGGAATGGACACATGGCGCACTTCGGCGTCGGCGATCGACTGGATGAACTGGGCGGTGAGCAGCGCGTCGCGTTCGACGCTCTCGTTGATGACGAAGCGGCTCGAAATCAATCCCAGGGCCACAGCCACCGACAGGATGATCGCCAGGCTCACCCAGGCATACCAGCGCAGCAGGTTGAACGGTTTGCGCGCGTTGCCAGGTTCAGCCGAGGGCAGCAGGTCTGAGTGGGGTGCAAGGACCATGAGTGACTCCGAGTCATCGACTTGCAAGGTATAGCCCAAAGCTGGGGCCAGCAGGAGGTCTGCCCGCGATCCGCCCCCACTCGCCCCCAACCCTGGGGCTGCTCGCCCGCTTCCAGCGCCGCGCAGAAAATGCTTTTCAATAGCTGCAGGCCTTGCAGCGCAAGGCCTGCAGCGTGGTTTTCGTAAGCTGGTACGGATGTTGCCCAAGCCTGCTCAGACGCCCCAAGTCCATGGGCCCGTTTGCAAGAGGGATTTCTCATGCACCGACCAACACCCCATCCACTGGCCCTTGCGATTTTCGCCAGCCTACTCCAGGTGCCGGCGCAGGCCGCGCTGTACGATGTCGACCCTGGGCCCTACCTTCCCGAAAACGGCCATTTCGCCGCCTGGTACCAAGACACCCACGGTCGGGTCCTGGACCTCTGCCTGTCCAAGGCGGTCAGCTCCAGAGCCCCTGGTGCACCGGGGGCCCCCTCGTACATGTGCACCCTGACGCCGAACCCGGGGGTGTTCGACGATACCCAGCCGATCCAGTTTCCGCAGAACTTCCCGGACGAAACCTTCTGGTTCACCGCCGATGCCTCGATCGTCGACGCTGCCCGCGGCATCGACCTGGACTTTGGCACCGCCATCGAGGCGGCCTTCAACGTCGAGGAGCCGATCGACGGTGACCAGATCAGTTTCGCCCGGGTGCGCATCCGCGTCGATGTGCCGGTAGCCGGCACCTACGTCGTCACCCACCCCTATGGCGTCGATGTATTCGATGTCCCGGCCGGCGGCCGGCGGGCGATCAACATGACCCGCGACATCGGTATCGGCTCACCCAAGACCTACAACGGCGCCCTGCGCGGCGACGTCGGTCCGTTCCTGCGCAGCGTCAACGGCCCCTATACCGAAACCAATCCGGCCAGCGGTGCCAGCGAGCGCTATATCGGCGACCCCAACCTGAACGAGCCGGTCACCGGCAGCCCGTTCAACACCAACTTCGTGCGCATCGAGGGGCCCAATGGCATCGACCTGCGCACCGAGCTGTTCTCGATCTCCGGCAAGCTTTCCGACGTGGTCCGCCCGACCCCGCTGATCCCCTTGCGCAGCACCTACTCGCGGCACACCGAAGACGGCGACCTGCGTGCCCAGCAGGACGTCTTCGTCATGGCGCCACCGGCGCCGGCCACCGTCGGGCTGGTCAGCCAGACGCCCAACCTGGCCCTGACCGAAGCCAACAGCACCGGCGCCTGGTACGCCCAGTCGGCCCTCAACCCAAGCCTGCCGGCAACCTTGCAGGTCACTGCCGACAACCACCTGGCGATCCCCAGCAGCGCCACGACCAGCACCAGCCTCGCGCTCACCGATCTTGTGACCATCCAGCGTGCCGAGTACAGCCTGGCCAGCGGCCAGCTGACCCTGGTCGCCAGCACCAGCGACGAAGTCAGCCCGCCCGCGCTCAATGCCCGTACCGGTAACGGCGCGGCCATCGGCAGCCTCAGCGGCACGGGTGCGGTGAAGACATTGACCACCGGGCTCTCGCCGATCCCGCCGGCCACGGTCCAGGTGACCAGTGCCAATGGCGGCAGCGACAGCGAAGACGTGGTGCTGGTGCCATGAACAGTCAAAGGCTCAGCCTTCAAGGAGGCAGCATGAACAATTGGCCACGCCGGGCGCTATTGGCCGCCGGGCTCACTTTCACCCTGACCGGCACCGCCTGGGCCGGCCTCACCGCGGTCGATCCTGGTCCCTACACCCTGGCCACCGGGCGCTACCCGATGTGGTACAAGGACGCCAACGAATTGTCCATGGAGCTCTGCCAGTCGCGGGCCACCAGCTCAAGGGCCCCTGGCGGCCCGGGTGCACCGGCCTATATGTGCCCCCTGCTGCCCGAGCCGGGCATCTACGACGACAACCTGCCCCTGGTGTTCCCGGACAACTGGCCGCCGGAGATGTTCTGGTTCCTGGCCGAGACCGAGATTCCCGCCGCCGGCCAGAACTACGCCCTGGAAGTCTATGTCGCCGGCATCGAAGCGGCCTTCGCCGCCGAGAACCCGGTCGACGGCGACCAGCAAAGCTTCGCCCGCATCCGCATCCGCGCCACGATTCCGACGCCGGGTCTGTATACCATCACCCACCCCTACGGCGTGGAGCGGATCAACGTCACCGGCACCGGCCGGCGCGCGATCAACATGACCCGCGACATCGGCATCGGAGCTCCGGGCGACTTCAGCGGCGTGCTCAACGGTAACGTCGGTCCGTTCCTGCGCAGCGTCAACGGCCCGTACACCGAGATCAACCCAGACACCGGCGCCAGCGAAACCTTCGTCGGCGACCCGAACCTGGTCGAAGCGGTGACCGGCAGTCCGTTCAACACCAACTTCGTACGCATCCAAGGCCCTGCCGGGACCATCCAGACCAACACGTTCACCGTCTCCGGCAAGGTCCTCGACCCGCGTGCCCAGACCCCGGTGGAACTGCAGCGCGCCAGTTACCAGCGCAACGCCCATGGCACTCGCGTCGAAGTCTTCGCCAAGGCCCCGAACACTGCCAACCTGTGCATGCGCAACGGCCTGGCGCTGATCGGCACGCCGCCCTCGCCTTGTCAGTTCAACCTGCTGGCCGACAACAATGGCCTGTTCTTCACCCAGCAGCTGGGCAGCGCCCCGCCGCCTGCGGTAGTCGTGGTCACTGCCAGCAGTGCCACCGGTGGCACCCGGCCGACCGCGCTGTCGAGCAAGCTCAACGACGTGGTCAAGGTGCGTACCGCGCGCTACGACTGGCCCAACAAACGGCTGGTGATCGAGGCCAGTTCCAGTGACGAAGTGCGGATCCCTGACCTGGTCGCCCAGGGCTACGGCCGCCTGACCAAGTCCGGCACCCTGCAAAGCCTGACGGTCAATGACCTGACCCAGCCTCCGGCCACCGTCACGGTCAAGTCCGCCGCCGGCGGCAGCGATACGGAACCGGTGGTGGTGGTCGGCAATGCGCCGGTCGAAGCCGAGAACCGGCCGCCCGTGGCCCAGGCCGACGTCGGCAGCACCAGTGTCGGCGTCCCGCTGACCCTTAGCCTGCTGGCTAACGACAGCGACCCAGATGGCCATGTGCCGCTGACCATCACCGACCTTACCCAGCCTGGTACCGGCCTGGGTTCGGTGGTGCTCAACGGCAGCAGCGGGGTGATCTATACCCCACCGCCTGGCGCTACCTCGTCGCTGGTCGCGAGCTTCAGCTACCGCGCCGCCGACAGCAAGGGCCTGAAGTCGGAACCGGCCACGGTGACCATCAACGTCGCGCCGAACCAGGCACCGACCGCTGTCGCCGAGACGGTCGCCACCCTCGGCGCGCCGCTGGTGATCGACGTACTGGCCAACGACACTGACCTTGAGGGCAACCTGCCGCTGACCGTGGCCAGCGTGACCCAGCCTCCCGCCGGCCGCGGCACGGTCAGCACCGACGGCAGCCAGGTCACCTACACGCCACCGGCAACGGTCACGGCGGCCTTCACCACCACCTTCACCTACATCGTGCGGGATGCCCTCGGTGCGCTGTCCACACCGGCCACCGTCACCGTGCAGGTGTCGCCACGGCCGGCCCAGGAAACCTTCGCGGTGACCGCCGCCAGCGTCACGGCGCGTTCCAACAACCGCTACAACTGGGATTTCAGCGGTACTTCGTCGGTCACCACCGGCAACACCATCACGGTGCAGGTCACCACGCCAACCGGCCTGGTGACCCTGGGTACCACCACGGTTCCGGTGACCGGACGCTGGCGCCTGACGGTCAGCAACAGCACCACGGTGGTCCCGAACTCGGCACCGACGGCGACCATCCTCAGCAGCCAGGGCACCGTGCGCAGCGTGCCGGTCAATGTGCAATAGGCACGGGAGAGCGCCATGAAACGCCGATACGCTTTGCTGCTCAGCCTTGCCCTGGCAGGCCCGCTCGCCCAGGCCGACGACCTGATGGATAACGGCGACCTGGCCATCGGCATCGACCTGGGCGAGCCCATCACCCTTACCCTGCTGCTTGCTGGCAGAGGTCAGCAGGCGGTGATCGAGCAGCAAGGCACGGGCAACCGTGCCGCCCTAAGACAGGACGGCCAGGCCCTGCTGGGCCGGATCGTCCAGGCTGGCAGCGCGCAGGAGGCGTTCATCCTGCAGCAAGGCAGTGACCTGATGGCCTCGATCAGCCAGCAGGGCCATGGCAACACCGCTTCGATCAGTCAGCGCGGTGGCAGCAACCGCGCGCAGATCGAGCAGATCGGCAACGGCAACTCCGCCAGCATCGAGCAAACGGGCACAGGGCTTACGAGCGCCGTGACCCAGGCCGGCAGCGGCCAGCACGTACAGATCACCCAATACCGCTAAACCTGGAGGCATCACCATGTTCAAGCTCGCTCCCTTAAGCGCCGCCATTGTCCTGGCCCTTGCCGGCCAGGTCATGGCCGACGACAGCGTCTCGACCCAGAACCAAGTAGGTAATGAGAACATCGCCGAGGTCCAGCAGTCGGCCTCGCCCAACGCCACCGCCGCGCAGAACCAGACCGGCGCAGGCAACAACCATCTGGCCGTGCAGGATTTCAGCACCAGCCAGATCCAGCAGACTGCCAATGGCCAGTACAACGCCGGTTACGCCGAGCAAATTGGCGAGCAAGGCAGCAGCATCAACCAGGTGCAGCGCGGCAGCGCCAACAATACCCACGCCAGCCAGTCGCTGGGTTACGAGAGCCAGGCCCGGCAGGCCCAGCAGGGCACCGGCAACTTCTCGTTCGTCTACCAGGACAGCCAGACAGCGGCCCAGGCCACCACCCTACAGAGCGGCCAGCGCAACGAAGCGAACATCGAGCAGCTTTACAGCGGTTCCGACAACCGCGCCTTGAGCGTGCAGTGGGGTAACGACAACTTCAGCGCCGCCGAACATATCGGCCACGAGAACGGCCAGATCGAGATCTACCAGGACGGCGATGCCAACTGGGCCTACGGCGACCAGCGCGACGGCCAGGGCGGCACCATCGGCATCAACCAGAACGGCATCGGCAACTCGGTGGAAGTCTGGCAGGACAGCCAGGCCGACAGCCAAGCCACCGTGACCCAGTACGGGCAGGTCAACGAAGCCATCGTCGACCAGAGCTTCGGCAGCGACAACACGGCGGTGCTGGTGCAGAACGGACAGCGCAACGCCACCTGGTCCGACCAGTACGAAACCCAGCAGTCGATCACCAGCATCACCCAGGACGGCAAGGACAACCTGCACTTCACCTACCAGACCGGTGACAACCACACCTTAAGCATCAGCACGGTTGGCAACGCCAACAAGATCATGGCCAGCAACTGGAAAGGCGACAAGGCAGGCGGTCAGTTTGGCAGCAGCCAGCGTGCCGAGATCAGCCAGACCGGCGTCGCCAACAGCGTCAACCTGACCCAGGACGGCGTCGCGCAACTGGCCCGGCTAAACCAGAAAGGCACCGGCAACCAGATGCAGACCAACCAGGTCGACAGCAACAACGAGCTGTACTTCGAGCAGAACGGCACCGACAACCTGCTGATCGCCGACCAGCGTGGGACCGACAACTACGCCACCGGCAGCAGTGCCGGTAGCGGCAACACCGTTACCCTCGAGCAGTCCGGCACCGGCAACCAAAGCTACACCTGGCAGCTGTATGGCAGCGGCAACGAGGCCACCATCAAGCAGACCGACGGCGTCAACGTCGCCTACGTGACCCAAGGCGGCAATCACAACCAGGCCCTGGTCGACCAGAGCGGCGCCAACATGAGCGCGACCATCAGCCAGTTCGGCAATGCCAACATGGCAACCGTGTTGCAGCAGTAACCTCTCCCCCTTGGACCGCGGACGCGCATTGACTGGCCGCGGTCATTTCCATGGGCTGCTGAGGGCTGGCTTTAGGTTGCGTTATGGCTGCCGGGTGCATGCCTTGAGTGTGATGGCGCTCTTCAGATCGCGCGGCGCATCGCGGCACAAGGCCGCTCCCACATTT
>JAEWGL010000116.1 GCA_023388335.1 Pseudomonadota bacterium | reverse complement strand
TGCAGTACTTGATGGAGCGCCTGCTGAATGAGTCGATCCAGCACTGTGGGAACGCCAAGTGTTCTGATCCCGCCATCAGGCTTAGGAATGTCCACTCGGCGCACCGCTCGTGGCAAGTAACGATCGTTCAGCAATGCCGCCTTCACACTTGACCAGTGAATTACCAGCCAGTCCTTCAGTTTCTCGACCGTCAGGCGGTCAACACCGGCTGCGCCTCGGTTCTTAAGAACGCGCTTGTATGCTCGTCGCATGTTGCTGGGTTCGACCACCTGCTCCATGAGCCGGTAGTCCTCCGATTTCGTTCGCCCAGCCGTCGCCGCAATCCCCTCAGCACCTAGCGGGCTTCCTACCGGATTCCGTCCGGCCATGGCAGGCAGGCCTCCCATATTGGGAGCTTCTGCGTCATCGTGGGTTGTCGAGATCGGCTGTCCTACTCTCGGTATTAATCGTTCAGGCCTTCAGTCTCGCGACCTACTATGCCCTCTGCTGACTTCTGCACAGTCGTCCCGGCACCTCACGGTGCCGGTAGCCCTGGCGGGCAACCGTGCAGATCTCCCCGGGTATTGCGCATCCACTTTCCCGCTTATGCCTGTCGGATCTACGTCATGGCGCTCTGTGCAAGTAGTGGGCTTTGCAGATTACGGACTACTTACCCCGCCAAGCCGCCTCGTATCCGCTTCCTATTCGTCAGGCCAGCGATTTGCCTCGGGCTTCCTTCAGACTCGCAGTCGCCCGCGAAACCCTTGCCTCTGGCTAGCACTTCCCCTTGCCGGGTGTGCAGGGGACTTTCACTCCTTAGCGAATGCGCCCTGCCGGGCGCACCAAAAAAAAACCCGGCCATGGCCGGGTTTTGACAGGCAGCGCAGGATTAGACCTTGGCGCGACCTTTGTACGAACCGCCTTCGCGGGTGTCGATCTCGATCCAGTCGCCGATCTCGATGAAGTCGGCAACGCTCAGCTCGGTGCCGTTCTTCAGTTTGGCAGGCTTCATGACCTTGCCCGAAGTGTCACCGCGAGCGGAACCTTCGGTGTAGTCGACCTGACGTACGATGGTGGTCGGCAGATCAACCGAAACCAGGCGCTCTTCGAAGAACACCGCTTCGCAGACGTCGGTCATGCCTTCTTCGATGAACGGCAGAACAGCTTCGATATCCTCGGCGTTCAGTTCGTACATGGTGTAGTCGGTGGTGTCCATGAAGGTGTAGGTGTCACCACTGATGAACGACAGGGTCGCTTCTTTGCGATCCAGGATCACGTCGTCCAGCTTGTCGTCCGCACCGTATACGGTTTCAGTCTTGTAGCCGGTCAGCAGGTTCTTCAGCTTGGTCTTCATGATCGCGCTGTTACGGCCCGACTTGGTGAATTCAGCTTTCTGAATCAGCCAAGGATCGTTGTCGATACGGATCACGGTACCGGGTTTGAGTTCTTTACCAGTTTTCATACGGGATATCCGAATTTGGATGGATTTACAAAAATCGAGGCCGCGTATCATATCCAATTTCGGTAAAACTGTACCAGCGCCATGGCAAGGTCCGGCCGAGCGGCCTGGCGCGCGCACCATTGGCGGGCATGCTGCTGCAGTTCATCCCAGTGCGCCAAGGCCCCCTGCCAGGCCATGGCCATGTCGCGGTCCATGTTCCAGGCACGCCACAGGCCGAGCAGCGCCGCCGCGGCGGAAGCTGACAAACCCTGGCGATAGTGGGCGAGAAACGCCTCGAGTTTTTCCCAGTGGGCGTTCTCTTCCTGGATGTAGATATGCCAGAGCATCGGCCGTCCCGCCCACTGCGCCCGCACGAAGGAGTCCTCGCCGCGCACGGCGTTGAAATCACAGCACCAGAGCAGCCGGTCGTAGTCGTCCTGGCTGACGAACGGCAGAATCTGCACGGTCAGCGCGCCGCGCAGGTGCACTGCGCCCGGCGTCAGCGCCGTTTCGCCCAACCAGGCGCCGACATCGCCAAGGACGCGCCCTTCCGGGACCAACAAGTGCGTAGCGCAGCTGTCAGCGGCCAGGGCATCGAGCCAGGTTCCCAGCTGCGGGTTCTCGTAGGCGAACAGCGAAATCAGCCGCGCATGGGCTTGCGGCTGGACACCCAGGCCCTGCAAGAACGCCGCGCGCGCCGCGGGGTCCTGCTCGAATGCCGCCCGCCGCGCCAGCAGCGAGCCTTCGCGCAACAGGCCGCCGGTCTTCTCGGTGAAGCCAGGAAAGAAGAACACCTTGCGCAAGCCATTGGCCTGGGGCGACGGCAACCCGTGGCAACCCTCGACCCAGTCCTCGGCGCTGAGGTATTCCAGATTCAGCCACAGCGGCGGCGCAGGCCGGGCGCGCATGGCGTCGATGTAGGTGGCCGGCAGTTGGCAGGCAAAGGCGCCGATCACCACGTCGGCGGGCGTGGCCGCCTGCCAGGGCGCGGGCCACCGACGCACCTCGACGCCCTGTTGCCACTGCTGCGCGGCTTGGACATCGGCCTGCGGGCACAGGCGCACGAAGGCCGCAAGGTCGTCCACCCACAAGCGCACGGCCAGGTCATGCTCGGCCACCAGCTGCCGCGCCAGGCGCCAGGTCACGCCGATGTCGCCATAGTTGTCGACGACCGAGCAGAAGATATCCCAGGTGGTTTTCATGCCAAGCCCTCGCGCCACACCCAAAAACCGCCGATTCTGCGGATAAACGCTCGTTGACGAAAGCGCCGGGGCCGAAAAAAACCGCCACCCATGCGACAATGGCGCCCTGCCCTGCCAAGGAGGCCGCGCCATGCCCCGCCAACGTCCACTGAAGATTGCCTTCAAGCCCCTGCAGCTGATCCTCTGCGTGGCCCTGGGCCTCTGGCTCGGCGCCGTGGCCATCGCCTTGAGCCTTTGGCTGGCCTGGCGCCTGTGGCCCGAGCAAGTACGGCCGGTGGCCCAGGCCGTTGTCCCGTCCGCCAGCATGCCCGCGCCAGCGTCCGACGCCCAGGCCGAGATGTTCGACCGCTACAATGCCATCCTGCAACAGCAACAAGACCAGCAGGCCGCCGAAGCCGCCCAGCGCAACCCGCGCAACCTCGGCAACCCCACGTGTCAGTTCTGGCTGCAGCAGAATCGCAATGCGCCGACTGACAAGAGCCAGGCCAACGTCCTCGAGTACTGTTACCGACCATGAACAAGGCCGAGCTGCTGCAGCGTATCGTCCAGACCCTCGAACACGATGTCGAAGTGCTTCGCCGTGCCGCCCAGACCGCCTACGAGACGGCCACCGCCGAAGAAAACATCGCCGAGAACAAATACGACACCCTGGGCCTTGAGGCCTCCTACCTCGCCACCGGCCAGGCGCGCCGCGCCGCGGAAATTCGCCAGGCGTTGCTGGCGTACCAGCAGTTGCGGGTGCGTGACTATGATCCGGCGCGGGGCATCCAGGTCAGCAACCTGGTGACCCTTGAGGACCCGCACGGTCGCCAGCGCCTGCTGTTCCTCGGCCCCGAAGCTGCCGGCCTGAAGATTGGCGAAGGCGATCGGCAGGTCACCGTCATCACGCCACGCTCACCGCTGGGCCAGCAGTTGCTGGGCAAGGTCCAGGACGATGACGTCAGCCTGGTGTTGGCTGGGGTGACGCAGGTGCAGGTGGTGGTTGGCGTGGTGTGAACGTCACTACAGGGATTGGCGCCCTGCCTGCACTTTACCGATTCTTTAGACCACTACTTGCCTAACGAGACACCCATGCCTACCCCGCCCTTGAGCCGTGCTCTGATCCTGCTGATGGCCACCGCCACCGGCCTGGCCGTGGCCAGTAATTACTACGCGCAACCCTTGCTGCACAGCATCGCCGAATACTTCGGCCTGAGCACGGCCACTGCCGGCAGTATCGTCATCGCCGCGCAGTTGAGCTACGGCGCAGGCCTGCTGCTGCTGGCGCCGCTAGGCGATCTGTTCGAGCAACGCCGGTTGATCGTCAGCATGACCGCCATCGCCACGCTGGGGCTGCTGATCAGCGCCGTCTCTCCCAGCCTGCCCTGGCTGTTGCTGGGCACGGTGCTGACCGGGTTGTTCTCGGTGGTAGCGCAGGTGCTGGTGCCCATGGCCGCGGCGCTCAGCGCTCCGGACCAGCGCGGCCGCGCCGTCGGCACGCTGATGAGCGGCCTGTTGCTGGGGATTCTGCTGGCGCGGACCGCCGCAGGCTTCATGGCCGAACTGGGCGGCTGGCGCAGTATCTACCTGCTGGCCGCAGCGTTGATGGCCCTTTGCGCCATCGCCCTGTACCGCAGCCTGCCAGAGCACCGTCAGCACGCCGGACTGAAGTACCCGGCGCTGATCGGCTCGGTGTTCCGTCTGTTCGTCCAGGAGCCGGTGCTGCGCCTGCGCTCGCTACTGGGGCTGCTGGCGTTCAGCCTGTTTGGGTTGTTCTGGACGCCGCTGGCGTTTCTTCTCGCCCGCGAGCCGTACCAGTATTCCGATGCAGTGATCGGCCTGTTCGGCCTGGCCGGTGCCGCGGGCGCGCTCTCGGCCAACTGGGCCGGGCGCCTGGCCGACCGCGGCAAGGGTTCGCTGGGGACCAGCGTCGGCCTGGTGGCCCTGCTGTTGTCCTGGGTACCGCTGGGCTTCGCACAGCATTCGCTGGTAGCGCTGCTGGTCGGCGTGCTGCTGCTCGACCTGGCGGTGCAGCTGGTCCACGTCAGCAACCAGAACGCGGTGATCGCCCTGCGTCCGGAGGCACGCACTCGCCTCAATGCCGGCTACATCACCTGCTACTTCATC
This sequence comes from Pseudomonadota bacterium, assembly GCA_023388335.1. Classification (GTDB taxonomy): domain Bacteria; phylum Pseudomonadota; class Gammaproteobacteria; order Pseudomonadales; family Pseudomonadaceae; genus Aquipseudomonas. Next base: position 28,740 of record JAEWGL010000116.1, on the reverse strand, counting down.
GGCGGCGCCCTGGGCTCGTTGCTTGGTACCCAGCTGTTCCAGCATCACGGCTGGCCGGGCATCGTCACCGCCGGCCTGGTGATCGGTGCGGTGGCACTGCTGGTGTGGGGGTTGGCCGAACGCAAGCGGCTGGCGTCCGTTCAAGGCGCTTCTGCATGACCCCGCCCCGCCCCTGCCTGCCCCTGAGCCTGCTCGGCCTGAGCCTGGCCCTGCACGGCACCCATGGTCTGGCCCAAGACGCCGTTACCCTCGACCCATTGCAGGTATCGGAGGTCTATGGCGATGACGGCTATCAAGTGCGCGAGGCCAGCGTCGGCGGATTGCAGCCGGCACCGTTGCTTGACAGCCCGGCATCGATCAGCGTGTTCAGCGCGCCACTGCTGCAGGACCGCCAGGTGCGCATGCTCAGCGAAGTGCTGCAGAGCGACGCCTCGGTGGGCGAGAGCTATGCCCCGATCGGCTACTACGAGAACGTCAATGTGCGCGGCTTCGAACTCAATGCCGCCAACAGCTACAAGGTCAATGGCCAGACCATCGCTGGCGAACAGAACGTGGCGCTGGAGAACAAGCAGCAGGTGGAGTTGCTCAAAGGCTTGTCCGGGCTGCAGAGCGGCGTTGCCGAACCTGGAGGCCTGGTCAACTACGTGACCAAACGTCCCGAAGACGTGCGCAGCCTGAGCGTCGCGAGCAACGCCCAGGGCGAGCGCTACGTCGCCGCCGACCTGGGCGGCTGGTTCGGCAGCGAGCGCCAGTTCGGCCTGCGCGCCAACCTGGCTCATGAAGCTATCCGCAGCTATGTCGAGCACGCCGATGGCAAGCGCGACTTCGCCTCCCTGGCTTTCGACTGGCAGATCAACCCCGATGCCAGCCTGCAGCTGGACATCGAGTACCAGCAGCGCGAGCAGCGCTCGGTGCCCGGCTACCAGCTGCTCGGCGGCACCGCCCTGCCCCATGGGGTCGATCCCGAGGACCGCCTGGCCTACCAGCCCTGGGCCAAGCCGGTGCAGATCGATTCGCTGAACCTGGGCGGGCGCTTCGAGTACCGCTTCAGCGACGCCTGGACCGGGGGCCTTAGCGCATCGCGCAGCAAGGTGGTGATCGATGACTACAGTGCATTCGCCTGGGGCTGCTATGGCGCGGCCAGTTGCGCCGACGCCGCGGTACCGAACTACTTCAGCCCGCAAGGCGACTATGACATCTATGACTTCCGCAGCCCCAACGACACCCGCCGCGTCGACGAGACCCAGGCGAGCCTGAACGGCCGCTTCGACGCCCTTGGCGTGGGCCATGACCTGACGGTGGGTGCCAGCGCCCAACGGCGCACGCTGGACCAGCGGCCCTACTACAACGAGTGGGTAGGCAGTGGCAACATCGACGCCGATGCTCCGGTGGTAGCGCCGTCCGAGCGCGGCATCGGTGCCAGCACCCGCCGCCTCGACAGCCGCCAATACGGCCTGTTCATCAGTGATCGCGTCAGCTTCAACGAGCGTTGGCAGACGGTTATCGGCGCCCGTGAAGTGCGTCTGGACGAAAAGACCTGGGACGAGACCGGCACCGCTGGCCGCCATACCCGCGATTACCAGTTGCTGCCCAACGCCGCACTGATCTACAAGCCCCGCCCCGACACTACCCTCTATGCCAGCTACAGCAAAGGCCTCTCGGCGGGTGGCACGGCGCCCTGGTTTGCCAGCAACGCGGCCCAGATCCTCGCCCCGACGCTGTCGCGCCAGCTGGAGCTGGGCATCAAGCGAGACTGGCAGGGCCTGAGCCTGAGCGCAGCGCTGTTCCAGATCCGCCAGGCCTATCAATACGCGCGACCGGGTGCAGACGGCAGCTTGACCTACGTACAGCAAGGCCAGCAGAAGAACACCGGGCTCGAGCTCGGCGCCAGCGGCTGGGTGACCTCGCGGCTGCAGGTCCAGGCCAGTGCCGCGGCCCTTCGTGCACAGGTCAAGGGCAGCGGCACACCTGCCTATGAAGGTCACCAGGCGCTCAACGTGCCGAACTTCAGAGCCGCCGTGCAGGCCGACTACAGCCTGCCGATCCCAGGCCTGGCCCTGCTCGGCGGCGCCCGCTACAGCGCCAGCAAGTATGCCGACCAGGCAGGGGGCGTGCAGGCTGGCGGCTATACCGTGTTCGATCTCGGCAGCCGCTACCGCACGCGTATCGCCGGTTACGACACGGTGCTGCGCCTGACCGTCGACAACGTGTTCGACAAGCGTTACTGGCGGGATGTGGGGGAATACCTGGGTGACAACTACCTGTTCCAGGGCGCACCGCGCACGGCACGGTTGTCGGCTTCGGTGAGTTTCTGAGGCAGGGCTGAATGCTGGGTGTAGCGGCGAATGTGTCTGCCTTGCACCGAGGGTGTCCAGGGCGCTGCGCGGCCGATCGCGGCACAAGGCCGCTCCCACATTAGGGTGGACTGGCGCCGCGCTTGCAGGCCTTGTTCTCTGCGCGACAGCGCAGCCCAGCGGGCTGGGCGGGCCCTCATAGAACAAACGCTAACGCTTTGATTTAGCTGACCTACAGCATCTTTCTGCAGAGGCAGTATTTTCAGCCGCACAACAAAAACCCCCGTACCTTTCAGTACGGGGGTTCTGTTGGAATGTGGCGGTGAAGAAGGGATTCGAACCCTTGATACAGTTTCCTGTATACACACTTTCCAGGCGTGCTCCTTCAGCCACTCGGACACTTCACCGGATCTCTCCAAGCTATTCAGCCTGTCGAGGCGCGCTAATGTAGTCGAAAGCTTTTCAGATGGCAAAGGTTTTTTTCAGAATTTTCATGCGCTTAAGCCAATACGGCAAAAACCCCCGGCACACAAGGCGATGCTGCCAAACGATCCCGCGCTTGTGCAGCAGCCAGCACCCGGCCCCCGCCACGCAAGGCATGGCGGCCGATGGCTGACCGGCCAGTCAGCCTTGGTGCTTTACCTGGCGGCGAGGCCTCAGTAACGTCAGCACCACGCCACCTAAAGGACTCTGTCATGAGCGAGCTCATTACCTATCACGCCGAAGACGGCATCGCCACCCTGACCTTGAACAACGGCAAGGTCAACGCCATCTCGCCGGACGTCATCACCGCGTTCAACGCTGCCCTGGACCGCGCCGAGCAGGACCGCGCGGTGGTGATCATCACCGGTCAACCCGGCATTCTCTCCGGTGGCTACGACCTCAAGGTGATGACCTCCGGTCCAAGGGAAGCGGTCAGCCTGGTCACCGCCGGCTCAACCCTGGCCCGACGCCTGCTCTCGCACCCCTTCCCGGTGATAGTGGCCTGCCCCGGCAATGCCGTGGCCAAAGGGGCGTTCCTGCTGCTGTCGTCCGATTACAGCATTGGTGTCGATGGCCCCTACAAGATCTGCCTGAACGAAGTGCAGATCGGCATGACCATGCACCACGCGGGCATCGAACTGGCCCGCGACCGCCTGCGCCGCTCGGCCTTCCACCGCTCAGTCATCAATGCCGAAATCTTCGACCCGCAAGGTGCCCTCGACGCCGGCTTCCTCGACAAGGTGGTCCCGGCCGAGCAACTGCAGGAGACAGCCCTGGCCACCGCGCGGGAGCTGAAGAAAATCAACATGCTCGCCCACAAGAACACCAAGCTTAAGGTGCGCAAGGCGCTGCTGGACAACCTAGACGAGGCGATCCGCCGCGATCAGGAACACCTGGCCTGAACTTCCCCCGGCTCCCAGGCCCTTTCCCACGGGCCTGGACTGCTTCCCAGCGTTGCCCCCTTGAGTGCACAGCCGTACACTGCGCCGCGACTGTCTGGTGTGAGCCGTATCATGCTTTACCTGATTCGCATGCTGCTTTTGGGGCTGCATTTTTTATTGGTCGGCGTGCTGGGCCTGGTGCTCGGCCTGCTGCGCCCTTTCAATCCGGATAACAGCCGTCTCTTCGCCCGTCTCTACAGTTTGCCGGCGACCTGGCTGTTGCGCCTGCAGGTCAAGGCCGAGGTCGGCCCGTTATCAGACCAGCCGCCGGGCTGCGTGATCGTTGCCAATCACCAATCCAACTTCGACCTGTTCGTGCTAGGCCATGTGGTACCGCGGCGCACCGTGGCCATCGGCAAGAAAAGCCTGGGCTGGATCCCGCTCTTCGGCCAGCTGTTCTGGCTTGGCGGCAACGTGCTGGTCGACCGCGGCAATGCCTACCAGGCGCGCCGGGCGCTACAGACCACCACGCGGATCCTGCGCGACGACACCTCGATCTGGATCTTTCCCGAAGGCACGCGCAATCCCGGCGAACAGCTGCTGGCCTTCAAGAAAGGCGCCTTTCACATGGCCATCGAGGCGGGCGTGCCCATCGTGCCGGTGTGCGTCAGCCGCTACGCCCACCGCCTGAGCCTGAACAGCTGGCGCCGCCGCCAGGTGATCGTCCGCTCATTGCCACCGATTGCCACCGCCGGGCTGAGCCAGCAGGACATTCCCGCGCTGGTCGAACAGTGCCGCACGCAGATGCAACACTGCATCGAGCGCATGGAAAACGAGCTGACGCGCGGCTGAACGGTTGCTCTCTGCCGCCACACAGACCAAGCTGTGGGGCGTGAGCAACCGAAGAAGCGAACTACCATGGGTCGAGTCGTGGCAGCGGCGGTGTACAGCGCCGGTAGAAAGGTCACCAACATCAGCATCGACGAAGGCAGCGAGTGGGCTCGCAAGCCGGGGCACTTCGTCTGGATCGGCCTTGAAGAGCCCAACGCCGAGGAGCTGTCCAGCCTGCAACGCCAGTTCAACCTGCACGAGCTGGCGATCGAAGACGCACTGGAGAAGCACAGCCGGCCAAAGCTTGAAACCTTCGGCGACGCGCTGTTCATCGTCACTTATTCGCCGGTGCGCCATGAAGGCCGGCTGGAATTCATCGAGACGCACATCTTCGCGGGTAACGGCTACATCATCACCTGCCGCAATGGCCACTCCAAATCCTATGCCCTGGTGCGCCAGCGCTGCGAGGCTCGTCCGCTGCTGCTCGAACACGGTGAGGATTTCGTGTTGTACGCCCTGCTCGACTTCGTCACCGAGAACTATCAACCGGTAAGCGAAGCCATTCACGACGAGATCGAGGCATTGGAGAGGAGCGTGCTCAGCGCCTCGCTGACGGAGGAGGATGTCCAGCACCTGCACAGCCTGCGTCGCGATATCCTGCGCCTGCGCCGCTACGTGGCGCCCATGGTGGAAATCAGCGAAGAATTGCAGCGCCTGAGCTTTCCCTTCATCGACAAGAACATGCGCCCATATTTTCGCGATGTGCAGATCCACGTCACCCGCCAGATGGAGGACCTGGCCAGCATCCGCGACATTGCCAGCCAGACCATCGAGATCGGCATGTTGCTGGAGTCGTCCCGACAAAGCATCCTGCAGCGCAAATTCGCGGCGTGGGCGGCGATTCTTGCCTTTCCGACCGCGGTGGCGGGGATCTACGGAATGAATTTCCAGAACATGCCGGAGCTGGGATGGCACTACGGGTATTACGCCGTGCTCGGGGTGATTGCCACGGGATGCACGGCGCTGTTTGTCAGTTTCAAGCGTTCGGGGTGGCTTTAGGGTTTCCGGGGCTGCTACGCAGCCCCACTCAAAGACGATGCCCCATCGCTCGCAACGCAACGCCCACGCGGCTATGCACTCAGGCGACGTTTGCCTTCGCCGAGTGCCCGACAAACCGCATCATCCATTCCCCCACCAGATCCCCCTGATGCCCCTGCTCAAGACTTGCCAGGGCGTTCTGGTACACCTGGTCCCCCAGATACTCGTGCCGTGCATCGAGCAACGCGCGCGAATAGTCGTGGACGAACTCCGGATGGCCCTGGAAACACAGCACCTGATCGCGGATGTGATAGGCCGCGAAAGGGCAGAAATCACTGGAGGCGATCACCGTGGCCTCTTCGGGCAGTGCGGTGACCTGGTCCTGATGGCTGATCAACAGGGTCAGTTCGGCCACGTTCGGGTCCATCCAGGGCGCGTGCGCCGCCAGTCGGTAACGGTGGATGCCCACGCCCCAGCCCTGGCTTGCGCGCTCAGCCTTGCCGCCGAGCAGCAGTGCCAGCAATTGGTGACCAAAACACACGCCCAGTAGCTTGTCACCGCGCTCGAAGCGGGTCAGCAGATAGGCCTTGAGGGTCTCGATCCAGGGATCGGAACCGAACGAATCGGCCTTGCTGCCAGTCACTAAATAGGCATCGAAGACTTCCTGTTCGTCCGGGTATTCGCCATTCATCACGTTGTACACGCGAAACTCGGCAGCGATGGGCTGGCGGGAGAACAACTGTTCGAACATCCTTCCATAGCCCTGGTACTGCTCGGCGAGCTCCGGTCGCAGGACATCGGTTTCCAGGATGCAGATGCGTAACGACATAGGGATAGTCCTGAACGACATTGACGGGATTACCTTGTAAAGCCTGCCGCGAAAGGACCATACAAGCAAGTGGGGTGCGCTGACGAACGGTCGCCAAGGGTACATTGGCGCCCGGGATGGGCGCGCCCCTCTAGCTGGAGGGATCGTTGAGCTATGGCTCATTGCCTCATAACCGTCAGCGTTTTCGAAAGCCATATTAAGAACAAAGAGTTCTCAAACATGGATAACGTTCACCCTACTGTTGGTTGTATATCCACACTTACGAGGCTGCAGGACAGGCGTGCGCGAGCGCCGTTGCGATCGACCCGCATCACGACAAGGAAGCCAACGGGCATTCAGGAATAACAACAAGAAGGCGGTCAGCCATGTTCAAACATCCCAAATTTCGTCAGGCAGGGCTCATTCTATTTGCCACGACGCTGCTGTTGATTCTACCGAACCTCACGCGCCTGTTCGGTTGAAGTGCCTGTGGCACAGTCAGGCCGCACACCGGTAACCTGCCGACCCTGATGGTTGGAGATTACCCATGCGCCACGGCTTCATTCTGCTGCTCACTTCGCTTTGCCTGCCTGCATTCGCGGCGCAGCTGACCCTTGAACTGGGTGATAGCAACCGCCAGTGGCAGACCGAGGCATTGCTCACGCACCCGCAGGCCCAGAACATTCGTATCGAGCAGGACGTGACCTACAAGCGGCCCATGCACTACCGCGCCGTGCCGCTGGCCGTCCTGCTCGAAGGCGTACGCACCAGCGATCACCTGCAGGCCGTGGCGCTGGATGGCTTTGCCGCCGAGATGCCCGCCGGCCCGTTGCTGCGCGAAGGCCCCGCGCGTGCCTGGCTGGCCATCGAAGATCCTGCCCATCCCTGGCCGACGCTGGGCAAGGACAAACCTGGTGCTGGGCCCTTCTACCTGGTCTGGACCGACCCAGAAACCAGCCATATCCGCCCCGAACAATGGCCCTTCCAAATCACCAGTATTCGGCGCCTGCCGGCGGTGGCCGAACGTTTTCCGGCCTTGCTGCCAGCGTCGCACCTGGCCGAGCACGACCCGATCCGCCAAGGCTTTGCGCTGTTCCAGCAGAACTGCCTGGCCTGCCATCGCCTCAACGGTGCTGGCGATGCGCAGTTTGGGCCGGACCTGAACCTGCCTCATAATCCTACCGAGTATTTCCAGCCGGGCTTTTTGCGGCGCTTTATTCGCGATCCGCAGAGCCTGCGGCAGTGGCCGCAGGCGAAGATGCCGGGATTTGCGCCAAGTGTGCTGAGCGAGCAAGAGCTCGATGCCTTGCTCGCCTACCTGGCGCATATGGCCACACGCAAACCCTGAGTGCGTCAGGCGACCAGCCGGTCTTGCTTGACGCCCCATCCCTCGACCTCGCCACCGAGGGGTTCGATCACGGCCTCGAATGCCTGCTCGAACGCCCCGATGCCGCCATAGGTGGCGTACATTACCTTGCTCAATTCCAGGTGCCAGGCGCCGTCGTCGAGCCTGCTTACCCAGGCTTTGAGCGACTCACCGCGGAACTGCCCCGCCGCTTCGCGGGCTCCGGCCTCATCAGGGAAGACTGCGTAGAACTCGATCGGATGGATACGGGTGAAATCGAAACCGCCAGCTTTCATCTGGCGAAGGACACTGCTGCTGATGTCGTCGTTCTGGCTGCTCATGATTCGTCCTCCGGCATAACGATGGATAGACTTTTCGGTGCAACGCACCTACCGGGCACGACGGACGTGCCAGGCAACTCGAGCTGATGCAAGACGCGATGGAAAGGCGCGCGGCCCGCAGAAAAGACCGACGCTGGGGTTGAGGTTAGCGTCTGCACAAAGCCTGCGCCAGCAGGCGCGCGTTCAAGGCATTTCGCGAATGGACGTGATGGACACGCCGTTCTGCTCCTTGAGCCAGCGCGCGGTGGGAGATTGGGTACGATCCTGGAAATCGTTGAGATCCAGCTCATCCATGACCGGAAAAAGCTGCGAACGGATCGCGCGCGCTGCTTCTTCTTCGCTCGGCACTTGCTCCGAGGAAATCAACAGCGAGGTTGGCTCGCCTTTCTGGTCAGCAAAGATGACTTCCCACTCTTTCATTGAATCGCCCTCAATCAAAGAACATCAGGTTGAATGACACTGGTTCACGCTTGACCCCTACCCCAAGGTGAATGTTCAGAGGGAGTTGCCACGCGGACATAAAAAAGGGCTCGCCGGTCACCCAGCGAGCCCCCGTCATACGGCGGCTTGGCTTATTCAGGCATGCCGTGGACGACACCGGCGGTGTTGTCCAGCAGGCTCTTGGTCGCCGTCTGGATGTACGCCTCGAGCTTGTGCAGCAGCTCGGGCTGGTCGGGGCTTTCGATCAGATCGGCCTTGAACTCGCGACCCAGCTGGTAGCGGTACAGGCGCGGGGTCATGTCCTTGGACTCGATCAGGATACGGTCGCCCTGGACCAGGCCGACAATCTGCTCGCTGCCCGAGGGCTTGATCATGCCAACGCCCGGGTCACCGGCCGGCAGGTTGAGCAGGTCGCGGCCCCAGCACTGATGGCGGGTCTCGCCGCCCAGGCGACCCATGATGGTCGGAACGATATCGACCTGGGTACCGACCGTGTGGCTCAGCGCACCGAACTTCTGCTGGATGCCCGGGGCAATCAGCAGCAGCGGGACGTTGAAGCGGCCGAGGTCGAGCTCGGTGACCTGCTGGTGGTTGCCGAAGCCATGGTCACCAACGATCACGAACAGGGTCTCGTTGAAGTACGGTTGCTGGCGCGCCTGCTCGAAGAACTTGCCCAGCGCCCAGTCGGAGTAGCGCATGGCGGTGAGGTGCTCGTCGAGGCGCCCCTGGCCGGTAACGGGCTCTACCGGCAGATCCTTGGGCAGGGCATAGGGGGTGTGATTGGAGAGCGTCTGCAGCAGGGCGTAGAACGGTTTCTTGCCGTCGTTTTTCGCCAGCTCCTGCGCCGCGCGATCGAACATGTCCTGGTCGGACACGCCCCAGGTCGGGTCGGAGAACACCGGATTGACGAAATCGTTGCGGCCGATGAAGGTGGTCATGCCCTGGTTGCCGAAGAACCCGGACTGGTTGTCCCAGGCGAAGTCGCCGTTGTAGACATAAACATCATCGTAGTCGCGGGCGCTGAGCAACGCTGGCAGGCCGGACAGCTTATGGCCGCCCTCTGGCGTCTGCATCAGGTACTCGAAGCCCGGCAGGTTGGGGAAGCAGGCCATGGTGGCGAACATGCCCTGGTGGGTATGGGTGCCGTTGGAGAAGAAGCGGTCGAACAGCAGACCTTCCTTGGCCAGCTTGTCGAAGTACGGCGTAATGTTCTGTTGGCTGCCCAGGGCCCCCACCGAGTGCCCGGCGAAGCTTTCCATCAGGATCACCACGACGTTCTTGATCGGCAGGCTGTGGTCGGCCGGCGGGTTGAAGTCGCGGCGGATCGCGGCGCTGTCGGCATCGACCAGGGTGTCGTTGGGGGTCAGCAGCAGGTCGCGCACGCTCTGCTGGGCCACCACCGGGTCGAGGGTGGCCTTCCAGATGTTGGCGCGGTCTTCGCCGAAGCGGCTCTTGGCCGCGTCGATCAGGGTCAGGGTGCCGTTGAGGCCCAGCTGGTTGACGAAGTTCGAGTCGGTGGTGAAGGCATCCCCCCAACGCATCGGCGGGCCCTGGCGCAGGGTGCCACGGGCGGCGACCACGGCCACCAGCAGGATGACCATGAACACCGCCAGGCGGTTGTACCAAGGGGTAGCGCCGACGCCAGCGGCGTTCGTGCCGCGGGTCAGGCGGTCGATGCCCTTGAACACCAGGCTCAGCAGCCAGGTACCGAAGACCCAGGCCAGCAGGTAGCGGACCACCGGGAAGCCATACCAGAGCATGCTCAGCACGGTCTTGGGATCTTCCTTGACGTACTGGAAGACCAGACCATTGAGGCGCTGGTGGAACTCGCGGTAGAAGTCCAGTTCCATCATGCCCAGGAACATCACCAGGCTCGAGGTGAGGGTCAGCCACAGGCGGAACACGCCCCGCGCCGCCATTGCCCGCGGCACCAGCACCGCCAGCAGCAGCGGAATGCTGAGGTAGACCACCACGCGCAGGTCGAAGCGCAGGCCGGTGAGGAAGCCCTCGGCGACGGTGGAGTACGGCGTATCGCCGATCATGTCGCTGTTGTAGATCAGCAGGGCCAGGCGCACCAGGCTGAGCATCAGCATGATCACCAGGGCGCACAGCAAGGTGTAGGCCAGGTGAGATTTGAGGGTTGGAGAGAACGGGCGCGGCACGCCCCGTTGCTTCAAGGCATCCGTGTAGGCCATGAATGGGTAGATCCTAGGATTCGGGTTTGCGAGAGGGCGCTATCGGCCAACGGCGTAATGTGCCTGAAGTGTCGGGACTTGGCACCACAATTAGGCGAACGCAGCATTGCGCGGCGCGGATTGTCCGAGATTGGGTGTGAAAATTTTGTCGACCAACGGTTGGGCGCGGGTTTACCGGCCGTCGGTCCTGTTAGGGCCTGTAGGAGATGGCCCAGCCTCCACAGTGGTAGACCTTGGCAGCGTCGGGTATCGGCAGGCACAAGGTATTGCGGCAACCGAACCCGCCATGGCCCTGCCCGCTGCTAGAACCGCACATTCCCCCGCGGCCCAGCAATCGCCCAGATGATCAGCCCGATGACCGGCAACACCAGAATCAACAGGATCCACAGGATCTTGCGACCCACAGTGGTGCCGCTTTTGAGAACGTTAAGGATCGCCCAGATGTCCAACGCAAGGATGATCAGGCCGACCAGGCCATTGAAAGTGGAACCCATGCTGCCGCTCCCGCATGTCCTATATGCTCCAGAGCATAGCGTGCTATAGCGACCATAGAGGGAATCTTGGCTGGCCGGTCAGCGGGATGGATACACTGCAAACATGCCACAGTCGACGAGGTTCGCATGCCCCCTGCCAACACACAAAGCGCCACCCCCTCTTCATCCTCCTCATTCTGGGGCGCATGGTGGCAGCACGCCTTGAGCACGCCCTGGGTCAGCGCCGGCCTGGGGCTGAGCCTGGTGGCGATCGTCGTGCTGCTGCTGGCGAGCATGTGGAATGCGGTCAACGGCGACCACGCGCAGAACCTGCACCTGGCCATGCTCGGCGGCCTGGCGGGGTTTTCCGCCACGGCGCTGGGCGCAGTGCTGGCGGTGGTGCTGCGTGATGTCAGTGCGCGCAGCCAGGACGTGATGCTCGGCTTTGCCGCCGGGATGATGCTGGCCGCCAGTTCCTTCTCGCTGATCCTTCCCGGGCTGGACGCAGCGCGCGAAATCACCGGCAACGGACCGACCGCCGCCCTGATCGTGGTGCTCGGCATGGGCCTGGGCGTCTTGCTGATGCTTGGCCTGGACCGGGTCATCCCGCACGAACACGAAAGCACTGGCCCATGCGGCCCCGAGGCCGAACGGATCAACCGGGTCTGGCTGTTCGTGCTGGCGATCACCCTGCACAACCTGCCCGAGGGCATGGCGATCGGCGTGAGCTTCACCAATGGTGACATGAGCATCGGCCTGCCGCTGACCAGCGCCATCGCCATCCAGGACATCCCCGAAGGCCTGGCAGTTGCCCTGGCGCTGCGGGCCACGGGCTTGTCGAACCTGAAGGCGGCGCTGGTGGCGATCGGCTCAGGGCTGATGGAACCACTGGGCGCGGTCATCGGCTTGGGCATCTCCACTGGCTTCGCCCTGGCCTACCCGGTGAGCATGGGCCTGGCAGCCGGGGCAATGATCTTCGTGGTGTCCCACGAGGTGATTCCCGAAACCCACCGCAACGGCCACCAGACCGCCGCTACCCTCGGCCTGATGGGCGGCTTTGGGGTGATGATGTTCCTCGACACCGCACTCGGCTAGACGTGCACTGCCACCCGCAGCGCTTCCAGGGCAGGCGCTGCGGCGATACCCACTTCGGCACTCAGCTCCAGCACCCGCGCCAGGTCGTTCTGGCCGACCATCACCATCTGCAGCTCGTCATCGAGCAACTGGCTGAAGTTCACCAGCACATACCCACCTGCCTCTTTATTCAGCGCACTCATCTGCACTTGGATGCGGTTCAGCGCGGTCAGCGGCTCGGCCTTGGCCAACTGCTTGGGCTTGAGGGTGAAGGGAATGCTCTTGTCGAAGGAAGACGTGATCTGCTCGAACAGGTCCTGGTAACTGTCGGCCTGGAATAGCACGGTGTCCGGCAGGCTACCGACCACGACCCATTCACCCAGCGGAATCGGGAAGCTGTCGTCGTAGTTGATGTCAGGGTTGGCGGCGAGGAAGCCGGCCGGGTCGGCGTAGGCCTGCGCCGCTTCCGTGGCGACGCGCTCGATGTCCTCTTCGCGCATGCAGCCGGCACCAATGAGGCCAATGAGTTCGAGCAACTGGTTTTTCATGAAAGGGCCCTGCGGCGGTAAAAAAGTCGCCAAGGATAGCCGCAAAAGCCCTGCAGCGGTTAGCCGACCAGCGCCTGGAGCTTGGCGGCGGCATCGCTGGCGCCCATGGTCCTGGCCGCGTCCAGGGCGTTGGCGCCCCGCGCGTCGAGATGCCTTGGATCGGCACCGTGCTCGAGCAGATAGTCGAGAATGTCCAAACGGTTGAACATGGCCGCCAGCATCAACGCTGTGCGCCCATCCGCCGCAGCGGCGTCGACGTCCACGCCGTGCTTGAGCAATAGCTGGATCATCGGCAGGTCGCCCTTGAACGCCGCACCAGCAATCGGCAACTGGCCATTGTCGTTGGCCAGCAGTGGATCGGCGCCGTGCTCGAGCAGCACACTCACGGCGTCATGATGGCCGTGGTAGCTAGCGAGCATCAGCAAGGTATCGCCCTTGTGATTGCGCAGGTTGGGGGTCAGGCCGCTTTCCAGCAGCCGCCCGAGCATCTGGGCATCACCACGCCGGGCGCGATCGAAAACCTCATCGGCAAAAGCCGCGGCTTCATCTTCAGTCATGGGTGCGGGTTGACGTTGGTCGGACATCGGGAACCTCCTGGAAAGTGGGTACGCCCAAGTCTTAGTCAGGCACCGTCTGCGGGTCAAAGGTTCAGAATCAATGGGCCTGGAAGGCTGAAGCCATGAGCTACGCCAGCTCCACCGTGCAAATTGCACTGTGCAAAATGCACGGCCATGCACAATGCACGGGACTATAGATTTTTTTCTTACGCAACAGATTGATTTTAAAGGAATTTCTTAAAGCCAAAAGCTGGCACGGTCGCTGCACTCATCAGTTCATGTTCTGCAAACTTACAGTCAGGAGCTGATATGGACCTCATTCAGGAAAAATTCGCCTCGGTGTTCTCCGCCTACCAGGTTACTAGCCAGCCGCGTCCGGATGGTGGTGTGCTGCTGACCCTGCGCGCCGCTGATGGCAAGGTGACCCGTCGTGTGTTGTCCTACGTCCAGCTGCACAGCGCCGAGCAGCTGTCCTGGGCGATCAGTGCGATCCGTCGCGACTTGGCCGAACAGGCCAGTGAATTGCCCGTGATCTCGATGTTGCAAAGCCAGCAGCGCTTCGCCCTGCCGACTTACCGTTGAGCGCGGCACCCGTTCGCGGGGCAAGTCCGTTTCACGAGTGCCGGACTCAATGTGCCGGATGCTGCGTGGGAGCGGGTTTGCCCCGCGATCTTTGTAGCATGGGTGATTGTCATGAGCGGCTTGCACGGTCTTTGTCGAGCGGGCGCAGACGTTAGCAATCGTCCAAGCGTGGGAAGCGTTCAGCGATACCCTCACCGGTAAAGCGCCCTACTCCCCCCTGCGCCGTAGTGAACAACCGGATCGCCATGCAGCGCGGCTGCTCGCCCAGGTCGAACCAACGCGGGGTGCCGGCAGGCACGACGAGCAAGTCATGCTTCTCGCACAATACGACATACACATACTCGCCCAGGCGCAGGCTCAGTTGCCCGCGGCCGGCGACGAACCAGCACAACTCCTGTGCATCCAGAATATGCTCCTGACCTAGTGCCTGATGCTCGCCTTCATGGCTGAGCACGACGTGGCTCAGGTAACCGTTGGTGGTCATCAGGGCGTCGACTTGCTCACGATGGGCCGCGATCGCATCGCCCTCGAAAGCGCTGGCCTGCCGACGCTCAAGCCGCACGCCCTGCTCGGCCAGGGTGGCGGCGATGTCATCGTGGTGGGTCAGTACCTTGTTCGGCAGGTCTGGGCTTGAGATCGGGTAAACGCTGAGAATGCTCATCAGGTAGAGGTCCTGGTTTCTTTCATTCGGGTCGCAATGATAACGGCTGCGAGCAGCGCGGCGACGCTGGCCATACCAAAGGTGAAGTTGGGCCCCAGCAGTTTCCAGCTGTAGCCCGAGTACAGGGCACCCAATGCCCCGCCGGTACCGGCCAGCGCCGCATACAGGGCCTGGCCCTGCCCTTGCTGGCGTGCCCCGAAACTGGACTGCACGAAGGCGATGGCCGCGGCATGGAAGCTGCCGAAGGTAGCCGCATGCAGCACCTGGGCGAACAGCAGCACGCCCGGCAGCTCGGCAAAACTGCCCAACAGCAACCAGCGCAGCGCTGCCAGCAGGAAACTGGCCAGCAGCACCCGGCGCACCGAGACCTTGGCAAAGATCCGGCTCATGGCCAGGAACATCAGCACCTCGGCCACCACCCCCAGCGCCCAGAGCATACCGATGGTACCGCGGGCATAGCCCAGGTGCTCCAGGTGCAGGGTCAGGAAGGTGTAGTAAGGCCCATGGCTGAGCTGCATCAGCCCCACGCAGGCATAGAAGGCCGCGATACCGGGCATGGACAATTGCTTGAGAAAGCCGCCGCTGCCAGCGCGCTCGGCCTGTTCCACCGGATGCGCGTTGGGTACCCAGAGGCTGGCGGCGACGATGCCGGCCATGATCACCACCAGCGCCACCGGATAGATATCCAGGCTCAGCCACTCGAACAGCCGCCCCAGGCCGACTACGGTGAGAATGAAGCCGATCGACCCCCAGAGCCGCACCTGGCTGTAGCGTGAAGTCTGCCCGTGCAGGTGCGCGAGGGTGATCACCTCGAACTGCGGCAGTACCGCGTGCCAGAAGAACGCATGCAAGGCCATCACCAAGGCCAGCCAGGCATAGCTCTTGCTGACGAAGATCAACGAGAAGGTCGCCAGGGTAGCCAAGGCCCCGAGGCGAACGATCAGCAGCCGCTGGCCGCTGCGATCCCCGAGCCAGCCCCACAGATTGGGCGCGATGCAACGCATGAGCATGGGGATGGCCACCAGCTCGCCGATGCGCGCCGGGGAAAAGCCCAGGTGGTCGAAGTACAGGGCCAGGAACGGCGCCGTGGCGCCGAGCAAGGCGAAGTAGAACAGGTAGAAGCTGGACAGTCGCCAGTAAGGGATCGGCGCCACGGCTCAGCGAGCCGTAGCGCGGGTGCTGGCGGACCGGATCAAAGTTGACCCAGTACCGGCGTACCGACGCGCACGTCGGCGTTCTGCCCACGGTGGCGCAGCAGGTGGTCCATCAGCACGATGGCCATCATCGCCTCGGCGATCGGCGTGGCGCGGATGCCCACGCACGGGTCGTGACGGCCTTTGGTGATCACCTCGACCGGGTTGCCTTCGACATCGATCGAGCGACCCGGGGTGGTGATGCTCGAGGTCGGCTTGAGCGCCAGGTGCGCAACGATCGGCTGGCCGGAAGAAATGCCGCCGAGGATGCCGCCGGCGTTGTTGCTGAGGAAGCCTTCCGGGGTGAGCTCGTCACGGTGCTCGGTGCCACGCTGGGCGACGCTGGCGAAACCGGCACCGATCTCCACGCCCTTGACGGCGTTGATGCTCATCAGCGCATGGGCGAGCTCCGCATCCAAGCGGTCGAAGATCGGCTCGCCCAGGCCAGGCATGACGCCTTCGGCGACCACGGTGATCTTCGCGCCGACCGAATCCTGGTCACGGCGCAGCTGATCCATGTAGGCCTCGAGCTCCGGCACCTTGCCCGGGTCGGGGCTGAAGAAGGCGTTGTCTTCTACCGAGTCCCAGGTCTTGAACGGGATCTGGATCGGCCCGAGCTGGCTCATGTAGCCGCGCACGACGATGCCCTGGGTCGCCAGGAACTTCTTGGCGATGGCACCAGCGGCCACGCGCATGGCGGTTTCCCGCGCCGAGCTGCGGCCACCGCCGCGGTAGTCGCGGGTGCCGTACTTGTGGTGGTAGGTGTAGTCGGCGTGGGCCGGGCGGAACAGGTCCTTGATCGCCGAATAGTCCTTGGACTTCTGGTCGGTGTTGCGGATCAGCAGACCGATCGAGCAGCCCGTGGTGCGGCCTTCGAATACGCCGGAAAGGATCTCGACCTCATCCGCTTCCTGGCGCTGGGTGGTATGCCGGCTGGTGCCCGGCTTGCGCCGATCGAGATCGTGCTGCAGGTCGGCCAGGGAAATCTCCAGCCCCGGTGGGCAACCATCGACAATGGCGACCAACGCCGGGCCATGGCTTTCGCCAGCGGTGGTGACAGTGAACAGCTTGCCGTAGGTATTGCCGGACATGCAGGACGCTCCGCGAATCAGCCTGATTTGAACAAGGCGGGCAGTATACGTAATGCGAGGGAAGTAAGACAAAAAACCCGCCATGGTTGGGCGTGTAGGCGCTGGCTTGTCCTGCTCACCGCCCTGAGGCGCTGGCTTATCCTGCTCACCGCCCTGTAGGAGCTGGCTTGTCCTGCGATCGACCGCGAAGCGGTCGTAGACTCTGCGAACGCAGTCTGCCTGGAACACCGAAAATACCGACTTTCCGGCCGCTGCATGATCGACCGCGGGCTCGCGAACCTTCTTACACCCGTTCAGTCCAACACGCATTCCCTCCTTGACGGCCCTATGATGCTGCGCTTCATCGCCCTGCTCTTCCTGACCTGTACAAGCCTTGCCCAAGCTGCCACGCCCACCGTGTTGCAACGCCCGATCAGCCTCGACACTGGCCAAGGCACGCTGCAGGGCAGCCTGTTGTTGCCGCGCGGTGACACGCCGCCGCCGGTGGTGCTGATCATTGCCGGCTCGGGGCCCACCGACCGGGACGGCAATAACCCGGCTGGGGGGCGTATCGACAATCTCAAGCGCCTGGCGCTGCTGCTGGCTCGCCAGCACATCGCCAGCGTGCGCTACGACAAACGCGGGGTGGCGGCGAGCCAGGCGGCGACGCCGGACGAGCGCGACCTCAGTGTCGAGCGCTATGTCGCCGATGCCGTGGCCTGGGGTCAGAAGCTCAAGGCCGACCCGCGCTTCGGCCCGGTGATCCTCCTGGGCCACAGCGAGGGCGCGCTGATCGCCAGCCTGGCCGCCGAGCAGGCCGGCGCCAGTGCCGTGATCACCCTCGCTGGCAGCGGCCGCCCGGTGGATCAGGTGCTGCGCGAGCAACTGGCGCAACGCCTGAGCCCCGCCGACCTGCTCCGCGGCAATGCGTTGCTCGACCGCCTGCAGGCCGGGCAGACCAGCCTCGACGTGCCCGGGCCACTGCGCGAGGTGTTCCGGCCCAGCGTCCAGCCGTACCTGATTTCCCTCTTCCGCCAGGATCCAGCAGGCGCGTTTGCGCAACTCAAGATGCCGGCGCTGATCGTCCAGGGTCGCAACGACGTGCAGGTGGAAGTCGAGGATGCCCAGCGCCTGCAGGGTGCCAAGCCGGACGCGGAGCTGGCGCTGATCGACGGCATGAACCACATGCTGCGCATCAGCCCGCGCAACATCAGCCAGCAGCGCGACAGCTACAACAATCCCGAATTGCCCCTGGCAAGTGAGCTAGGCACCAAGATTGTCGATTTTATCAGGCGCCTACCGTCGGCTTGAGCAGTTGGGTTCAGGTCTTTGTCGGTGCTGCCGATAAACCGGTGATGAAGACTTGATCGCTGGGAGTCCAGTGCCAGTCAGTCAGCATGTATGTGCCTTGGTTCTTTCGCGGGCAAGCCCGCTCCCACAGTGTTCACGTCAGGTCCTTTCTCGGGCGTGCAGGCTGGCCTGTGGGGGTGGGCGTGCCCGCGAAGAGGCCAGTGCAGACGCTGCATGGCTTGACTGACTGGCACTGAATCATGCCCGCTATTGAACAGCCTGCCGCGCACCCGCCCGAGGAACGCCTGATGACCGATGCCACCGCCGCCGAGGCGCCCGACAACCCAGAGATCGCCCCCCTGCCCTGGGCCGACGTCGCGCCTGAACACTTCCAACTGTTGCGCCTGGCGCCCTTGCCCACCGACCGCAGCAGCGGCGCGCGGCCGCTGCGCTTCGTGCAGTTTGGCTACGCCGAACGGCATGACAAGGAACACAGCCTGCTGCGCCTGAAGATCCGCCTGCCAGGCCAAAAGGTGCGCAAGGAACAGAACCAACTGGACGTCTGGGTCGACCACATCGAGCAGCGGGTCAGGATCGGCGCCGCCAGCGGCCTGCAGCTCGAGCCGCTGAACCGCGGCCTGGGCCGCTTCCTGATCGCCCAGGCGGTGCAATGGGCCCAGCGCAAGTGGTCGCACTACCAGGTCGAAGGCATGGCCCTGCCGAGCAAGGATGCCCTGAACGAAGACACCCGCCTGCGCCGTGACCACGTGCTTGGCAGCCACGGGCTGGTGGTCGAGTATGCCGATGTCCAGCATCTCAAGGCGCAGGTCGACGCGATGCCGGTGAGCCAGCTCAAGGCCGGCTGGAACACCGACAAGGTGCAGCGAGTGGCCATCATCGAAGCCGCCGGCATGCTCCAGCAGGCCGAGCAGAGCCTGCAGGAAAAGGAAGCGCAGCTGCGCGAGCGGGATGAGCGCGTGGCCAAGTATTGCCGTGAAGACAGCGGCTTGCGCTTTACCATCACCTGCCTGGTGGCGTTTGCGGTGTTCCAGGCGGGATTGCTGATCTGGATCGCGACGCACTGAGCCGCCTGGCTGTCGTCATTCACACCTGGCTTTGAGAGCACCTGGGTTAGCCCAGGGATCGCAGGCTAGGGCCGGCAGATGCCCCAATACTGTGGAGCGGCTTCGCGCCGCGATCGGCTGCGAAGCGGCCGTAAAACCAGCCACCTCGATCTGTCTGATGCAGCGCGGTTACAGGGTTACGACCGCTGCGATGGACCGCTCAGCAGTCCAAAGCCCCTCAGACCCGCGAAGCGAACAACGCCTGATGCTGGCGGCACTGCTCGGCGGTGAGCATGAACACGCCATGCCCGCCGCGCTCGAACTCCAGCCAGGCGAAGTCGACCTCGGGGTACAGCGACTCCACATGCACCTGGCTATTGCCCACTTCGACAATCAGCAACCCCTTCTGGGTCAGGTGGTCAGCGGCTTCGGCGAGCATGCGCCGCACCAGGTCCAGACCGTCTTTGCCACAGGCCAGCCCCAGCTCGGGTTCGTGCTGGTACTCGGCCGGCATGTCGGCGAAATCCTCGGCATCCACGTACGGCGGGTTGGACAGGATCAGGTCAAAGCGCTGCCCCGGCAGGTTGGCGAAGCCATCACCCTGCACGGTGTAGACGCGCTCTTCCAGGCCATGACGCTCGATGTTCTGGTTGGCCACCTCGAGCGCGTCGAACGACAGGTCAGCCAGCACCACCTCGGCCTCGGGGAACACGTCGGCCGCGACGATGCCAATGCAACCTGAGCCTGTGCACAGGTCGAGAATGCGCGCCGGCTCATCAGCCAGCCACGGCTCAAAGCGTTTCTCGATCAGTTCGCCGATAGGCGAGCGTGGCACCAGCACGCGCTCGTCGACCAGGAACGACATGCCGCAGAACCAGGCCTCGCCGATCAGGTAGGCGGTGGGGACGCGGTCTTCGATGCGGCGCTTGAGCAGGTGCTGCAAGCGCACCCGCTCGTCGTCCTCGAGCTGGCAGTCCAGGTAGCTGTCGGCGACTTCCCAGGGCAGGTGCACGGCGCCCAGCACCAGCAAGCGCGCCTCGTCCCAGGCATTGTCGGCACCATGGCCGAAAAACAGCTCGTGCTCATGGAAGCGGCTGACCGCCCAACGGATATGGTCGCGCAAGGTGCGCAGGCGAGATGTGATCACGAGAAACTCCTTTGAAGACAGTCCGAAAGTCTAACAGCCCTTGTCGAGGAAAAGGTCCCTAAGAGGCCTGCGCAGCCGCCGCAGGCCAGTAATCATGCAGCTTGCACTGTCAACCATTCACATCCGCGCCAAGGCAGGGGACAATAGGCGACAAAAGCCCTATCCAAAGGAGCCCTTGATGTCCGTTCCAACGACGATGTTCCGCCTCAGTGGTCGCGACTACCCGCCGGCCAAGCTGAGCCAAGCCAGCCTGGTTATCATCGATGCGCAGAAAGAGTACCTCAGCGGTCCGCTGGCGCTGTCAGGCATGGACGAGGCCGTGGCCAACATCGCCAAGCTGCTCGAGGCGGCACGCAAAGCCGGGCGCCCGATCGTTCATGTCCGCCACCTGGGCACCGTGGGTGGCCTGTTCGACCCGCAAGGCAGCCGCGGCGAATTCATCCCGGGCCTGGAGCCACAAGGCGACGAGGTGGTCATCGAAAAGCGCATGCCCAATGCCTTCAAGAACACCAAACTGCATGAAACCCTGCAGGAAAAAGGCCCGCTGGACCTGATCTTCTGCGGCTTCATGAGCCATTCCAGCGTCAGCACTACCGTGCGCCGCGCCAAGGACTATGGTTACCGGTGCACCCTGGTCGAGGATGCCTGCGCCACCCGCGACCTGGCGTACAAAGGCGGGGTCATCCCGGCCGCGCAGATCCAGCAGTGCGAAATGGCGATCATGGCCGACAACTTCGCCTGCGTGGCCCCCACCGCCAGCTTGATCTGACTGACCAGCCGCCCGGCAGACGGGCGGCACCTGCGGGCCGGGCGCAGGGTCGAATTCGCATATGCACAGAGGAAGTCGGGATGAAACTGTCCAATAGTTTCAACGCCAAGCACTTGCGCCCCCGCCAACCGCGCAACTGGGGCGCGCGCCTGGCCGCCGCCCTGTCCGCGCTACTGGCGACGCTCGGCATCCTGCTGGCCATGGCTGGCTTTGCCGGACTGCTGGGCAACTACGAGGCCCTGGCCGAACTCAACGCCAACCGTCCGCTGTCGGTCATCCTTCTTGTGATGGGGCTGCTGATGCTCTACTTCGGCGTGCGCTTCTGGCGTCGCAGCCGCATCCGGCTGCGTCGGGGTCGAGAGCTCAACCTCTCGCCGCACCTGATGAAAAAGCACGACTGAGGGAGGCCTACTGCCCCTTCGCGGGCAAGCCCGCCCTCATAGAACACACGCTAACTCATTGATTTAGCTGAACCCTGTGGGAGCGGGCTTGCCCGCGAAGAGGCCCTCACGGTCACCCTGGGACTGTACGTCACCTGGGAGTCGCGTAAACTACGCCGCCCACGTGGAGGCACGCATGCAAGACGACGATTTTTCCCTGTTCCGCAGCGAGGTGCGGGGCGTCAAGCCGATCAAGCACGACCGCGCTGAAACCGGCAAGCCCAAGGCTGACCGCAAGCAACTGGCCGGCTTGCGCCAGGCTGCGACCCTGCGCACCGACCAATCGTTGGTCATCGACGGTCTGTCGGACCAGTTCGTGATCGATGTCGGTGCCGAGGACGCGCTGGAATGGCGACGCGACGGTGTCCAGGAAACCCAGCTGCGCAAGCTCAAGCTCGGCCAGATCGGCTTCGAAGGCAGCCTCGACCTGCACGGCATGACCGTGGAACGGGCCCGCGAAACCCTCTGGGCCTTCATTGCCGAAGCCACCCAGCTGGAAGTGCGCTGCGTGCGGATCACCCACGGCAAGGCGGCGCGCCTGGACGGCAAGCGGCCGATGATCAAGAGCCACGTCAACACCTGGTTGCGCCAGCATCCGCAAGTGCTCGGCTTTACCTCTTGCCAGCCGCGCCATGGCGGCACGGGCGCGGTCTACGTGATGCTCAAGCGAACCATGCTCGAAGGCCGCGACGAATAACGCCAGGCTTGCAGCGTCGCCGTTGCCGCCGTACCCTTCCTCTTTGCGATTAATCCCCCACAGGTAGATCCATGTCCCTGGAACAGAACTACACCGAGATCCTCGGCCAACTCGGCGAGGATATCTCCCGCGAGGGCCTGCTCGACACGCCCAAGCGGGCCGCAAAGGCCATGAAGTACCTTTGCCGCGGTTATGAACAAACCCTGGAAGAGGTCACCAACGGTGCCCTGTTCAGCTCCGACAACAGCGAAATGGTCCTGGTCAGGGATATCGAGCTGTATTCGCTGTGCGAACACCACATGCTGCCGTTCATCGGCAAGGCCCATGTGGCCTACCTGCCTGCCGGCAAGGTGCTGGGCCTGTCGAAAGTAGCGCGGATCGTCGACATGTACGCCCGCCGCCTGCAGATCCAGGAAAACATGAGCCGCCAGATCGCCGAGGCGATCCAGCAGGTGACCGGTGCCGTCGGTGTGGCGGTGGTCATCGAGGCCAAGCACATGTGCATGATGATGCGCGGTGTGGAGAAGCAGAATTCGAGCATGGTCACCTCGGTGATGCTTGGCGCGTTCCGTGAGAACCCCGCTACCCGCATGGAGTTCCTCAGCCTGATCAAATGATCGGCCAGGACCCGCAGCCGACCCACGGGGTCGGCTTTTTTCTGCACCATTGAAAGATCAGGAGTTGCCCATGATCGTCAAAGCCCTGCGGGTCGGCCTCGGCCAGCTCATCGTGTTCGGCGACTGGATCAGCCGCCCGGCCAAGCGCAAGCGTGACCCGGCGGCCCAGGCACAGGTTGATGCGCAAGCACGCAACCTCAGCCTGTATCAGTTCCACGCCTGCCCCTTCTGCGTCAAGACCCGCCGCACCCTGCACCGCCTCAACGTGCCCGTGGCCCTACGCGACGCCAAGCACGATCCCCAGCATCGCCAGGCCCTGCTTGAAGGCGGCGGCCGCATCAAAGTGCCTTGTCTGCGCATTGAAGAAGATGGCAAGACCACCTGGATGTACGAGTCCAAGGCCATCATCGCCTACCTCGATAAGCGATTCTCGGCGGTCTGATGATTGTAGGCGCTGGCTTGTCCTGCGATCGGCCGCGCAACGGTCGTAGAACCGGTATCTGCGGTCCGCCAGGCTGAACGCGTGTGCAGATCTTGCGACCGCTTCGCGGCCGATCGCAGGGCAAGCCAGCGCCCACGGGGGCCTTGCACGCCTGGCTATCTGCATACAACGCTCACCCCCCTTTGGCCACCCGCGCCAACCAGGCATACACCGCCGAATACTCCTTCAGGTCAAACCAACTCTGGTACCCCATCGCGCCCGATGCAGTTGCACATCTTGCATCCATAGACGGCGACTGTACGGCTAAATGCAATCGCTGCTGTACCGCAAAAATCCAGCCCGCGCGCGTTAGTCTGAAAAAAATGCTTACATCTGTACAAGGATCGACCCAATGACCGACGCCACTTCCGCGCGTCTGCGCCCGCTGGCTGACAGTTCTCCCTCGGCAGTGGTTGCAGGCTTCATAGCCATGCTCACCGGCTATACCAGTTCACTGGTGCTGATGTTCCAGGCTGGCCAGGCAGCAGGCCTGACCACCGCGCAGATTTCATCGTGGATCTGGGCGCTGTCGATCGGCATGGCCGTCTGCAGCATCGGCCTGTCGCTGCGCTACCGCACGCCAGTGACCGTGGCCTGGTCCACGCCGGGCGCCGCGCTGCTGATCACCAGCCTTGGCGGGGTCAGTTATGGCGAGGCCATCGGCGCCTACATCACCTGCGCCGTGCTGGTGCTGATCTGCGGCCTCACCGGCAGTTTCGAACGCCTGGTCAAGCGCATCCCGGCTTCACTGGCCTCGGCGCTGCTGGCCGGTATCCTGTTCAAGATCGGCAGCGAGATCTTCGTCGCCGCCCAGCACCGTACCCTGCTGGTGCTGGGGATGTTCTTCAGCTACCTGCTGGTCAAGCGTCTGTCGCCGCGCTACTGCGTGCTCGCCGCGCTGGTGGTGGGCACGGCATTGTCCGGTGCCCTCGGCCTGTTGGACTTCAGCGAGTTCCGGCTGGAAGTGGCGACGCCGGTCTGGACCACGCCGAGCTTCTCACTGGCCGCGACCATCAGCATTGGCATCCCGCTGTTTGTAGTGGCCATGACCTCGCAGAACATGCCAGGCATTGCCGTGCTGCGCGCCGACGGCTACCAGGTGCCCGCTTCGCCCCTGATTTCCACCACGGGCTTGGCCTCGTTGCTGCTCGCCCCGTTTGGCTCCCATGGCATCAACCTGGCCGCTATCAGCGCCGCCATCTGCACCGGGCCGCATGCCCATGAAGACCCAAGCAAGCGTTACACCGCGGCAGTCTGGTGTGGGATCTTCTACGGCATTGCCGGCGTATTCGGCGCGACCCTGGCGGCGCTGTTCGCCGCGCTGCCCAAAGAGCTGGTGCTGTCGATCGCCGCCCTGGCGCTGTTCGGCTCGATCATGAATGGCCTGACCGTGGCCATGAGCGAAGCCCGAGAGCGGGAGGCGGCGCTGATCACCTTCATGGTCACCGCCTCGGGCCTGACCCTGTTTTCGATAGGATCGGCGTTCTGGGGGATCGTGGCGGGGGTGCTGACATTGACGATCCTTAACGGGCGCAAGCCCATCCTGTAGCTGGCTGGACATGCGATTGGCCGCGAAGCGTTCGTAAAACCTGCGCCCCGCTCTTATTGACACACCACGAATGCAGATTTTGGGTCCGCTTCGCGGTCATCGCAGCCCTGACAAGAGTCACCCCATGCCCATTCACCACGCCCCCGCTCGACTGGCCTTTGCCCTCTGCCTGATCACCCTGGCGGTGAACCTGCAGGCGCCGCTGTACATCGCCTATGCCGAGCTCTCCGGCCGCGGGGCAGCCGCCACGGCCATGGCATTTTCCGGCTACGTGCTGGGGGTGCTGCCGGTGCTTTTGCTCCTGGGCGGCCTGGCCGACCGAGTCGGGGTTTCTTCCTACTGGCCTACCTCGGCTTCAGCCTGGCGGTGGTCGCCGCCGGGATGCTCAGCGACCGGTTAGGGTCGGGCATCGCGCTGTGGGTATTCGGCCTGGTCCTGGCGCTGGGTTGCGGGCTTGTGGCTGGGTCACTGTGGTGGCGTATACAGCGGCTGACTCCTACTCCTATCAGCCGCCCAAGTGAATAAGACGAATCGTAAAATTTGTAGGGAAAGTGTTGAACAAGTGTAACATTGCTAAAAGCCCGAAGATGGCACTGTGATACCAAGCTGGGGAAATTGTGATAACGCAGCACAAAGATTGGACGGATGAGTTTCCGCACACACTTACACACCGTCGCGCCGTTCTGCACTTCAAAACGCAGTTACCCGTCCAAACCTGCCAGGCTTTCGAGCGTTTGATCGCCCAGCCACCTGCCGCAAAGCGGGTCAGCGAACCCCTGGCCTGCCCGCATAGCGCGCTGTTCACCAAGCGTCAGCAGCTCGATTCGCTGAAAAAGAAGTTACGCGTGCAGTGGGGCAACCCCAAGCGCAATGGCATGTACGACTGGACCATCGAAGAGCTGATCAACACCAGTGAAGCGCACAAGCGCGGCGCCCGGGTACCTTGCCTGGTGGGCTACGGCTACAGCCGCTCACGGTTCGGGCTGATCGATGATGTTTTCCTTATCACCCAACTGCTGACCGGCCATGTCGACGGCATGACCCTGTTGCGGACCGAACCGCAAAAAGTCGCCACGCTGATCGAGGCGGCATTCGAGCTGCTGCATTCGCTGCACCAACAGGGGATCGTCCACATGGACCTGTGGGCCGCCAACGTCATGCTGCCCGAGCAGGGCGACGGCCTGGCACAGGCCATCGACCTGGAGAACAGCTTCTCGGTGCCGACGGCATTTCTGAGTGAAACCCTGGGCTTCCAGTTCGGCTTCTTCTATAACCGTGAGGTCTATCGGTACATCACCGAAGCCAACTACGACGCTTTGGTCGAACAGGCGTTGGCCAACTACCCAGAACTTGAGCGCGCGAGGTTCTCCAGGGTCTATGACATCAGCAAGCATCAGGACATTGGACGCCTTGAGCGCCGCGATGTGTTCCTCAAAGGCCTGTTGGCGCGCCGCTGGTAACCTGATCGCCTAGCCCCACCCACTACCGTCAGCGTAGAGGGTCATCGTCGGTGGCGATTCCAGGCGCGCCACCGAAGCGGTTATTGACGGCGCCTTGCTGCAGCTGGAGGCAGCAACTCCCCACGTAGTTGAGCTTGAATCGGTCCAAATGATTATTTGGGTGCCAGAAGATCATTGGCATCAATCATTCGCCATTCGCCATGGCCGTTGAACCTTGCCGATTGGTCACTGACAGACTATCTACAGTCATTGCCCACCATTCGAGCGTCCATCATGACCCAGACCAACCGCCGCTTCCTCCTCACCAAACGTCCCGTCGGTGCCGTGCGCCGCGACGACTTCACCTTCGACGAAGTGTCCGTCGCCGAGCCAGGCGAAGGCGAGGTCGTGGTAAAAAACCTCTACTTGTCACTCGACCCCGCCATGCGTGGCTGGATGAACGAAGGCAAGTCCTATATCCCACCGGTAGGCCTGGGCCAGGTCATGCGCGCTCTGGGCGTCGGCGAAGTGATCGCCTCCAATCATCCGGACTACAAAGCCGGTGACCACGTCAACGGCACACTCGGCGTGCAGGACTACTTTGTCGGCGAGCCCCAAGGCCTGCACAAGATCGACCCCAACCTCGCGCCCCTGCCCGTCTACCTTTCGGCCTTGGGCATGACCGGCATGACCGCCTACTTCGCCCTACTCGAAGTCGGTCAGCCCAAGGAAGGCGATACCGTAGTCATCTCCGGTGCCGCCGGCGCGGTCGGCAGCATCGTCGGGCAGATCGCCAAGCTCAAGGGCTGCCGTGTGGTTGGCATTGCCGGTGGCGCGCAGAAATGCCAATACCTCAAGGGTGAGCTGGGCTTCGACGGCACCATCGACTACAAGGCCGAAGACGTCCTCGCCGGCCTCAAGCGCGAATGCCCCAAAGGCGTCGACGTGTACTTCGACAACGTCGGCGGTGACATCCTCGACGCCGTGCTCAGCCGAATCAACTTCAAGGCCCGTGTGGTCATCTGCGGCGCCATCAGCCAGTACAACAACAAGGAAGCGGTCAAAGGCCCGGCCAACTACCTGGCGTTGCTGGTGAACCGCGCGCGCATGGAAGGGTTTATCGTCTTCGACCACAGCGCCAACTATGGCAAGGCCGCCAAGGAAATCGCGGGCTGGCTGGCCAGTGGCAAGGTCAAGAGCAAGGAAGATGTGGTACAGGGGCTGGAAACCTTCCCGGAAACCTTGTTGAAGCTGTTCAATGGTGAGAACTTCGGCAAGCTGGTGCTCAAGGTCTGATCAGATCGCCGCTCATCCTGTGGAGCGGCCTTGTGTCGCGATCCTGTGGAGTTGGCTTGTCCTGCGATCCTGTTGGAGCTGGCTCGACTGCGATCCTGTGGGAGCCCGCCCAGCCCGCTGGGCTGCGCTGTCGCGCAGAGAACAAAGCCTGCAAGCGCGGCCCAATACTCTGTGGGAGCGCCGAACCGCCGCCCCCACAGGGTTCAGCTAAATCAATGAGTTAGCGTGTGTTCTATGAGCGCGCGCTTTGCGCCGCGATCGGCCGCGTAGCGGCCGTAGAATCAGCCACCCTAATTTTTCTGACACACCGCGATTGCAGGTTTTACGGCCGCTGCGCGCCCGATCGCGCGGTCCGGCGTCCCGGCACAAGGCGCGCTCCCACAGGTTCAGCTAAATCAATGAGTTAGCGTATGTTCTATGAGAGATCGCCCAGCCCCCTGGGCCAAGCAGAGAACAAGGCCTGTAAGCGCCCACCACCCTGTAGGAGCGCGCCTTGCGCCGCGATCGGGCGCGTAGCGGCCGTAGAATCAGCCACCCTAATTTTTCTGACACACCGCGATTGCAGGTTTTGCGGCCGCTGCGCGCCCGATCGCGCGGTCCGGCGTCCCGGCACAAGGCCGCTCTCATAGAATACACGCTAACTCATTGATTTAGCTGAACCCTGTGGGAGCGGGCTTGCCCGCGAAGAGGTCCACACTGCCATCAAAGACAGTTGCTTCCACAGGACCGCGACACAAAGCCGCCCCCCACAGGCTCTGCAGCGACTGCGAAAATCTTTTTAATCTGAAAGCTGGGACGCCGGACCGCTGCGAAGAGGCCCGCCCTGATACCACAAGGTGCAGGGCGCCACCTCTGCCTTGCTCCCTACAAACTCGGGTCGCAGTCATCCACAATGGCCTTGGCCATCCCGCTCAGGTAATGCGCGGCCCAGACCATGTCGTAGTCCTCCTCCAAAGCGCCGAGCACGGTCAGTTTGCGCACACAGCCCAGCATGACCGAGGCCTGCTCCCGGGCGAAATCGGCCGGTACGCCCGGTACCACCTTGAAAAGCGCTTTGCCGTAGCCATGCCCCGGCGCGAATGACGCGACACCCCGGGTGGCGGATGGCGTCGTGGTCGTTGCATCCAAATCCTTGG
>JAEWGL010000088.1 GCA_023388335.1 Pseudomonadota bacterium | reverse complement strand
GGGAGCGGGCTTGCCCGCGAACACCGGCGAAGCCGGTGCCATACACCGCGGTGCCTGCTTCGCGGGCAAGCCCGCTCCCACAGAGTATTGCGCCGCGCTTGCAGGCTTTGTTCTCTGCGCGACAGCGCAGCCCAGCGGGCTGGGCGAGCTTCTACTAGGCACAATGCCGAGCTTAGAGCGCTTCACTGCTGATACTGACGCTCAACGCATGACTGTCCCCTGGCGCCAGGGTCACTACGTCATCCCAGACGTTCGCCGTCTCGATGCACAGCATGCGCTGCCAGCCGTCGTCCGCCATGTCCGGCAGTTCCCGGGCACGATCGGTCCAAGGATTCCAGATCACTGCCGAGCGGGAGCCGCGACTCTCCAGCGTGATACGGCGGTTCCAGTGAGGATCAACGATGCCCAGCCGTGGCGGTGTGTCCAGGTAGATGCGGTCCGTCTCGCCAGCAAACGCCAGCGACCCTCGCTGGGTGCGCTGCTCCCAGTCGGCCAGGGTTTCGATGTAGTTCAGGCCATCGACACCTTCGACCTGGACCTGGCGCACATCACTGACGGCGAAGTAGCTATGCAGTGCCTGGCTGATGGTCACGCTGTCATTGCCCAGGTTGCGACTGGTCAGGGTCAGGGTCAGTTGTTCACCGAGTTCGATCAGCAGCTTGAGCTCGACCGCGTATGGCCAGCCAGGCAAGTCGCCTTGGGCTTGGGGAAGGGTGAATTCGATGCGCAGGTCGTCGCCATCTGCGTCGATGCCCAGCAGTTGCCAGTCACGACCCCGGGCCAGGCCATGGGCCGGTGCCTGCTCGCCGTGGAACATGGCTTGCACGCCCTGCGGGTTGCGCTGGAGGTTGCCGAACCAGGGCCAGCACACCGGTGCCCCGGCACGCACCGACTTGCCTTGCTTGAAAGTGGCCTGGTCGCTCAGCCACAGCAACGGCGGCTCGCCCAGTCGCTGGTAACTCAGGACCTGTGCGCCTTGCTGGGCGACCAGCAGTTCGGCGTGATCGCTGGTGATACGCCAGCAATTGAGTTCGCCGTGTTGTTCCGTTTCGACCTTTGGGGTAGCCATGCGCGTGTCTCGTTGGTTTGACGTAGGGCCTTGGACCGTGTGCCTGGCAACGAGTTTAGCGCGCAAGCCGCTCAGCGGCGAGGGACGGAACGGGTACGACCACTGCCGTCGATGGCCACGAAGACGAACACCGCTTCGGTGACCTTGCGCCATTCGCTGGACAAGGGGTCGTCGCTCCACACCTCGACCATCATCTGGATCGAGCTGCGACCGATTTCCAGGGTCTGCGTATAGAAGGACAGTTGCGCGCCCACGGCCACCGGTACCAGGAAGGCCATGCGGTCGATCGCCACGGTCGCCACCCGGCCACCGGCAACGCGGCTGGCCATGGCCGTGCCGGCCAGGTCCATCTGGGCGACCAGCCAGCCACCGAAGATGTCGCCGAAACCATTGGTCTCGCGGGGCAATGCGGTGATCTGCAAGGCCAGATCGCCCTGCGGGATAGGATCTTCTTGTTCGAGTTCAATCATGCCGAGGGGCCTCTGACCCATGACGCTTCGTTGGTTGGCGCAAATGACGGACGCCGTGAAAACGATTCAGCAAGAAAACATACTACGCTGTTTTCGCTATACCGGACGGCCAAGGGAAACTCTGCGAAACCGCCCCAGCATACCGACCGGCGTTTTCGCACAACATCCCATTTAAAGACGCAACCTTTTCATACAAGAGGCCAGTATATAGAGCCGCGTCTGCAGCGACGACCATGCAAAGGTGAATATCTGCTGGGATTTTTGTACCGCTATGAGGCCTGCGTGGCAATTTGTTATCTTCGTGGCTTCGCACGCCAAAACCGCATCCCAAGCGGCTTGCATGTCCTATAAGAGAAGATCGATGACCTCCGTGCCCAGCAGTATCGAGCAGCCCTCAAGGCCGCTGACCCGCAGTGATTACAAAACCTTGTCGTTGTCCGCCCTGGGTGGTGCGCTGGAGTTCTACGATTTCATCATTTTCGTGTTCTTCGCAACCGTCGTCGGCAAGCTGTTTTTCCCGGCCGACATGCCGGAATGGCTAAGGCTGATGCAGACCTTCGGTATCTTTGCCGCCGGCTACCTGGCGCGGCCGCTGGGTGGCATCGTCATGGCCCACTTCGGCGACCTGCTGGGGCGCAAGAAGATGTTCACCCTGAGCATTTTCATGATGGCGGTGCCGACGCTGATCATGGGCCTGCTGCCGACCTATGCGCAGGTTGGCCTGTGGGCACCGGTTCTGCTGCTGCTGATGCGTGTGATCCAGGGCGCGGCGATCGGTGGTGAAGTGCCGGGCGCCTGGGTCTTCGTCTCCGAGCACGTGCCGGCGCGCAACACCGGGTATGCCTGCGGCACCCTAACCGCCGGGCTGACCTCGGGCATCCTGCTCGGCTCGCTGGTGGCTACCCTGATCAACACGGTCTACAGCCCCCAGGAAGTGGCTGACTACGCATGGCGTATCCCCTTCCTGCTCGGTGGCGTGTTCGGCCTGTTCGCGGTGTACCTGCGCCGCTGGCTGCACGAAACCCCGGTATTCGCCGAGATGCAGGCGCGCAAGGCCCTGGCCGAGGAGGTGCCGCTGCGCGCGGTGCTGCGTGACCACCGAGGTGCCATCGTGCTGTCGATGCTGCTGACCTGGCTGCTGTCGGCTGGCATCGTGGTGATCATCCTGATGACCCCGGCGTTGCTGCAGAGCTTCTACCAGGTGAGCCCGACCGATTCGCTGCAGGCCAATAGCCTGGCCATCGTGCTGCTGAGCATCGGCTGCATCGTCGCCGGCTCGCTCGCCGACCGCTTTGGCGCTGGGCGGGTGTTCGTGGCCGGCAGCCTGCTGCTGCTGGTCTCGTCCTGGACCTTCTATCACACCCTGGCGTCCCACCCTGAGCTGCTCTTCCCGCTGTATGCCTTGACCGGCCTGTGCGTAGGCATCGTCGGCGCGGTGCCGTACGTGATGGTCAAGGCGTTCCCGCCGGTAGTGCGCTTCAGCGGCCTGTCGTTCTCCTACAACCTGGCCTACGCCATCTTCGGCGGCCTGACGCCAATGGTCGTGACGGCATTGCTCAAGTTCAGCCCCATGGCGCCGGCTTATTATGTGGCGGGTATCTGTGCCATTGGTCTGCTGGTTGGACTGTTCTTGCTGGCGAAAAAACGCTGAACCCGCTCTAGCCTGATCCTCGCAACATTAGCAAAGGCCATCCCGCGACTCGCGGTGATGGCCTTTCATCCAATTGTCATATTCGAGTCATAGAGTGTTCATGCGGCCTGCAGATACTTGGGCCCGTTCCATCTCACACCCCCAATTATTTGTGCTAGGAGCAAGGCATGAAACTGAAGCGTTTGATGGCGGCCCTGACGTTCGCCGCCGCTGGCGTTGCCACCGCCAATGCGGTAGCCGCTGTCGACCCTGCGATCCCGACCTACACCAAGACCACCGGTGTATCGGGTAACCTCTCCAGCGTCGGTTCCGACACCCTGGCCAACCTGATGACCCTGTGGGCCGAGGCCTACAAGAAGGAATACCCCAACGTAAATATCCAGATCCAGGCAGCCGGTTCCTCCACCGCGCCACCTGCGCTGACCGAAGGCACCGCCAACCTCGGGCCGATGAGCCGCAAGATGAAGGACGTCGAGCTGCAGGCCTTCGAACAGAAGTACGGCTACAAGCCGACCGCCATCCCGGTTGCAGTCGACGCCCTGGCCGTCTTCGTGCACAAGGACAACCCGATCAAGGGCCTGACCATGGCTCAGGTCGATGCCATCTTCTCCTCGACCCGCCTGTGCGGCGCCAAGGCCGACGTGAAAACCTGGGGCGACCTGGGCGTGACCGGCGACCTGGCCAACAAGCCGGTCCAGCTGTTTGGCCGTAACTCGGTATCGGGCACCTACGGTTACTTCAAGGAAGAGGCGCTGTGCAAGGGCGATTTCAAGCCTAACGTCAACGAACAGCCTGGCTCGGCCTCGGTCGTGCAGTCGATCAGCAGCTCGCTGAACGGTATCGGCTACTCGGGTATCGGCTACAAGACCGCCAGCGTCAAGACCGTGCCCCTGGCCAAGAAGGAGGGCGGCGAATTCGTCGAAGACAACGAGTCCAACGCCCTGAACGGCACCTATCCGCTGTCGCGCTTCCTCTACGTCTACATCAACAAGGCCCCGAACAAGCCTCTGGCACCGCTGGAAGCCGAGTTCGTGAAACTGGTCCTGTCAAAGGTCGGCCAGGAAGTCGTGGTCAAGGACGGCTACATCCCGCTGCCAGCCAAAGTCGCCGCCAAGGCGCTGGCTGACCTGGGCCTGGAGCAGACCGCCAACGTCGCCAAGCAGTAATCGAAAAGCCAGGCAGGGCCGGCCTGAGTCCGGTCCCTGCCTTCAAATTGCAGTCTGCGGCCAGGAACCCTGAGCGGCAGACTTTTTTGCGTCACTGCATTGTCATGTTTTTGTCATACGGGACCGCTAGGGTGTGCGCATGAATGATCTGGCCAATTCCACAATGACCCAAAATCCTCCCGCGCGGATTGATTTCAATACGCCCGAACTCCAACGCAAGCGCCGCATGCGTGCGCTCAAGGATCGTCTGACCCGCTGGTATGTACTGGTGGGCGGGCTTGGCGTGCTGGCAGCCATCACCCTGATCTTCTTCTACCTGGCCTATGTCGTGCTGCCACTGTTCCAAGGCGCCGAGCTGAGCAGCAAGAAGACCATGGAGCCAACCTGGCTGCAACAGGATGCCGGCAAGCCGCTGCTGATCGCGCTTGAAGAGCAGAACCTGCTGGGGATGCGGGTTTCCGACAAGGGCCAGGCGCTGTTCTTCGACACCGAGAGCGGTGCCGAGGTCAAGCGGGTCGACCTGCCGCTGCCAGCGGGCGCCGAGGTGACGGCGATCGGCACTGACCAGCCGGGCAGCCCCTTGGTGGTGCTGGGCCTGTCCAACGGCCAGGCGCTGGCGTTCCACCACACCTATAAGGTCACCTACCCGGACAACCAGAAGACCATCACCCCAGGCATCGACTTTCCCTATGGTGAGACGCCTTTCGCACTGGATGAACAGGGCCGGGCACTGGAGCACGTGAGCCTCAACGTCAATGGCCAGACGCTGGTGGTGGCAGGTTCTACCGGCTCGCAGCTGCATGTGATGTCGCTGAGCCGCGAAGAGAACATGATGACCGGTGAAGTCAGCACCGAGCAGGCTCGCATCGACCTGCCGCAGATGACCGAACCTGTGAAGGCGATCTACATCGACCCACGCCAGCAGTGGCTATACGTGGTCAACGGTCGAGCACAGGCGGATGTCTTCAGCCTGCGCGAGAAGAACCTCAATGGCCGCTATAAGCTGCTCAACGACGGCCAGGCCGAGATCACCGCCAGCGCCCAGCTGGTTGGCGGCATCTCGTTGATCTTCGGTGATTCCAAGGGCGGCCTGCAGCAATGGTTCATGGCCCGCGACCCGGATGGCGAGCAGCGCTTCAAGCACATCCGCGCGTTCCAGATGGGCACCGCGCCGATCGCCCAGATCGATGCCGAGGAGCGTCGCAAGGGTTTCATTGCCCTGGACGCCGAGGGCAAGCTGGGCGTATTCCACAGCACCGCGC
>JAEWGL010000237.1 GCA_023388335.1 Pseudomonadota bacterium | reverse complement strand
ATGGCGATGCGCTGGCGCTGGCCGCCGGAAAACTCATGGGGGTAGCGATGGCGGGTCTCGGGGTCGAGGCCGACCTCCTCGAGCGCGGCAATGATCGCCGCCTCCTGCTCCTCGGCCGAGCCGATGCGGTGGATGCGCAGGCCCTCGCCAACGATGTCGGCCACGCTCATGCGTGGGCTGAGGCTGCCGAAGGGATCCTGGAAGACCACTTGCATCTGCCGTCGCAGCGGCCGCACTGCTTTCTGGTTCAAGCCTTCCAGCGCCTGCCCCTGGAAGCGGATGCCGCCCTGGCTCGAGATCAAGCGCAGGATGGCCAGGCCCAGGGTCGACTTGCCCGACCCGCTTTCGCCGACAATACCCAGGGTCTGGCCCAGGGGCAGGCTGAAGTTGATGCCGTCGACGGCCTTGACGTGATCCACGGTCTTGCGCAGCACGCCCTTCTTGATCGCAAACCACACCCGCAGGTCGTTGACTTCCAGCAGGGGGGCGCCAACCGGATTGGCGGCCGGCTGGCCGCTGGGGTCGGCACCGATCAGCATCTGCGTGTAGGGGTGCTGGGGGGAGCAGAACAGGGTCTGGCAATCGGCCTGCTCGACGATCTGCCCGCGCTGCATGACGCACACCCGGTGGGCGACGCGCTTGACCAGGTTGAGGTCATGGCTGATCAGCAACAGCGCCATGCCCAGGCGCGCCTGGAGCGCCTTGAGCAGGTCGAGGATCTTCAGTTGTACCGTCACGTCCAGTGCCGTGGTGGGTTCGTCGGCAATCAGCAATTCCGGCTCGTTGGCCAAGGCCATGGCGATCATCACCCGTTGCCGCTGGCCCCCGGAGAGTTCATGGGGCAGGGCCTTGAGGCGCTTGCCCGGCTCAGGGATGCCGACCAGTTCCAGCAACTCCAGCGTACGCGTGGTGGCCTGCTTGCCGGTCAGGCCCTTGTGCAGCAGAAGAACCTCGTTGATCTGCTTCTCGATGCTGTGCAGCGGGTTGAGCGAAGTCATCGGCTCCTGGAAAATCATCGCGATGCGATTGCCGCGGATGCGCTGCATGGGCCGCTCGCCCAGGCTGAGCAGGTCCTGCTCGCCATAGCGGATGCTGCCACTGGGATGGCGGGCCAGGGGGTAAGGCAACAGGCGCAGGATCGAGTGGGCGGTGACCGACTTGCCCGAGCCGCTTTCGCCGACCAGGGCCAGGGTCTCGCCCTTGCGGATATCGAAGCTGATGCCCTCGACCACGCGCTGCACCTGCTCTCCGGTGACGAACTCGACCGCCAGGTCGCGGACTTCGATCAGGTTGGGATTGTTCATCTCATTTCCTCGGGTCGAAGGCATCGCGGGCGGATTCGCCGACGAACACCAGCAGGCTCAGCATCAGGGCCAGCACGGCGAAGGCACTGATGCCCAGCCACGGCGCTTGCAGGTTGGACTTGCCCTGGGCCACCAGCTCACCCAGCGAGGGCGCGCCCGCGGGCAGGCCGAAGCCGAGAAAGTCCAGGGCCGTCAGGGTGCCGATGGCGCCGGTAAGGATGAAGGGCATGAAGGTCATGGTCGAGATCATTGCATTGGGCAGGATGTGCCGGTACATGATCGCGCCATTGCGCATGCCCAGGGCACGGGCGGCGCGCACGTACTCAAGGTTACGCCCGCGCAGGAACTCGGCGCGCACCACGTCTACCAGGCTCATCCAGCTGAACAGCAGCATGATGCCCAGCAGCCACCAGAAGTTGGGCTGGACGAAGCTGGCGAGGATGATCAGCAGGTACAACACTGGCAGCCCCGACCAGATCTCCAGAAAGCGCTGGCCGACCAGGTCCACCCAGCCGCCATAGAAACCCTGCAGGGCACCGGCAATCACTCCGATGATGGAACTGAGCACGGTCAGCGTCAGGGCAAACAGCACCGACACGCGGAAACCGTAGATCACCCGGGCCATGACATCGCGGCCTTGGTCATCGGTGCCTAGCCAGTTGTCCGCCGAGGGAGGCGCGGGGGCCGGGACCTTGAGGTCATAGTTGATGCTCTGGTAGCTGTAGGGGATCGGCGCCCACAGCACCCAGCTGTCCTTGGCCGCGAGCAGTTCGCGGATGTAGGGGCTCTTGTAGTTGGCCTCCAGCGGGAATTCGCCGCCGAAGGTGGTTTCCGGGTAACGCTTGAACGCTGGGAAATACCACTGGCCGTCGTAGCGCACGGCAATCGGCTTGTCGTTGGCGACCAGCTCGGCACCCAGGCTCAGGCCAAACAGGATCAGAAACAGCCACAACGACCACCAGCCACGGCGGTTGGCCTTGAAGCGCTCGAAGCGCCGTCGGTTCAGAGGGGACAAGGCCATGTCAGTGCTCCCGGCTGGCGAAGTCGATGCGTGGATCGACCAGGGTGTAGGTCAGGTCGCCGATCAGTTTCACCACCAGGCCCAGCAAGGTGAAGATGAACAGGGTGCCGAAGACCACCGGGTAGTCGCGGTTGATCGCCGCTTCGAAGCTCATCAGGCCCAAGCCGTCGAGGGAGAAGATCACCTCGATCAGCAAGGAGCCGGTGAAGAAGATGCCGATGAAGGCCGAGGGAAAACCGGCGATGACCAGCAGCATGGCGTTGCGGAACACGTGCCCGTAAAGCACCCGTGACCGGCTCAGGCCCTTGGCCTTGGCGGTGACCACGTATTGCTTGTTGATCTCGTCGAGGAAGCTGTTCTTGGTCAGCAGGGTCATGGTGGCGAAGTTGCCGATGACCAGCGCAGTGATCGGCAGCACCAGGTGCCAGAAGTAGTCCAGCACCTTGCCGGTGGTGGAGAGCTCGTCGAAGTTGTTCGAGGTCAGGCCGCGCAACGGGAACCAGTCGAAGTAGCTACCACCGGCGAATACCACGATCAGCAGGATGGCGAACAGGAACGCGGGAATGGCATAGCCGACGATGATCGCCGAACTGGTCCAGACGTCGAAGTGGCTGCCGTGGCGCACCGCCTTGGCGATACCCAGGGGTATCGACACCAGGTACATGATCAGGGTGCTCCACAGCCCCAGGGAGATCGACACGGGCAGTTTCTCGATGATCAGGTCGATGACCTTGGCGTCGCGGAAGAAGCTCTCGCCAAAATCCAGCTGGGCGTAGTTCTTGATCATGATCCAGAGGCGTTCGGGCGCCGGTTTGTCGAAGCCGTACATGCGTTCGATCTCGGCGACCAGGGCCGGGTCCAACCCCTGCGCGCCGCGGTAGTTGGAGCCGGCAACGGAGACTTCGGCACCGCCACCGGCGATGCGGCTGGTGGCGCCCTCGAAGCCTTCGAGCTTGGCGATCATCTGCTCGACCGGACCGCCGGGGGCGGCCTGGACGATGAGAAAGTTGATGACCAGGATGCCCAGTAGCGTGGGGATGATCAGCAGCAGGCGCCGCAGGATATAGGCGAGCATGTCAGTGGGCCTCGTCCGCGGCCGGCGCCTGGCCGGTCGTTGCCTGCGGCAGCGCCGGGGTCACCTCGGGCTTGATCCACCAGGTGTGGATGCCGATGTCGTACTTGGGCGACACCTTGGGATGGCCGATATGGTTCCAGTACGCCACGCGCCAGGTCTTGATGTGCCAGTTGGGGATCACGTAATACCCCCACTGCAGTACACGGTCCAAGGCACGGGTGTGAGCGATCAGGCTCTGGCGCGAGTCGGCGTTGATCAGGCTTTCGACCAGGCTGTCGATGGCCGGGTCGCGCAGGCCCATGAAGTTGCGGCTGCCAGGGTTGTCGGCGCTGCTGCTGGACCAGAACTCGCGCTGCTCGTTGCCCGGCGAATTGGATTGCGGGAAACCGCCGACGATCATGTCGAAGTCGCGCGAACGCAGGCGGTTGATGTACTGCGAGACGTCCACCCGGCGGATGTTCAGCTCGATGCCGAGGTCGGCCAGGTTGCGTTTGAACGGCAGCAGGATGCGTTCGAACTCGGTCTGCGCCAAGAGGAATTCGATCGACACCGGCTTGCCCTGAGTATCGACCATCTTGTCGTCGACGATCTTCCAGCCCGCTTCCTGCAGCAGCTTGTAGGCCTTGCGCTGCTGGTCGCGGATCATGCCACTGCCGTCGCTCACCGGATTGGCGAAGGCCTGGGTGAAGACCTGCTCGGGAATCTTGCCGCGCAGCGGTTCGAGGATCTTCAGCTGTTCGGCGTCCGGCAGGCCGCTGGCGGCCATCTCGGAGTTCTCGAAGTAGCTGGTGGTGCGGGTGTAGGCGCCATTGAACAGCTGCTTGTTGGTCCATTCATAGTCCAGCAGCAGGCTCAGGGCCTCGCGCACCCGGACGTTCTGGAACAGCGGCCGGCGCAGGTTGTAGATGAAACCCTGCATGCCGGTGGGATTGCCGTTGGGCAGCTCCTCGCGAATCAGCCGGCCGTCACGCACGGGCGGGACGTTGTAGGCGGTAGCCCAGTTCTTGGCGCTGATTTCCAGCCAGTAATCGAACTGGCCAGCCTTGAGAGCCTCAAGGGCCACGGTGTTGTCGCGGTAGTAGTCGTAGGTCAGCTCGTCGAAGTTGTAGAAGCCGCGGGTCACCGCCAAGTCCTTGGCCCAGTAGTCCTTGATCCGCTCGTAGCGCACCGAGCGGCCAGGTTTGACCTCGGCGACCCTGTACGGTCCGCTGCCCAGCGGAACCTCGAGGTTGCCGCGGGTAAAATCGCGGCTCTCCCACCAATGCTTGGGCAGCACCGGCAGTTGGCCGAGGATCAACGGCAGCTCGCGGTTGTTCTTGTGCTTGAAGGTAAACAGCACCCGTTGCGGATCCTCGGCCATCACGTCGGCGACGTCGGCGTAATAGCCGCGGAACAGCGGCGCGCCCTGCTTGATCAGGGTGTTGAAGGTGAACACCACATCCTCCGCCTGGATCGGGTGGCCATCATGGAAGCGTGCTTCGGGACGCAGGTAGAACCGCACCCAGCTATTGTCCGGGGCCTTCTCGATCTTGCCAGCGACCAGGCCGTACTCGGTGAAGGGCTCGTCCAGGCTCTGGGCCATCAGCGTGTCGTAGATCAGGCTGATATCCTCTGCCGGCACGCCCTTGTTGATGTACGGGTTGAGGCTGTCGAAGCCGCCGAAGCTGGATTGGCGGAAGGTGCCGCCCTTGGGCGCGTCGGGGTTGACGTAGTCGAAGTGCTTGAAGTCGGCGGGATACTTGGGCGGCTCGTCGTACAGCGTCAGCGCATGTTGCGGCGCGGCCAGTGCCGGTACGCTCAGGCAGACGAGCAACAGGCTCCCGGCCAGACGGCGCAGGCGGTGCGTTGGCATCATTGGGCGTTCTCCGAAGTCTTGAGCCACCAGCTGTTCAAGCCCAGGGTGTAGGGCGGCGTGGTGACGAAGGCGAACCGGTTGCGGTAGGCCAGGCGATGATTGTCGAGATACCAGTTGGGAATCATGTAGTGGTGCCAGGACAGCACCCGGTCCAGGGCACGGGCGGCGGCGACCTGGTCGTCGCGGGTGCGGGCGGCAAGCAGTGTGTCGAGCAGGTGGTCGACCACCGGGTCCTGGACGCCAGCGTAGTTCTTGCTGCCCTTGACCGACGCCTGACTGGAGTGGAAGTACAGCCACTGTTCAAGGCCGGGGCTGAGGGTCTGGGCCAGGGTCATCAGAATCATGTCGAAATCGAATTGGTCCAGGCGCTGTTTGTACTGGGCGCGGTCGACGGTGCGCAAACGGGCATCGATGCCGATGCTGACGAGATTTTCGACATAAGGTTGCAGAAGGCGTTCGAGGTTCGGGTTGACCAGCAGCAATTCCATCCGGAACGGGCGACCCTGGCTGTCCTGCAGACGCTGGCCATTGAGGGTCCAGCCGGCTTCGGCGAGCAGCGCCAGCGCCTGGCGCAGGGTCTGCCGGCTGATACCGCGACCATCGGTCTGGCTGACCTGCAAGGGTTGCTTGAACAGCGCCGCCGGCAGCTGGTCGCGGTAGGGCGCCAGCAGCAGCCATTCCTTGCCCACCGGCAGGCCGCTGGCGGCGAACTCGCTGTTGGGGTAATAGCTGGTCGAACGCCGGTAGGCACCGCTGAACAGGGCACGGTTGGTCCACTCGAAGTCGAGCATCAGGCCCAGCGCCTGGCGCACGCGCTCATCGTTGAAAAGCGACCGGCGGCTGTTCATGAACAGGCCCTGGGTCTGGGTCGGAATCTTGTGCGGGATCTGCGCTTTGATCACCTGGCCACGGCGCACCGCCGGGAAGGTGTAGCCATTGGCCCAGTTTTTCGCCTGGTGTTCGATGTAGATGTCGAACTCGCCGGCCTTGAACGCTTCGAAGGCCACGGTGGCATCGCGGTAGAACTCGTATTCGACGCGATCGAAGTTGTACTTGCCGCGGTTGACGGCCAGGTCGCGGCCCCAGTAATGCTTCACACGCTCGAACACCAGGCTGCGGCCCGGGCGTACCTGGGTGATGCGGTAGGGACCGCTGCCCAGGGGCGGCTCGAAGGTGGTGGCCTTGAAGTCGCGGCCCTGCCAGTAGTGCTTGGGCAGCACCGGCATCTCGCCCAGGCGCAGGATCAGCAGCGGGTTGCCGGCGCGCTTGAAGACGAAGCGGATGCGCAAAGGTCCGAGAATATCGACCCGTTTCACTTCCTGCAGGCTGGTACGGTAGATCGGATGGCCGTCCTTGAGCAGGGTGCGGTAGGAAAATGCCACGTCGGCCGAGGTGATCGGCTTGCCGTCGTGGAACCGCGCCTGCGCACGCAGGTTGAAGACCACCCAGCTGCGATCCTCGCTGTACTCTACCGAGCGGGCAGTCAGGCCGTAGCTGGAGGTCGGCTCGTCACCAGAGGGGTCGTACTGCCCGGTCCCGACCATCAGCGGTTCGTTGAGCTCGCTGATGCCATACTGCAGGAAGTTCGGCGTGGTGACCGGGCTGCTGCCCTTGAAGGTGTAGGGGTTGAGGGTGTCGAAGGTGCCGAATGCCATGGCCCGCAAGGTGCCGCCCTTGGGCGCTTGCGGATTGACCCAGTCGAAGTGGGTGAATGTGGCTGGGTACTTGAGCGTGCCGAACTGGGCGTAACCGTGGCTTTCGCTGACCGTTGCGCCTGCGGGAAAGCTCAAGGCCAGG
The DNA here is from genome assembly GCA_023388335.1 of Pseudomonadota bacterium. Lineage (GTDB taxonomy): Bacteria > Pseudomonadota > Gammaproteobacteria > Pseudomonadales > Pseudomonadaceae > Aquipseudomonas. The sequence goes on along the minus strand of JAEWGL010000237.1, from coordinate 10,413 downwards.
CTGATTGTCAGCAACAGGAGGGGACGTATCAAGTCAGTGATCCGATCCAGCAGGCTTGGGCTTTGGTCGGGCTACAGTAACAGCTTGTCTGGGTTGGAAAAAGAGTAGGGCGCGATGCGCTCGCGATGAGCGCATGCTGTCCTGAACAGGTTCTCGCTACCCGATTGTCAATGCCCTACGTAGACAGTCAGCGTCTGTCCCGGCTTGAGTGCATGCCCGCTGCGTGGGTTCCAGCGTTTGAGGTGCTTCATCTCGACATTGAAGCGCTTGGCCACCAAGTACAGCGAGTCGCCTTTGCGCACCTTGTATTGGGTCGAGCGCTGCTTGTTGGCTGCGAGTCGGGTGGCGGCGGCAGAGCTGCCACCGGCAGAACTGCCGCCGCGCAGGGCGAGCACCTGGCCGGCCTTGAGCCGCGTGCCGGAGAGGCCGTTCCAGCGTTGCAGCTCCTTGACCGAGACCCGGTTGGCACGGGCGATGCTGCCCAGACTGTCGCCACGCTTGACCCGATAGCCGCGAGCGTTGCGAGCGGGCGCCGATGCCTCGGCCAGGGCACTCTCGAACACGGCCTGCTTCGGCTGCAGGGCGAGCAGTTGCTCGGGCTTGAGATTGGACAGGCTGGCGGTCAGCAACTGCGCCTTGGCCGTGGGCACCAGCAGTTGCTTGGGACCATCCACGGTCATGCGCTTCTTGAACGCCGGGTTGAGCTGGATCAGCTCGTCTTCGTCGATACCGGAGAAGGCGGCGACTCGCGAAAGGTCCAGGCGCTCGTGGATGGCGACGGCTTCGAAGTACGGTTCGTTGGCCACCGGGCTCAAGTTGACGCCATAGGCTTCCGGGCTCAGGACCACTTGCGACATGGCGAGCAACTTGGGTACGTAGTTGCGGGTCTCCTGGGGCAGGGGCAGGTTCCAGTAGTCTGTCGGCAGGCCGAGCTTCTCGTTGCGCTCGATGGCACGGCTGACCGTGCCTTCGCCAGCATTATACGCCGCCAGCGCCAGCAGCCAGTCGCCGTTGAACATGGCGTGCAGGCGCGTCAGGTAGTCCAGTGCGGCGTTGGTCGAGGCGGTGATGTCGCGACGGCCGTCGTAGAAGTTGGTCTGGCGCAGGTTGAAGCTGCGGCCCGTGGACGGGATGAACTGCCACAGGCCGACGGCGTGGGCTCGCGAGTAGGCCATCGGGTTGTAGGCGCTTTCGATGGCTGGCAGCAGGGCCAGCTCAAGCGGCATGTTGCGTTCTTCCAGGCGCTCGACAATGTAGTGCAGGTACAGGCTGCCGCGGTCGCTGGCGGTCTCGAGGAAGGACGGGTTACTGGCGAACCACAGGCGCTGCTGCTCGATGCGCGGGTTGACGCCGATGTCGTCCTGCAGGGCGAAGCCCAGGCGCATACGCTCCCAGACATCCTGCGGGACCTGCTCGACAGGCTTGGCCGGGACGACGACCGGCTTGGGCTTGTGCTTGATCCGCGCCTGGTAATTGTGCGCGCGAACGCTGTCGGTTTCATCGAGCTGACGGGTGCTCTGGCAGCCCACCAAGGTGGCGGCCAGGGCCAACACGCTGGCTTGTGCCAGGCGCGTCAGGGCGACGGAATGAGCGGTTCTGCGGCTACGGGAAGGCATCGGCTTGGACAAGTTTCCGGGCAAAAAGTTGGGGGATTCTAGGAACCACCCCCTGCCTGGTCAACCTTTGACCGATCTCTGCGATATATCTTGAGCCTGTCAGAAGCTATCTTTCCAACTGCGCAAGGCAGCAAAAACGGCACCCGGGCCTTCATTCGAATGACCTTTCCATTCGTCTGCTTTTTCTTTAACGAATGTTTCAGTCGTGCGAAGAAAAGGATTGGTGAGGCGCTCGAGCGCCAGGGTTGAAGGCAAGCTGATACGATTGTCGGCGCGCAGCCGGGTAACGTCGTCGAAACGTTGGGCAACGTGCGGGTTTCGCGGCTCCACGGCCTTGGCGAAGCGTAGGTTGCTCAAGGTATATTCATGGGCGCAGTAGACCAACGTCTCGTCAGGCAGGGCCGCCAGGCGCTCGAGTGAGTGGTACATCTGCTCGGGCGTGCCCTCGAACAGGCGTCCGCAGCCAGCGGCGAACAGCGTGTCGCCCGAGAACAGCAGCGGCGTCTGCGCCTGCTCGGTGTAAAAGGCGATATGCCCCAGGGTATGCCCAGGCACCGCCAGTACCTGGAAGTCCAGGCCCAGCACGCTGACCTGCTGGCCGTCTTCGAGGGCCAGGTCGCGCGCTGGGATGCGCTCGCTGGCAGGGCCTGACACCCGCGCCCCGGTCGCCCGCTTGAGGGCCTCGACACCGCCGACATGGTCGTGGTGATGGTGGGTAATGAGGATGTCCACGAGGGACCAGTCCGGGTTGGCCTGCAGCCAGCCCAGCACCGGCGCAGCGTCACCCGGATCGACCACCGCACAACGGCGTTTGGCAGTATCCTGTAACAACCATATGTAGTTGTCGGAGAAAGCGGGTAGGGCATCGATCTGAATCATGGTGCGAATCGCCAAACGTGGGACATGGGGGCATCTTAGCCGCGATGGCGCGGGCAGAGAACCTTCGAGGAGAGCTCAATGACCGACAAAGCCTTTGCTCAGGCCGATCCTGACTGGATCGAGCTGATCAGCCTGGCCCGCGACTGGTTCAACGGGCCGGTGGGGCAGCTGATGCTGCAAGAAGAGCAGAAATTGCTCGAAGACGAGCTGGGGCGCTACTTCGGTGGCTTCCTGGTGCACTACGGCCCATGCGCCGAACCGCCCCCTCCGGCGCCTCAGGTGCAGCGCAACGTGCGCCTCGGGGCGCCGCTGCCGGGTGTCGAGATTGTCTGCGAGGAGCAGGCATGGCCGCTGAGCGAGCACGCCGCCGACGTGGTGGTGCTGCAACATGGCCTGGATTTCAGCCTGTCTCCCCATGGTCTGCTGCGCCAGGCGGCCAGCAGCGTGCGCCCCGGCGGCCACCTGCTGATCATCGGCATCAATCCCTGGAGCAGCTGGGGCGTGCGCCGCCTGTTCGGTCACGGCGCCTTGCGCAAGGCGCGCTGCATCCCGCCGTCGCGGGTGGGTGACTGGCTCAACCTGCTGGGCTTCGCGCTGGAGAAACGCCGGTTCGGGTGCTATCGTCCGCCGCTTGCCTCGCCGGCCTGGCAACAACGCCTGGCCGGTTGGGAACGGGTCGCCGGGGGGTGGCAGAGCGCTGGCGGTGGGGTCTACCTGCTGGTGGCGCGTAAGATGGTGGTCGGCCTGCGGCCGCTGCCTCTGGCACGCCGCGAGCCGATGGGCAAGTTGCTGCCGCTGCCCATGGCCAAGGTCAACCGGCGCAATGTCGAACCCTGAGCGATTCGCGGGCAAACGATTATCTGAACAATGAAGGCAGTACATGAGCGATAGCGTCGAGGTCTACACCGATGGTGCCTGCAAGGGCAATCCTGGCCCGGGCGGTTGGGGCGTGCTGCTGGTCTGCAAGGGCGTCGAGAAGGAGTTGTGGGGCGGCGAGCGCGAAACCACCAACAACCGCATGGAGCTGATGGCTGCGATCCAGGGATTGCAGGCGCTCAAGCGTGAATGCCAGGTGCTGCTGGTCACCGACTCGCAGTACGTGATGAAAGGCATCAATGAGTGGATGGCCAATTGGAAGAAGCGCGGCTGGAAGACCGCTGCCAAGGAACCGGTGAAAAACGCCGACCTCTGGCAGTTGCTCGACGCCCAGGTCAATCGTCACAAGGTGACCTGGCAATGGGTGCGCGGGCACATCGGCCACCCCGGCAACGAGCGCGCCGACCAGCTGGCCAACCGCGGCGTCGATGAGGTGCGCGGGTTGCGTTGAGCTGGGGTACAATGCCCGGCTTTGCACAACCCGCAGCAACGGAGGCCCCGACGTGGAGCAAGCCAATAACAGGTCGGTCGTACTCGACACCGAAACCACCGGTATGCCGGTCAGTGACGGGCACCGGATCATCGAGATTGGTTGCGTCGAAGTGATCGGCCGACGCCTGACCGGGCGCAACTTCCACGTCTACTTGCAGCCCGACCGCGAAAGCGATGAAGGCGCCATCGGCGTTCACGGCATCACCGATACCTTCCTGATCGGCAAGCCGCGCTTCGCCGAAGTCGCCGATGAGTTCTTCGACTACATCCAGGGCGCGCAGCTGATCATCCACAACGCGGCGTTCGACGTTGGCTTCATCAACAGCGAATTCGCCCTGGCCGGCCAGCATGACCGTGCCGATATCGCCAAGCACTGCACCATCCTCGATACCCTGATGATGGCGCGGGCGCGCCACCCGGGGCAGCGCAACAGCCTCGATGCCTTGTGCAAGCGCTACGGCATCGACAACTCCGGCCGTGATTTGCACGGCGCCTTGCTCGACTCCGAACTGCTGGCCGACGTCTACCTGGCCATGACCGGCGGGCAGACCAGCCTTTCGCTGGCCGGCCATGGCGCCGATGGCGAGGAAGAAGGGGATGGCCGCAGCAGCGAGATCCGGCGGCTGCCGGCCAACCGCCAGCCGGGGCGGATCATCCATGCCTCGCCTCAGGAGCTCGAGGAACACGTAGCGCGCCTGGAGGCTATTGCCAAGTCCGCCGGCGGTGCGGCCCTGTGGCAGACCCTCGCCCAAGCCAACTGAGTAAAAACGCGCGGCCCTGCCGGGCAGCTTCTACCCTGAAAGGACGCAGACGTCCCGCGGAGGTAGTGGCTGCCCATGTACAAGGACTTGAAGTTTCCCATCCTGATCGTCCACCGCGACATCAAGGCTGACAGCGTTGCCGGCGAGCGGGTGCGCGGCATTGCCCAAGAGTTGACCCAGGACGGCTTCGTCATCCTGCCGGCGGTCGACCATGCCGAGGCACGGCTGGTCGCCGCGACCCACCACGGCCTGGCATGCATGCTGATCACCGCCGAAGGCGCTGGCCAGAACACCCACCTCTTGCAGAACATGACCGAGTTGATCCGCCTGGCCCGGTTGCGGGCACCGCACTTGCCGATCTTCGCCCTGGGCGAGCAGGTGACCCTGGAAAACGCGCCCGCCGAGGCCATGAGCGAGCTCAACCAACTGCGCGGCATCCTCTACCTGTTCGAAGACACTGTGCCCTTTCTGGCGCGCCAGGTGGCGCGCGCTGCACACAACTACCTCGATGGCTTGCTACCGCCGTTCTTCAAGGCGCTGGTGCAGCACACCGCGCAATCGAACTATTCCTGGCATACGCCCGGCCACGGCGGCGGTGTGGCGTATCGCAAGAGCCCGGTGGGGCAGGCGTTTCACCAGTTCTTCGGCGAGAATACCTTGCGCTCCGACCTGTCGGTGTCGGTTCCTGAGCTCGGCTCGCTGCTCGATCACACTGGGCCGCTGGCCGAAGCCGAAGCGCGCGCCGCGCGCAACTTCGGTGCAGACCACACCTTCTTCGTGATCAATGGCACCTCCACCGCCAATAAGATCGTCTGGCATTCGATGGTCGGTCGCGACGACCTGGTGCTGGTGGATCGCAACTGCCACAAGTCGGTGGTGCACGCGATCATCATGACCGGGGCGATCCCCTTGTACCTGTGCCCGGAGCGCAACGAACTGGGTATCATCGGGCCGATCCCGCTGAGCGAGTTCAGCGCTGAATCGATCCAGGCCAAGATCCACGCCCATCCATTGGCGCGGGGTCGGGAAGCGCGGATCAAGCTGGCGGTGGTGACCAACTCGACCTACGACGGCCTCTGCTACCACGCCGGACAGATCAAGCAGGTACTCGGTGGCCGCGTCGAGGTGCTGCATTTCGACGAAGCCTGGTTCGCCTACGCCGCCTTCCATGAGTTCTTCGCTGGCCGCTATGCCATGGGCACGGTCCGCAGCGACGACAGCCCGCTGCTGTTCAGCACCCATTCGACGCACAAGCTGCTGGCAGCCTTCAGCCAGGCCTCGATGATCCATGTTCAGGATGGCGCGGTGCGTCCCTTGGACCGCGACCGCTTCAACGAAGCCTTCATGATGCATATCTCTACCTCGCCGCAGTACAGCATCCTCGCCTCGCTGGATGTGGCCTCGACGATGATGGAAGGGCCGGCAGGGCGCTCGCTGCTGCAGGAAATGTTCGACGAGGCGCTGAGCTTTCGCCGGGCACTGGCCAAACTGCGTGAGCACATACGCATCGATGACTGGTGGTTCAGTATCTGGCAGCCACCTACAGCTGACGGTGTCGATCACCTGGCCACACGGGACTGGCTGCTGCAACCTGGCGCTGAGTGGCACGGTTTTGGCGAAGTCGCCGAGGATTATGTGCTGCTCGATCCACTCAAGGTCACCCTGGTCATGCCGGGGCTCAGCGCCGGGGGCGCGCTGGGTGAGCAGGGTATTCCGGCTGCGGTGGTCAGCAAGTTTCTCTGGGAGCGGGGGTTGGTCGTCGAGAAGACCGGACTCTATAGCTTCCTGGTGCTGTTTTCGATGGGTATCACAAAGGGTAAATGGAGCACCTTGTTGACCGAGCTGCTGGAGTTCAAGCGTCACTATGATGACAACACATCACTCGGTGCCTGCCTGCCCAGCGTGGCTACCGTCGACCCGCGGCGCTACCAGGGTCTGGGACTGCGCGACCTGTGCGAGCAGTTGCACGACTGCTACCGCAGCAATGCCACGGCCAAGCAGTTGAAGCGCTTGTTCACGCGCTTGCCGGACGTGGCGATGACGCCGGCCCAGGCCTACGACAGGTTGGTGCGTGGCGAAGTGGATGCCGTGCCGATCGAACAGTTGCTTGGGCGGGTAGCAGCGGTGATGCTGGTGCCGTACCCGCCTGGCATCCCGTTGATCATGCCAGGCGAGCGCTTCACTGAACAGACCCGCTCGATCATCGACTACCTGGCCTTCGCGCGTGCCTTCGACAGCGGGTTTCCCGGCTTCGTGGCGGACGTGCACGGGCTGCAGTGCGAAGATGATGGGCAGGAGCGTCATTACACCGTCGACTGCGTAAGGCTTTAGAGGACGTCAGGGAATGCGGATGATCTCCACGCCGCTCTGCGTCAGCTCGAAGCGGTCCTCACCGAGGTGCTTGACCCGGTCGCCAATGGCCAGGCGGTAGGTAGTGATGGGCGCGCAAGACGCACTGCCGTCGGCCTGAAGGGTGGCCTCCTGGAACTCATGGACGGGGTAGATGCGGCCCTCGGCATCCCGTGCATGAAATTGACCGACCAGTACTGCTGTCATTTACCGTAAAACCTCTGAAAAGTGAAATTCGTCTGCAGGCATAGACCACTGTATCGTCTGGGAAGTTTTCGTCCATGGGAAAAAAACTTACGACCGTGCAGGGCGGTCATCTATAACTCATTTACCCACAAAAGGTAGGAGAGAGCCATGAGCCAGGTCTATACGGTAGCCGTCGTCGTCGGCAGTTTGCGCAAGGAGTCCTACAATCGCAAGGTTGCACGGGCCCTCGCGGAGCTGGCGCCATCCAGTCTTGCTCTGAACATCATCGAAATCGGAAACCTGGCGCTGTATAACGAGGATATCGATGTCGATCCACCCGAGGCGTACACGCGCTTTCGCGCCGATATAGGCAAGAGCGACGCGGTGCTGTTCGTGACGCCAGAATACAACCGTTCGGTCCCGGGCGTACTAAAAAATGCTATCGACGTCGGTTCCCGACCTTATGGTCACAGTGCCTGGAGCGGCAAGCCGACGGCGGTGATCAGCGTCTCACCGGGTGCCATCGGTGGTTTTGGCGCCAATCATCACCTGCGTCAGTCGCTGGTGTTTCTCGACATGCCCTGCATGCAGATGCCCGAGGCTTATGTCGGTGGGGCTGCCACCCTGTTCGACGAGTCTGGCAAACTGGGCGAGAAGACTCGACCATTCCTGCAGACCTTCATCGACAAATTCGCGGCCTGGGTCAAGCTAACCAAGCCGGCGTGAACAGCGGCGATCACACCGGCCTCAGAACGCGCCTGGATGCTTGGCGAAGCGCTTGTGACGCAGGACTGGCGTTTTCCCTTCAGCGGCCTAAGATGGCTGCCTGAAAATCACAGGCGCTGGATGGCCGATGAGCGAGAAAGACACCATCTCCATGCAGCTGGTGCGCGAGGCACTGTTGCAAACCTGCCCGGCCGGTGAACCTGACGCTGCGCTACTGTTGCGAGCGGGTATCGATCCCGCCCGGCTCGAGCAGGCCGACGCGCGGGTCAGTGCCGATGCCTACGCCAAACTCTGGCGCCTGCTGGCGCAGCGCCGTAACGACGAGTTCTTCGGCATGGACCCGCGCGGCCTGCGCACGGGTAGCCTGGCGTTTCTCTGTCGCGCAGCCATGGCCCAACCCACCCTGGGGGCTGGGCTGGACGCCGCTCTGACCTTTCTTTCGTTGATGCTCGAAGACCTCCAGCCGGCGCTGGTGCGCCAGCAGAGCCTGGCCGAAATCGTCATCGGCGAGCCGCGGGAGGCGCCGCGGCGCGCCTTCACCTATTTCACCTTCTGGATGATCGTCCACGGCGTGGCCTGCTGGCTGGCCGGGCGACGCATTCCGATTCTGGCCATCGAACTGCGTTGCGCCGAGCCGCCGTTCTGCGACGATTATCGGGTGATGTTTTCGGAAAACCTGCAATTCGGCCGTCCGCGCACGCGAATGATCATCGCGGCCGACAGCCTTGAGCTGCCGCTCAAGCGCAGCCCTGAAGAACTCCATGACTTTCTCGCCGAGGCTCCGGGCAACATTCTGGTGAAATACCGCGACCCTGCCAGTCTGGCCCGGCGCATCCGCCAGGACCTGCGGCAAATGGACCCTGGCCTGTGGCCGGAAACCGACAGACTGGCCCAACGCCTTTGCCTTTCGGCCTCCACTTTGCGTCGCCGCCTGGCCGAGGAAGGCCAGACCTACCAGGGGCTCAAGGACAGTGTGCGACGCGAGCTGGCGATCGCCTGGCTGGCCCAGGTCGAGCTGAGCCTGGGGCAGATTGCCGAGCGTTTGGGCTTTGCTGACAGCAGCTCGTTCTACAAGGCCTTTCGCAAGTGGTTTGGCTGCAAGCCTGGCCATTATCGTGCATTGATTGTGCAGCGTGATACGTCAGGCCCATCCAGGGACCGGCTTCCTTCTTCGAGTCCTGACCAAGGCTCCCTACAGTAGACGGTTCCTCAATCGATAGGGAACCATGAGCATGACAGGTACACCCATACCCTCCAGCCTTTCTACCCTGGCAACGGAAGGCGACAAGGTCGACACTGCGACTGACGCATTCATCGAACAGGCCCTGCCATCCTGGCTTAAGCAAGCGTCCCCCGCCAGAATCAATGCATTGCGCGACCGCTTCGCCGCCTACCAGACTACCCAGGAAAATCTGCGTCTGGCCAAGGTCCACCTGAGGCCGCCTGATGCCTTTGCCCGCACCTTGCTGCAACGTGAACTGCAGGGGCAGCTGTGGTTATCGATCGATTTGCGCCAGGCGCAATGGCTTGAGGTCAGGCGCCGGTTCACGGTGCACCCAGGCGGGGGGCTGCCGACAGACGAGATCAAGTACGTCGGTGGTCCGGCCTTGCCCCGCTTGATGCAGAATTTCCAGAAAGGCGTGTCGTTTTACCAAGGCAGTGGCCTGGTATTGGACGATACTCAAAGCACCTTGCTCACTGATCGTCTGGAAGAAATTGCCGAGCTCTGCCGTTCAACGGATGCGGGCGGGCGCTTCCAGGTTTTGCTCAGTCGCATATTCAATGTCGCGACCCAGGCCCAACTGGCCGCCGACAAGCGTTGTGCCCTGGGTGTGGAAGCGGAGATCGCGGCGCTCAAGGGGCAGTTGTCGGAGGCCGACCTGCAGATGCTGCGACGTCTGGTGGACGAGCATGCACTCGTTCATGCGCAGAGTCTGAATATACGTCCCGTGCTGCTCACCCTCCTGGGCTGTCCGATCGACGGGGCGCTGGCCTTCGAGTTGCTCAGTGCTACCGAGGAGGTGCGCAGTGTCATGCTCTACCTGCCGGGTGATCCAGGGCAGCCCCTGCGCCATTTTTCCTCGTGGAGTGCGCTGGGGGATGGCTTGGCCACAGCGCTGAAGCAACACGAGTACCTGGCGTATTTCATTCGTTTGGTGGGCCTGAAGGATCGACACGCGTTTCTTTTGACACTGGCCAAGCGCTTGAGCGACACGCGCCCCGATCTGCAGCCCAGAGGTAGGGCTGCCCCTGAAGAGATATTCGTCAGCCTGGCCGCGCAGCAAGTGAAGCGGATCAAGGATGATGCGCGGTTCATCCTGGTGCCTACCGCTGAGGCCGACACCGCCGCGGCCCAGGCACGTCTCGATAACCTGGAAGAGCTGGGCTTGGGCGTGCTCAATCTGGCAGGGCTGTTTATTCCCAGCATCGGCCTGTTGCTGTTCGGCCAGATGGTGGGAGAGACCTTGTTGGAGGTCTATGAGGGAGCCGCGGATTGGGCCTTGGGGCACCAGTACGAAGCCATAGAG
>JAEWGL010000232.1 GCA_023388335.1 Pseudomonadota bacterium | reverse complement strand
TAAATGCCGGGGGTGCCCTGGAGCATCTTGCCCAGCGGCTTGATCACCACCTCTTCCTGGCCGACCAGCTGATCGACGACGAAGCCGATGCGCTGGGTACCCACCGAGAGGATCACCACATGGCCCTCGCGCTGCTCTTCATGGGCGGCGGAACTGACCAGCCAGCGCTTGAGGTAGAACAACGGCAGCGCCTTGTCGCGCACGATCACCACTTCCTGGCCGTCGACCACGTTGGTACGCGACAGGTCGAGGTGGAAGATCTCGTTGACGTTGACCAGCGGGAAGGCGAATGCCTGGTTGCCGAGCATGACCATCAGGGTTGGCATGATCGCCAGGGTCAGCGGCACCTTGATGACGATCTTCGAACCCTGGCCCTTGGCCGAGAAGATGTTGATCGAGCCGTTGAGCTGGGAAATCTTGGTCTTGACCACGTCCATGCCGACACCGCGCCCAGAGACGTCGGAGATTTCGGTCTTGGTCGAGAAGCCCGGGGCGAAGATCAGGTTGTAGCAGTCCGATTCGCTCAGACGCTCGGCGGCGTCCTTGTCCATCAGGCCCTTCTCCACCGCTTTGGCACGCAGGATGCTGGGGTCCATGCCCTTGCCGTCGTCAGAGATCGACAGCAGGATATGGTCGCCTTCCTGCTCGGCGGCCAGCACCACCTTGCCACCGCGCGGCTTGCCGGAGGCTTCACGCTCCTCTGGCGTCTCGATGCCGTGGTCGACGGCATTGCGCACCAGGTGGACCAGTGGATCGGCCAGGGCCTCGACGAGGTTCTTGTCCAGGTCGGTGTCTTCGCCGACCAGCTCCAGGCTGATCTCTTTCTTGAGCTGACGGGCCAGGTCGCGAACCTGGCGCGGGAAGCGCCCGAAGACCTTCTTGATCGGCTGCATGCGGGTTTTCATGACCGCGGTCTGCAGGTCGGCGGTGACCACGTCCAGGTTCGACACCGCCTTGGACATGGCCTCGTCGCCGCTGTTCAGGCCCAGGCGCACCAGGCGGTTACGCACCAGTACCAGCTCGCCGACCATGTTCATGATCTCGTCCAGGCGCGCGGTATCGACCCGCACCGTGGTTTCAGCTTCGCTGACCACGTGCTTCTCGGCCGCAGGCGCCGCCGCGCGGGCCGGTGCGGCTGGCTTGGCCGCCGCGACCGGGGCAGGTGCGGGCACAGGCTTGCCCTGGGCGCTCGCCTGGGGCCCGGCGCTCGGTGCGGCACTGGCCACGGCACTTTCGGAGAACTTGCCCTTGCCATGGATTTCGTCCAGCAAGGCTTCGAATTCGTGTTCGCTGATGTGCTCGCCCGACGCCTGGCCTGCGCTCGTCGTCTGCGCAGCAGCGCTGGTGGCGCCCGGCAGCGCGTCGGCGGCGAAGGTGCCCTTGCCATGCAACTGGTCAAGCAGCGCCTCGAACTCGTCGTCGGTGATGTCGTCGCTGGCAGGCGCCACCGCGGTGGGCGGGGCGGCCGCGCTGACGACCTGCGGCGCGAACTGGCCCTTGCCATGCAGTTGATCGAGCAGCGATTCGAACTCGGCATCGGTGATCTCGTCAGCGTCACCCTCGGCGCTCACCTCGGCCTGCACCTGTTCGGCCGCCTGCGCCTGGGCCTTGACGGCATCGAGCGAGTCGAGCAATTGCTCGAACTCGGAGTCGGTGATGTCCGATTCCGCTGCCGGAGCCTCGGCCACCGGCTCGGCCTGCGCGGCTTCGGGCTGCGCCGCGCCCGGCTCGGCCAGGCGCGCCAGTGCCTCCAGCAGCTGGGGCGTGGCAGGCGTGACATCGCTGCGCTCGCGGACCTGGCCGAACATGCTGTTGACCGTGTCCAGGGCTTCCAGGACCACGTCCATCAACTCTGCGTCGACACGGCGTTCGCCCTTGCGCAGGACGTCGAACACGTTCTCGGCGATATGGCAGCACTCCACCAACTCATTGAGCTGGAGGAAGCCGGCGCCCCCTTTTACAGTGTGAAATCCGCGAAAAATTGCATTGAGCAGGTCGGCATCATCGGGCCGGCTTTCCAGCTCGACCAGTTGCTCGGACAGTTGCTCGAGAATTTCGCCGGCTTCTACCAGGAAATCCTGCAGGATTTCTTCATCGGCGCCGAAGCTCATCAAAGGTGCTCCCTAAAAACCAAGGCTGGACAGCAGGTCGTCGACATCGTCCTGACCGGACACGACGTCTTCACGCTTATCGGCATGAATCTGCGGACCTTCACCCCGAGTCAGATGTTTTTCTTGATCTTTTTCAGCGCGCAGCTGCTGGTGGTCATGTTCGATGCCGGCAAAGCGGTCGACTTGACTGGCCATCAGCACGAGCTTGAGCAGATTGCTTTCTACTTCGGTGACCAGGTGGGTCACGCGCTTGATCACCTGGCCGGTCAGGTCCTGATAGTCCTGGGCCAGGAGAATGTCGTTGAGATGGCCGGCAACCTTGCGATTGCCCTCCTCGCTGCGCGTCAGGAAACCGTCGACACGCTTGGCCAGCTCACGAAACTCAGCCGCTGAGACTTCGCGACGCATGAAGCGCTGCCAGTCGACGCTCAGCGCCTTGGCCTCGGCCGACAGGTCGTTGAGTACCGGCGTGCTGGCCTCGACCAGGTCCATGGTCCGGTTGGCCGCGCCCTCGGTGAGCTTGACCACGTAGGACAGGCGCTCGGTGGCATCGGTGATCTGCGAGACTTCCTCGGCCTGCGGCACGCGCAGGTCGATCTGGAAGCTGACGATCGCGCTGTGCAGCTCGCGGGTGAGCTTGCCGACTTCCTGGTACAGGCCGCGGTCGCGGGTCTGGTTCAACTGATGGATCAGTTGCACCGCCTCGCCGAACCGTCCCCGTTCCAGGCTCTCGACCAATTCCTGGGCATGCTTCTTCAGGGTCGTTTCAAACTCCCCCAAAGACGATTGTGTTGATTCCATGGCGTCCTCTGACATCACTCAGCCGTTGACGCGTTCGAAGATCTTCTCGATCTTTTCCTTGAGGACCTGCGCGGTGAATGGCTTTACCACATAGCCATTGACCCCGGCCTGCGCCGCTTCGATGATCTGGTCGCGCTTGGCTTCGGCCGTGACCATCAACACCGGCAAGTGCTTGAGGCGCTCGTCGGCGCGCACCTTGCGCAGCAGGTCGATACCGGACATGCCGGGCATGTTCCAGTCGGTCACCAGGAAGTCGAAATGACCACTCTCAAGCATCGGCAGCGCGGTGGTGCCGTCGTCGGCCTCCTGGGTATTGGTGAAGCCCAGGTCACGCAGCAGGTTCTTGATGATCCGCCGCATCGTCGAGAAGTCGTCAACGATGAGGATTTTCATGTCTTTGTTCAATTAGACCTCCAAGCAGTCTTAAACACGCTCAGCGCTGAGCGTGCAGTCAATCAATTCGGCATTACATACATCAGGACTGCAGTCGACCTGGCTCAGCGCGCGCGCCATTCTCCCAGGCGACTGCGCAGCCGCGCAGCGCACTGGCTGTGCAGCTGGCTGACACGCGATTCGCTGACACCCAGGACTTCACCGATTTCCTTGAGGTTCAGCTCTTCGTCGTAGTACAGCGCCAGGACCAGACGCTCACGCTCCGGCAGGTTGGCGATGGCCTCGGCCAGGGCCGCCTGGAAGCGCTCGTCCTCCAGGTCACGCGAAGGTTCGAGCTGGGCGCTGGCGCCATCCTCGTGCAGGCCTTCATGCTCGCCGTCCTGCAGCAGGTCGTCGAAGCTGAACAGGCGGCTGCCCAGGGTATCGTTCAGAATCCCGTAGTAATCGTCGAGACTCAATTGGAGTTCGGCAGCAACCTCGTGATCTTTAGCGTCGCGGCCGGTTTTTGCTTCCACGGTGCGAATCGCGTCGCTGACCATGCGGGTCTTGCGGTGTACCGAGCGTGGCGCCCAGTCACCCTTGCGCACCTCGTCGAGCATCGCGCCGCGGATGCGAATTCCGGCGTAGGTTTCAAAGCTGGCACCTTTGCTGGCGTCATACTTGTTGGCCACTTCCAGCAGGCCGATCATGCCGGCCTGAATCAAGTCCTCGACCTGCACGCTGGCCGGCAGGCGTGCCAGCAGGTGGTAGGCGATCCGCTTGACCAGCGGCGCGTAGCGTTCGACCAGCTGGTACTGGGCGTCGCGCGAGGCCTTGCCGTACATCTTCAAACCGCTGGCGTTCATAGCACAGGTCCCGCGCTGGCGGGCTGCACCAGACGCTCGACGAAGAATTCAAGGTGCCCACGCGGGTTGGCAGGCAGTGGCCAGCTATCGACCTTCTGGGCGATGGCCTTGAAGGCCAGCGCGCACTTGGACCGAGGGAAGGCTTCGTAGACGGCACGCTGCTTCTGCACCGCCTTGCGCACGCTTTCGTCGTACGGCACGGCACCCACGTACTGCAGCGCCACGTCGAGGAAACGATCGGTGACCTTGGTCAGCTTGGCGAACAGGTTGCGCCCCTCTTGGGGACTCTGCGCCATGTTCGCCAGGACGCGGAAACGGTTCATGCCATAGTCGCGGTTGAGCAGCTTGATCAAGGCATAGGCGTCGGTGATCGAGGTCGGCTCGTCGCACACCACCAGCAGCACTTCCTGGGCGGCGCGGACAAAGCTCACCACCGAGTCGCCGATGCCGGCCGCGGTATCGATGACCAGCACGTCGAGGTTGTCGCCGACCTCGCTGAACGCCTGGATCAGGCCAGCGTGCTGGGCGGGCGCCAGGTGCACCATGCTCTGGGTGCCAGAGGCGGCCGGCACGATGCGCACGCCACCAGGCCCGTGCAGGATCACGTCGCGCAGCTCGCAGCGACCTTCGATGACATCGGCCAAGGTGCGCTTGGGCGTCAGCCCAAGCAGCACGTCGACGTTGGCCAGCCCAAGGTCGGCGTCCAGGAGCATGACCCGCCGGCCAAGCTCAGCCAGCGCCAGCGACAAATTCACTGACACGTTAGTCTTGCCAACGCCACCTTTACCACCGGTTACGGCGATCACCTGTACGGGATGCATGCTACCCATGTTGTTTTCTTACCTTGTCTTGCTTGGACCCGGGCCACACGAGGGATTGCGTCTTGACTGCCGGCGATTGGCCGGACGATCCCTTGATGGAGATTGTTTGCAACATTGTCACCCTCACCCCGCGCGCTTGCCTGGGTTGTGGTAGAGATCAGCGAACATGTCGGCCATGGCCTCCTCGCTGGGCTCGTCCTGCAACTGCACACTGACCGCGCGGCTGACCAACTGATGGCGGCGCGGCAAGTGCAGGTCGTCAGGAATGCGTGGCCCATCGGTGAGGTAGGCCACTGGCAATCCGTGACTGATGGCCAGGCTCAGCACTTCGCCGAGGCAGGCTGTTTCATCAAGCTTGGTCAGGATACAACCGGCCAGGCCGCAGCGTTTGTAGCTATGGTAGGCGGCGGTGAGCACCTGCTTCTGGCTGGTGGTGGCCAGCACCAGGTAATTCTTGGCCGCGATACCGCGTCCGGCAAGTGTTTCCAGTTGCATGCGCAGGGCCGGGTCGCTGGCTTGCAGGCCGGCGGTATCGATCAGCACCACGCGCTTGCGCAACAGCGGCTCCAGCGCCTGGGCCAGCGATTGGCCTGGATCGACGTGGGTGACCGTGACGTTGAGGATGCGCCCGAGCGTCTTGAGCTGCTCCTGGGCGCCGATGCGGAAGCTGTCCATGCTCACCAGGGCAATGTTCTGAGCGCCGTACTTGAGCACGTAGCGCGCCGCGAGCTTGGCCAGGGTGGTGGTCTTGCCCATACCCGCCGGACCGACGACAGCGATCACACCGCCCTCTTCGATCGGCTCGACCTCGGGTACGTCGATCATCCGCGCCAGGTGAGCCAAGAGCATGCGCCAGGCCTGGCGGGGCTCCTCGATACCGGCGGTCAGCTCGAGCAATTCACGGGCGATCGGCGCGGACAGGCCGATACGCTGTAGCCGCCGCCAGATGTTGGCCTGCTGCGGCTTGCTGCCCTGTAGCTGGCCCCAGGCCAATGAGCCAAGCTGGACTTCGAGCAGCTCGCGCAGACCGGACAGTTCGGAACGCATGGCATCGAACAGGCGTGGGTCGACCGGCGCTGGCGCGACAGGTGCCGCCGGGGCATCGACGGGCGGCTCGATCAGCGGCTCGGAGGCGGTCAGCGGCAGGCCGGCAAACAACTGACGGTTGCCGTCCTCGCTCTCGCTACGGCCACTGAGTTCCGCCTGGGCGCTTGCGATACGCGACTGGGTCTTGCGCAGCTCGATTTCGAGCTCCGCGTTCGGCACCCGTGGCGACAAGGCGGACGGCTTGTAGTCCAGCGCGGCCGTCAGCTCGACACCGCCGGCAATCCGCCGGTTGCCGATGATGGCGGCATCGGAGCCAAGCTCATCGCGGACCAGCTTCATGGCCTGACGCATATCGGCGGCGAAAAATCGCTTAACTTGCATAACCCACTACCTCAGCCGTTGGGGCCCACTGTGGCGACGATGGTGACTTGCTTGTTGTCAGGTATTTCCTGATACGCCAAAACATGCAAATTCGGTACAGCCAGGCGGCCAAATCGCGAGAGCATCGCCCTGATCGGTCCTGCGACCAGGAGAATCGCCGGTTGCCCCTGCATCTCTTGACGCTGGGCAGCCTCGATCAGCGAACGCTGCAGCTTTTCGGCCATGCTCGGCTCAAGAAGAACACCGTCTTCCTGACCTTGCCCGGCCCTCTGCAGACTATTGAGCAAAATCTGTTCCAACCTTGGCTCAAGGGTGATGACAGGCAGCTCGGACTCAACGCCGACAATGCTTTGCACGATCGCGCGACACAAACCTACGCGCACTGCCGCCACCAGCGCGGCGGTATCTTGACTCTTGCCAGCATTGTTCGCGATGGCCTCGGCAATGCTTCTGATGTCACGTACTGGCACTTGTTCCGACAGCAGCGCCTGAAGCACCTTGAGCAGCCCTGACAAGGAAATGACACTCGGCACCAGTTCTTCTGCCAGTTTAGGCGATGCCTTGGCCAGCACCTGGAGCAATTGCTGCACCTCTTCATGGCCGATCAGTTCATGGCAATGCTTGTAGAGAATCTGATTGAGGTGGGTAGCCACCACAGTACTGGCGTCTACCACGGTATAGCCCAGCGACTGCGCCTGGCTGCGCTGGCCGATATCGATCCACACCGCTTCCAGGCCGAAGGCCGGGTCGCGCGCGGCGATGCCGTTGAGCGTGCCGAACACCTGGCCTGGGTTGATCGCCAGCTCGCGGTCCGGGTAGATCTCGGCCTCGGCCAGGATCACCCCCATCAACGTCAGGCGATAGGCACTCGGCGCCAGGTCAAGGTTGTCGCGGATATGCACCGTGGGCATGAGGAAGCCCAGGTCCTGGGAGAGCTTCTTGCGCACCCCCTTGATTCGCGCCAGCAACTGCCCACCCTGGTTGCGATCGACCAACGGAATCAGGCGGTAGCCGACTTCCAGGCCGATCATGTCGATCGGCGTCACATCGTCCCAGCCCAGCTCCTTGGTTTCCAGGGCACGCTGCGGCGACGGCAGCAGGTCCTGCTGGCGCTGTACGTCTTCCTCGGCCTTGACCTTGGCCTGCTGCTGCTTTTTCCACACCAGGTAGGCACCGCCGGCAGCCATCAGGCCCAGGCCCAGGAAGGCCACGTGCGGCATGCCCGGCACCAGGCCCATGACCACCATCAGGCCCGCCGACACGGCCAGCGCCTTGGGCGAATGGAACATCTGCCGGCTGATTTGCTTGCCCATTTCCTCGGAACCCGAGGCGCGGGTGACCATGATGGCCGCCGCGGTGGACAACAGCAACGACGGCAGCTGCGCCACCAAACCGTCACCGATGGTCAGCAGCGCGTAGACCTTGCCCGCCTCGCCAAACGGCAAGCCGTGCTGCAGCATGCCGACAGCCATGCCGCCGATCAGGTTGATGAACAGGATCAGCAAGCCGGCGACGGCGTCACCGCGCACGAACTTGCTGGCACCGTCCATCGAACCGTAGAACTCGGCCTCCTGGGCCACCTCGGCGCGGCGCGACTTGGCCTGGGCCTGGTCGATCAGGCCGGCGTTGAGGTCGGCGTCGATGGCCATCTGCTTGCCCGGCATGGCGTCGAGGGTGAAGCGTGCGCTGACCTCGGAAATACGCCCGGCGCCCTTGGTCACCACGACGAAGTTGATGATCATGAGGATGGCGAACACCACCGCACCGACCACATAGTTACCGCCGATCACCACCTCGCCAAAGGCCTGGATCACCTTGCCCGCGGCCTGATGGCCCTCATGGCCGTGGAGCATCACCACCCGCGTGGAGGCTACGTTCAGCGCCAGGCGCAATAGCGTCGCCACCAGCAGGATGGTCGGGAACGCGGCGAAATCCAGCGGACGCAGAGCGTACACGCAGACCAGCAGGACCACGATCGACAGGGCGATGTTGAAGGTGAAGAACACGTCGAGCAGGAAGGGTGGCACCGGCAACATCATCATTGCCAACATCACCAGCAACAACAGCGGCACGCCCAGGTTGCCCCGGCCGAGACCGACCAGGTTGCCACGGGCGCTGTTGATTAACTGAGTGCGATCCACCGGGAGTCCTCTTCAAGCAAACTTTTGACGCCTCAACGGCGCTTGGCGCTGCTCTTTGCAAGAAGCTTTCCAACTCTGGGATCTCGCGTTATCTGTTTCAACAGCACGCGATACCTCTCGCGGCGCATACGCATATTTTATGGGAGATCGCCCAGCCCGCTGGGCTGAGTGGACTCACACAGGGGGAATGCGCAAGCCGTAACGGCTTATCAGCTATCCCGCCGCAAATCCGGCGGTATCGGCAGCTCATCCTTCAGTGGCTCGGGCGGCTTGCCCTTGCCGGCGCGGTACTGGCGGATCTGGAATACATACGCCAGCACCTGCGCCACCGCCAGGTACAGTCCGGCGGGGATCTCCTGCTCGAGCTCGGTGCTGTAGTAGATCGCGCGCGCCAGCTCCGGCGACTGGAGGATCTGTATCTTGTGCTCGCCGGCGATCTCGCGGATCTTCAAGGCAATGAAATCGGTGCCCTTGGCCAGCAGCAACGGCGCCGCCCCGCCCTTCTCCGGATCGTACTTGAGGGCCACGGCATAGTGGGTCGGGTTGGTGATGATCACGTCGGCCTCGGGGACCGCCGCCATCATTCGCCGCTGCGAGACCTCGCGCTGCAACTGGCGGATCCGCTGCTTGACCTCAGGCTTGCCTTCGGAGTTCTTGTACTCGTCGCGCACTTCCTGCTTGGTCATCTTCAGTTTCTTGTGCGCCTGCCACAGCTGGAACGGTACGTCCACGGCGGCGATCAGCAGCAGCCCAGAGGCCATCCACAAGGCGCTCCAGCCCACCACCTGGACGCTGTGGATGATCGCCTGCTCGAGCGGCTCATTGGCGATCGAGAGCAGCGCGTCACGATCTGCCAACAGTACGAACAAGGCGACGACCAGGATCAGGACGAACTTGGCCATGGCCTTGATCAGTTCGGTGAGGGCATTGACCGAGAACATGCGCTTGATCCCCGACAAAGGGTTCATGCGGCTGAACTTGGGCTGCAGCAGGCTGCCGGAGAACAGGAAGCCGCCCAGGGCCACCGGGCCGACGAAAGAAACCACGAACAACAGGATCAGCACCGGCTGTGTCGCCCACAGGGCCATCTTGCCCGAGGCAAGCAGAAACAGCCCCATGGAGCGCTCGTCGATCAGCACTTCGCGCGACAGGCTGAAGTTGCTGCGCATCAACTCCATCAGGGTTTCGGCCAGCGCGCCACCGAACGCCAGCAGCGCGCCCGCGCCCGCCAGGGTCACCACCACCGTGTTGAGCTCCTTGGAGCGGGCAATCTCACCCTTCTCGCGCGCATCCTTCTTGCGCTTGTCGGTGGGGTCTTCTGTCTTATCCTGACCGCTTTCGCTCTCTGCCATGCTCAGCGCGCCCGTGCCAGTTCACGCAGCCATTGCAGCGCTTCGCTGGCCAATGACTGGTAATGGGGAAGGATATCGGCCAGCGTCACCCAGAAAATGCCCATGCCCAGCACCAGGGTCAGCGGGAAACCGATGGAGAAGATATTCAGCTGCGGCGCGGCGCGGGTCATCACGCCGAAGGCGATGTTGACCACCAGCAACGCGGTGATCGCCGGCAACACCAGCAACAGCGCCGCGCCGAACACCCAGCCCAGGCGTCCGGCCAGCTCCCAGAAATGATTGACCAGCAACCCGCCACCGACCGGCAAGGTGGTGAAGCTCTCGGTCAGCACCTCGAACACCACCAGATGACCGTTCATGACCAGGAACAGGATGCTCACCAGCATGGTCATGAACTGGCTGACCACCGCCACGTTGACGCCGTTGGCCGGGTCGACCATGGAGGCGAAGGCCATGCCCATCTGGATGGCGACGATCTGCCCGGCGACCACGAAGGCCTGGAACAACAACTGCAGCGACATCCCGAACAAGGCCCCGATGATGATCTGCTCGGCGCACAGCAACAGCCCGCTCAGGCCCAGCGGGTTGAATTCCGGCATGGGCGGCAGGCCTGGCACGATGACCACGGTGATGGCCACCGCAAAGTACAGGCGCACCCGTGCTGGCAGCATCTTGGTGCCCAGGATCGGCATGGTCATCAGCAGCGCCGTCACCCGGAACAACGGCAGGATGAAGGTGGCAACCCAGGTGCCGATCTGCGTGTCGGTCAGCTCGAGCATGGCGACCTCAACCGATCAGCTGCGGAATGCTGCTGTACAGGCTGGTGAAATATTCCATGAACGTGCGCGTCAGCCAGGGCCCGGCGACGATCAGCGTCACCAGCATCACCAGCAGGCGCGGCAGGAAGCTCAGGGTCTGCTCGTTGATCTGCGTGGCGGCCTGGAACATCGCCACCACCAGGCCGATCAGCAGGCTCGGTATCACCAGCACGGCAACCATCAGGGTGGTCAGCCACAGCGCGTCACGGAATAGATCGACAGCGACTTCTGGGGTCATGGACTCTCTCCTTGAAGGGCGTCAGACGCCACCGAAACTGCCGGCCAGGGTACCCATGATCAACGCCCAGCCATCGACCAGGACGAACAGCATGATCTTGAACGGCAGCGAGATGATCAGCGGCGACAGCATCATCATGCCCATGGCCATCAGCACACTGGCAACCACCATGTCGATGATCAGGAACGGGATGAAGATCATGAAGCCGATCTGGAACGCGGTCTTGAGCTCCGAGGTGACGAAGGCTGGCACCAGGATGGTCAAGGGGGCCTGCTCAGGGCTGGCGATGTCGGTGCGCTTGGACAGGCGCATGAACAGCTCCAGGTCACTCTGCCGGGTCTGCGCCAGCATGAAGTCCTTTATCGGCACTTGGGCCTTCTCGATGGCCTCCTGGGCCACCATCTGCTCGTTCAGGTAGGGCTGCAAGGCGTCCGTGTTCACCCGGTCGAACACCGGGGCCATGATGAACAAGGTCAGGAACAGCGCCATGCCGGTGAGCACCTGGTTCGACGGCGTCTGCTGCAAGCCCAGGGCCTGGCGCAGGATGGAGAAGACGATGATGATGCGGGTGAAGCTGGTCATCAGGATGACGACCGCCGGGATGAAGCTCAGCGCCGTCATGATCAGCAGGATCTGCAGGCTGACCGAGTACTCCTGCTGGCCGTCCGCCCCACTGGACAGGGTGATGGCCGGGATCGACAGCGGGTCGGCGGCCAAGGCCATCGGCGCTGCCAGCAGCAGCGCCAGGGTCAACAGCATGCGCAACGCGCCCATCACGACTTGTCCTTATGGTCCTTGCCCATCAGCTCCATCAGGCGCTGGGCGAATTCCGGCGTGGCCGGGCGGGCACCGACAGGCACCTCGACTGGCTCGGCCAGCACATGCAGGGCCTCGATATGGCCAGGGCTATGCCCCAGCAGGATCTGCTCCTTGCCCACCTGCACCAGCAGCAGCCGGTCGCGCGGGCCAATGGCGCGGCTGCCAATGATCTCGATCACCTGCCCGCCACGCGGCGTGACGCCCTGCACCCGCCGCAGCAGCCAGGCCAGCAGGAAGATCAAGCCGACGACCAGCAACAGCCCGAGCACCATCTGGGCCAGTTGCCCACCCAGGCTGCCCGGCGTCGCCGCGGTCGTGGGCTCGGCCGCTGCCAGGGCCACTTTGCTGCCCAGCAGCATGCACAGGGCCAGACCGGCCCGCATCACGCCCCTCACTCAGCGCAACTTCTTGATACGTTCGCTGGGGCTGATCACGTCGGTCAGGCGAATGCCGAACTTCTCGTTGACCACCACCACCTCGCCATGGGCGATCAACGTGCCGTTGACCAGCACATCCAGCGGCTCGCCGGCCAGGCGGTCGAGTTCGATCACCGAACCCTGGTTGAGCTGCAGCAGGTTGCGGATATTGATCTCGGTGCTGCCCACTTCCATGGAAATGTTCACCGGGATATCCAGGATCACATCCAGGTTCGGGCCTTCCAGACTGACCTGCTGGTTGGGGCGCGGCGAGCTGGCGAACTCTTCCATCGGCAGGCGTCCGGCGCCAGCAGAGCGAGCGTTGCCCATGTCGGCGGCAAGCAGGGCGTCGATGTCGGCCTGACCGGCGGCACCGGTCTCTTCCAAAGCCGCGGCCCACTCATCGGCCAGGGCCTGATCCTCTGCGGAGGTGATCTCGTTTTCGTTAGCCATAATGTCCTCGACAGGCATTCAATTCGGGAGTTGCGACCGGCGCGCGCTCAACGGCGCTCGATCGGGTCGATGATCTGCAGGGCCAGGTTGCCCTTGTGCGAGCCCAGCCGGGCCTTGAACGACGGCACGCCGTTGGCGCGCAGCACCAGGTGCTCGGGCAGCTCCACTGGAATCACGTCGCCCGGCTGCATGTGCAGGATGTCGCGCAGCTTGAGCTGGCGACGGGCAACCGTGGCGGTGAGCGGCACGCTCACATCCAGCACGTCCTCGCGCAGGGCCTTGACCCAGCGCTCGTCCTGGTCGTCCAGGTCGGACTGGAAGCCGGCATCGAGCATCTCGCGCACCGGCTCGATCATCGAGTACGGCATGGTCACGTGCAGGTCGCCGCCACCGCCATCGAGCTCGATGTGGAAGGTCGACACCACCACGGCCTCGCTGGGGCCGACAATGTTGGCCATGGCCGGGTTGACTTCGGAGTTCATGTACTCGAAGTTCACCGGCATGATCGCCTGCCAGGCTTCCTTGAGGTCGACGAACGCCTGTTCCAGCACCATGCGCACCACGCGCAGCTCGGTCGGGGTGAATTCACGCCCCTCGATCTTGGCATGGCGTCCATCGCCACCGAAGAAGTTGTCCACCAGCTTGAACACCAGCTTGGCGTCGAGGATGAACAGCGACGTGCCGCGCAACGGCTTGATCTTCACCAGGTTCAGGCTGGTCGGCACGTACAGCGAGTGCACGTATTCGCCGAACTTCATGACCTGCACGCCACCGACCGCCACGTCGGCGGAGCGACGCAGCAGGTTGAACATGCTGATGCGGGTGTACCGGGCGAACCGCTCGTTGATCATTTCCAGGGTCGGCATGCGCCCCCGCACGATACGGTCCTGGCTGGTCAGGTCATAGCTCCTGACGCTGCCCGGCTCGCTGATGCTGTCGGTTTGTACCAGCCCGTCATCGACGCCATGCAAGAGGGCGTCGATCTCATCCTGGGACAGCAGGTCCTGCACGGCCATTAGGGGGCTCCTACTGCAATACGAAATTGGTGAACAGCAGCTGGTCGACGACCGGCTTGCCGACTTCCTTCTGCGCCACTTCCTGCACCACCGCGGTGGCTTTCTGGCGCAGCATTTCCTGGCCCACCGGGCTACCGGCCAAGGTGTCGAAGCCTTGCCCGGAGAACATCATGACCAGGTTGTTACGGATCACCGGCATATGCACTTTCAGGGCATCCAGCGCGGCCTGGTCGCGTCCCTGCAGGGTGATGCTGACCTGCATGTAGCGTTGCCGGCCGTTCTGGTTGAAGTTGACCACGAAGGCGGGTGTAAGTGCCTCGTAGATCGCCGGCGGGTTGGCATTGGCCACGGCCGGATCGGCGGCGGGCGCGCCCTCGGACTTGTGCATGAAGAACCAGGTCGCGCCGACCGACAGGCCGACGGCCAGCAGCAGCGCCACTGCCATCAGCAGGATCAGCTTGAGTTTGCCTTTAGCGGCGGGGTCTTTCACTGCGTCGCTCTTCGCCATGCCAATAATCCGTCATCCATCGGGGGTTTCTAAGGAGATGACGTGGCTTGAGCAAGTGTTATGCCAGCTCTTTCATACAGCGCGAACACAACCGCCGGGAACGCCACTGGCGACCGCGCCTGGATCAGGCGTAGTAATCGACCGCGCTCGACCCCACCACCACCTGCCGCTCGACCGGCAGCGCGCCTTCACTGGAGCCGCTCGCCTGCCCCGACTCGGTGGCACGACGCGCGGCCACGCCGCTCAACTGCGAGCCGTCAGGCTGCCCCTGTTGCTGCTGGCCGCGCGATTGGTCGGCAACATTGACATCGGGCTGGGCCAGCCCCTGCTGCGCGAACAGCTCGCGCAAGCGCTGCACCTGGCTTTCCAGTGTGTCGCGCACGCCGACATGGCCGCTGATGAAGGTGACCTGGGTCTGGTCCGCCGCAACATTGACGCGAATGTCGAGCCGTCCGAGCTCGGCCGGCTCCAACTGGATATCAGCCGACTTGAGGTTCTGGCTCGACAGGTACATCACGCGGTTGACCAGGCCTTCGCTCCAGGCCCCCTGGTTCATCGCCAGCGGCTGCTGCAAAGGGTTGGCCGTGGGCACGGCATTGGCGGTCTTGGCAGTGACGGCCTGGGTCAGGGCGCTCAGACGGTCGGCAAAGTCGTCGACGCGAGTATCGCTGGCGGCGCTCTTGAGGTCCTTGAGGCCATCGTCGAGCAGGCCACCGAAGGCCTGGTCACCGCCCTCCCCCGGCGCGGCTTCGTCGTCGGGCAGCTGCAGCAGGTTCGCCAAGGTATTGACGGCTGGCTGATTGTCCCGGGCATGGGCAGAGGTCGTGCCTTGGGCCTGGGCACTCTGTTCCAGGGCAAGACGCAGCGCCGGCAGGTCATCCAGCGGGTCGCCATCAGGGTCGAAGGATGCCTGCGCTGCCGCCTCCTCGCCGTCGGCCTGGGCCTGCTGAAGCGCCGCGAGCATTGGGCTGACAGCCTCGGCCTGGGCCTGGATCAGTTGCGCGCCGGGTTGGGCGTCAGTGACCTGGCCGGCGACGAGGCTGGCATCGCGCACGGTCGAATCGTCCTCGCCCGCCTTGTCGGCCGCTGGCAAGTTCTTGCCGCCATCGGCAAGCGCATCCGACGCTTTACCCTGCGATTTGCCACCGCCAGCCGGCTCGGGCCTGTCCTTGGGTTTGCTCGCCTGCGCCTTGTCATCACGCGTGGCAGCCACGCCCTGGCCGTGCTGGGCCAGCACCCGCTCGAACCCGACGCTCGCGACCTGCAGCGATTTGTCCGCAAGGTTCGCAGCGGTGCGCGACGACGTGCCGACGGCATTGGCTTGCAGCAGTGGATTGGGTGCAACAGGCATTGAAAAGATCTCCGCGCCAGAGGGCTGTACTCATTCTGGGCAAACACAGAGCAAAATTCGCGCCAGGTACCCGCCTACTCGGTTGAAAGCCGGTGCTGCTCGTCGCGGTAGAAGCGCTGGACTTCACTGTATTCCTGGTCGATGCGGTTGATCAGGTCTTCGATGCCGTACAGCGGCGGTTGCCTGACCCGCTCCTCCAACTGCCGGCACAACTCGGCCAGGCCCACCGCGCCCATGTTGCTGCTGCTGCCCTTGAAGCTGTGCGCCGCCAGGCCCAGCTCACTGGCGTCCTTGGCCTCGTGCAACTGGCTCAGGCGCTTTTCGGAGTCTTGGAGGAAGGTTTCCAGCAGCTGCAGGTAGCCATCTTCCATGACCTCCCGCAGGGTGCTGAGGATCTTGTGATCAATAGGGTTCTCGGACACTTGCTCACTCCTTGATCCAGTGCGCGGCAAACCTCGCCGTTCAGGGCGGGGAAGGACAGCGCGGACGGCGTAGCCGTCCCCAGTCTTGCCATTAATGAGGTGCCTGCTGCTGATCGATGTATCGGCGCCCGCCGACGACATCGAAGCCCTTGCCACTGTCGCAGACCTCGATGCTCAGACGCCCGCTACCGACGCTGGGTTCAACCCTGAGCTTGACGCAGATGAAGCCGTCGACCGGCAGGTCCTGCCGCCGGCTGCACCCAGCAGCACATGCATGCCGCCGGAAGGGGTAAAAGCCGCCAACAGCAGACGGTCGGCTGCGCCATTGTCGCAATCAGCACGCTCAGCCCTTGGCCGTCAGGCATGACAGCCGTCAACTGATGGTGAACAGCTTGTCGAAATTGGAGATGGCGAGAATCTTGCGCACATCCGAGCTGGTGTTGACCACCTGGACATTGGCCTCGTCGCCACCGGCATGATCGCGCAGCAGCAGGAGCATGCCGAGGGCGGAGCTGTCCAGGTAGGTGGCTTCCTTGAGGTCGACGACCACCTTGGCCGGTGTGTGGTTCTGGCATTCGTAAGCGTCGCGGAATTCCCGATGCTTGCCGAAATCAAAGCGGCCCTTGACCGTGATCGTCAATTCATTCCCATCCGGGGAAACAGCGGATTGGACTGCCATGCGAGCGATTCCTTCGATGATGGCATGAGTAGGGAAGGTGTAGCAGTGAAGCCTTGCTCAGGCAAGGCGCGGACCCGGTGAACATGCTGGCGGCTTCGCGAGTAAATCGGAACGCCGAACCGCCGCCATGCGCCGCGCTGTCGTGCAGGCTTTATTCTCTGCGCGACAGCGCAGCCCAGCGGGCTGGGTGAACTCTCATAGAACAAACGCTAACTCATTGATTTAGCTGAAACCTGTGGGAACGGCGGTTCGGCCTTTTCGCGGCAGCCGGCGCCAGGGTTATTCAACCGAATGCCGTGGCAGGCGCTGCGACAGTTCATCGAGCAGCCGCTGCTCGCGCTTGTCCTCGGCCCTGCGCGCTTCGTCGAGGTAGCGTTGCACCAGCTTGCGCAGACCCTCGACCCGGGCGTAGGCCTGCTGCCAGGTGCCGCGGGCGTGGTTGAGGTTGTTCTGGTGCCAGGTCAGGCTCTGACGTTGCTGGGTCATGGCGGTCTCCAGCTGACCGAGAAAGCGCTGGTAGTTGACCAGCCAGCTGCCATTGACACCCTGCCCGCCGCGGTTGATCCACTGCAGCTGGTAGTCTTCGCGAAAGCGCTCTAGCTCGGCCAGCTTGGCCTGGGCGAGGCTTACCTGCTGCTGGAAGTGGCCGAGGCGCTGGGCAGCCTTGCGCTCGGCGTCTTCGGCCATGTCCACCACCGGCGCCAGGCGCGCGGCTCGACTGTTCTGGGCCATGGCCTATCAGCCGCCCGCCGGCGGTGCGAACACACTGCCCAGCTGCGCGCGGCTCTGTTCCAGGCTGACGTTCTCGTCCAGGGCCTGGCGCAGGAACCCGACCAGCTTGGGCTGCAGGGCGATGGCCAGGTCCGTTTCCGGATCGCCGCCGGCGACGTAGGCGCCGACGCTGATCAGGTCGCGGCTCTGCGACAGGCGCGACCACAGCTGCTTGAACTGCTGCGCTTGGCGCAGGTGATCGGGGCTGACCACCTGCGGCATGACCCGACTGATCGAAGCCTCGATGTCGATGGCGGGGTAATGCCCCTCCTCGGCCAGCCGCCGCGACAGCACGAAGTGACCGTCGAGCACGCCACGGGCGGAGTCAGCGATCGGGTCCTGCTGGTCGTCGCCTTCAGACAGCACGGTATAGAACGCCGTGATCGAACCCCCTCCGGCCTCGCCATTACCGGCACGCTCCACCAGCTTGGGCAGCTTGGCGAACACCGACGGTGGATACCCCCGGGTCGCCGGGGGCTCGCCGATGGCCAGGGCGATTTCGCGCTGGGCCTGGGCGAAGCGGGTCAGTGAATCCATCAGCAACAGGACGTTCTTGCCCTTGTCGCGGAAATACTCGGCAATGCGCGTGCAGTACATCGCCGCGCGCAAGCGCATCAGCGGCGCGTCGTCGGCGGGGGACGCCACCACCACCGAGCGCTTGAGACCCTCCTCGCCCAGGATGTGCTCGATGAATTCCTTCACTTCGCGGCCCCGCTCGCCGATCAACCCGACGACGATGATCTCGGCCTCGGTAAACCGGGTCATCATGCCCAGCAACACCGACTTGCCCACCCCAGTACCGGCAAACAGGCCCAGGCGCTGGCCACGGCCAACGGTCAGCAGGCCATTGATGCTGCGGATACCCACGTCCAGCGGCTGGCTGATCGGGTCGCGGTTGAGCGGGTTGATCACAGGGCCGTCCATCGGCACCCAGTCCTCGGCCTTCATGCCGCCCTTGCCATCCAGGGCACGACCGGCACCGTCGAGCACGCGCCCAAGCATGCTCATGCCCATCGGCAGGCGGCCGCTGTCGTCCAGCGGCACCACGCGGGCGCCGGGCGCGATGCCGACGACGCTGCCGACCGGCATAAGGAATACCCTGCCGCCGGAGAACCCCATCACTTCCGCCTCGACGCGGACCGGGTGATAGCTGTCGTCGTTGATCACCACACAACGGCTGCCAACCGCCGCGCGCAGGCCTTCGGCCTCCAGGGTGAGGCCGACCATGCGCAGCAGGCGCCCTTCCACCACTGGCTGGGATGGCAGGTTCACCGCTTCGGCGTAGCCGGCCAGGCGCTTGCCGAAACTGGTGCGATCAAGGCGCATCGTCGGCGTCCAGGTCAACGCGCAGGTCTGGCGCTGCCGGGTGCAAGGCCTGATCGTGCAACTGGTCGAACAGCTGCGCCAGGACCTTCTCGATGCGTGTCTCGATACTCGCGTCGATGCGGCTATGGTCGGTTTCGATACGGCAGCCTCCCGGCAGCAGGGCTTCGTCCTCCAGCAGCTTCCAGTTTTCCTCGTGGCGATCGCGCAAGGCCTTGGCCAGCGCGAAGTCCTGCGGGTTCATGTGGATGCGGATGTTCTCGGCGCCCATCGGCAGCAGCTTGAGCGCCTCGCGCAGCACGTGGGTGACCTGGCTGGAGTCGATGCGCAGCTCGCGGCCGATCACTTCGCGGGTGATGTGCCCGACCAGGCTGACCATCGCCTTCTCGATCTGGGTGTCTTGTTCGGAGATCGGCTCGAGCAGGTGACGCATCAACCGCTCCAGGCTCGCCAGCTTGGCCGCGAGCGCCGTCTCGGCTTCCTGGCGCACCTTGAGCTGGGTGCTGTGAAAGCCCTCGCGCTCGCCGGTGGCGAAGCCTTCGTTGTAGGCCTCCTGGCGGATGCTCTCGAGTTCTTCGAGGGTCAACGGCTGGACTTCTTCCAGCGGCACTTCCTCGATTTCTTCCTCGACGATCTCAGGCTCGGGTTCAGGCTCGGGCTCGGGCGCCGGGTCGAAGCTAGGCAAGGCCCAGACGTCGATGCCTTCCAGGTCGCGGGCGCGAATCAGGTCGCTGGGGTGTTCGGTCTTGGACATTCAGGGCCTACTCATCAATCGAGCTTCAAGTTTCGAGCTGCAAGCTAAAGCTGCAAGCTAAAGCAGCCTGCACGCGGACCTGCTTTTTCTTGCAGCTTGCCGCTTATAATGTGCAGCTTACAGGGCTTAGATCATTTCCTCGGCGCCTTTGCCGCCGAGCACGATTTCGCCCGCCTCGGCCATGCGCCGGGCGATGGTGAGGATTTCCTTCTGCGAGGCCTCGACATCGCTGACGCGCACCGGGCCCTTGGCTTCCAGGTCGTCGCGCAACAGCTCCGAGGCCCGCTTGGACATGTTCTTGAAGATCTTGTCCTTGACCTTTTCATCGGCGCCCTTGAGGGCCACCACCAGCACATCGGACGAAACTTCGCGCAAGAGCGCCTGGATACCCCGGTCGTCCACGTCGGCCAGGTTGTTGAAGACGAACATCAGGTCTTCGATCTGCTCGGACAGGTCGCCGTCGATGTCGCGGATCGAATCCATCAGCTGGCCTTCGACCGAGCTGTCGAGGAAGTTCATGATGTCGGCGGCGCGCTTGATGCCGCCCAGGGTGGTGCGCGCGGCATTGGAGTTGCCGGAGAACTGCTTCTCAAGGATCTGGTTGAGCTCCTTGAGCGCGGCCGGTTGCACGGTATTGAGCGACGACACGCGCAGGATGATGTCCAGGCGCACCTTGTGGTCGAAATTGCTCAGCACCTCGCCGGCCTGGTCAGGGTCCAGGTAGGCGACGACGATCGCCTGGATCTGTGGGTGCTCGTAACGGATGACATCGGCCACGGCACGCGGCTCCATCCACTTGAGGCTGTCCAGGCCGCTGGTGTTGCCGCCCAGCAGGATGCGGTCGATCAGGCCGTTGGCCTTGTCCTCGCCCAACGCCTGGTTGAGCATCTTGCGGATGT
>JAEWGL010000207.1 GCA_023388335.1 Pseudomonadota bacterium | reverse complement strand
CCTCACGGGTAACTGCTAACTTCTTGATTTAGCTGAACCTGTGGGAGCGCGCCTTGTGCCGCGAACGGGCGCATAGCGGCCGCAAAACCTGCAATCGCGGTGTGTCAGAAAAAATGGTATGGCTGATTCTACGGCCGCTATGCGCCCGTTCCCGGCACAAGGCGCGCTCCCACAGGGTGCCGCGCTTGCAGGCCTTTTTCTCTGCCTGGCAGCGCAGCCCAGCAGGTTGGGCGGGGCTCCTACTATAAGCAGCCCGGGCATGGTGTGGTTTCAGGCGCTGCGTTCAGAGGCGCCTGAAACACCCCCAGCCTGCGGGGCCGCGTGTCGGCCAGTGCCCCGCCTCGATTACAGGACCTTCTGCCAGAACATCGCCTTGCCCATCGCCGGGTCCAGCTCATAGCTGCCATAGCCGAGCTTGCGGTAGGCCTTTTGCGCGGGCTGGTTGCCCTCCAGCACTTCCATGGTCATCTTGCAGCAGCCGCGCTCGCGGGCGATGGTCTCGGCCTCGGCCAGCATCAGCTGGCTGATGCCGCGGCCGCGATGCGTATCGAGCACGACCACATCGTGCACGTTGACCAGCGGCCGGCAGGCGAAGGTGGAGAACCCTTCGAAGCAGTTCACCAGCCCGACCGGCGCCTGGCCGTCGAACGCCAATATGCTGTAGGCATGGGGCCGCTTGGCCAGTTCGCTGGCGAGGGTGTCGAGCACCACGCGGGGCAGAGGCTCGCCGCCGCCCATGGCATCGCGGCTGTAATGATCCAGCAGATGGGCGATGGCGTTGGCGTGCAGTGGGTCGTGGTAGTCGGCGCGAAGCACGCGCAAGGACGGGGCGTTCAAGGACGTTTTCTCCAGATGGCGGTTAGGGAATTTCTAAGCTGCAAGCTGCAAGCTGCAAGCTGCAAGCTGCAAGCAAGAGCAAGAGCAAGAGCAAGAGCAAGAGCAAGAGCAAGAGCAAGAGCAGCTGGGTGCCTGGCTTGCTTTTTCTTGAAGCTTGAAGCTTGAAGCTTGAAGCTTGAAGCTTGCGGCTCGGAGTTCGGCGCCTGAGCCTGCCCTTAATGGAAAAACACCGCAAGCGGTGAATTATTTAGTGTCTTTTTGTATCTGATGCGAAAGAGCCCATGCCATTGAAACGATGGCGCGCGAGCCAAGCACACGCGCATATCTCTGCGCGGCACGCGCAGGGTATGACAGGACAGGTCAGCGACAGAGTACCTTGCATGAAACCTTTCAAAAAAAGCGTCAAACCCATTGGGCTCAACGATATCACCATTGTCGACGACGCCAAGATGCGCAAGGCGATCACCGCCGCTGCCCTTGGCAATGCCATGGAGTGGTTCGACTTTGGCGTTTACGGCTTCGTCGCCTACGTGCTCGGGAAGGTATTCTTCCCTGGCGCCGACCCCGGCGTGCAGATGATCGCCGCGCTGGCGACCTTCTCGGTGCCCTTCCTGATCCGGCCGTTGGGCGGGCTGTTCTTCGGCGCGCTGGGCGACCGCTACGGGCGGCAGAAAGTCCTGGCGGCGACCATCGTGATCATGTCGCTCAGCACCTTCGCCATCGGGCTGATCCCCTCCTATGCCTCGATCGGCATCTGGGCGCCGATCCTGCTGCTGTTGGCGAAGATGGCCCAGGGCTTTTCGGTCGGCGGTGAATACACCGGCGCCTCGATCTTCGTCGCCGAGTACGCCCCAGACCGCAAGCGCGGCTTTCTCGGCAGCTGGCTCGACTTCGGCTCGATCGCAGGTTTTGTCCTTGGCGCCGGCGTGGTCGTGATGATTTCCACCGTCCTGGGTGAAGAGCAGTTCCAGGAGTGGGGCTGGCGCCTGCCGTTCTTCCTCGCCCTGCCCTTGGGCATCATCGGGCTCTACCTGCGCCACGCCCTCGAAGAGACCCCGGCCTTCCAGCAGCATGTCGAACAGCTCGAACAGGGCGACCGCGAAGGCCTGGCGGCGGGCCCGCGGGTGTCGTTCAAGGAGGTGGCGACCAAGCACTGGCGTAGCCTGATCACCTGCATCGGCGTGGTGGTCGCGACCAACGTCACCTACTACATGTTGCTCACCTACATGCCGAGCTACCTGACCCACAACCTGCACTACAGCGAAAACCACGGCGTGCTGATCATCATCGCGATCATGGTCGGCATGTTGTTCGTCCAGCCCATGATCGGCCTGGTCAGCGACAAGGTCGGACGCCGGCCCTTCGTCATCTGTGGCAGCGTCGGGCTGTTCTTCCTGGCCATCCCTGCCTTCATGCTGATCAACAGCGGCGTCCTCGGGCTGATCTTCGCCGGCTTACTGATGCTGGCGGTCTTGCTCAACTTCTTCATCGGTGTGATGGCCTCGACCCTTCCGGCGATGTTCCCCACGCACATCCGCTACAGCGCCCTGGCCAGCGCCTTCAACGTCTCGGTGCTGATCGCCGGCCTGACCCCGGCCGCCGTGGCCTGGCTGGTGGAGAGCACCAACGATCTCTACATGCCGGCCTATTACCTGATGGTGGTCGCCGTGGTCGGCCTGGTCACCGGGGTGACCATGAAGGAAACCGCGAACAAACCCCTGCGCGGCGCGGCGCCCGCGGCGTCCGACATCGAGGAAGCGCGCGAGCTGCTGCAGGAGCATCACGACAACATCGAACAGAAGATCGAAGACATCGACACCCAGATCGCCGAGCTGGAAGCCAAGCGCAAGCATCTGGTGCAACAGCATCCGCGCATCAACTGAGGCGCGCGGCATGCCGCGCGCAGGCCGCCGTCGGCGTCGGAGCGGTGAGCCATGCGGGTTTCGCTTCGCCGCCGTGACGCGATAGTGTAGGGCCAGACGCAGACAAGGAACGCACCATGCCACCACGCCCCGCTACCCCCACCCCTGCTGCACTGCCCGAAGGCACCGGCTTCGTCCGGGTGCGGGGCGCTCGTGAACACAACCTCAAGAACGTCGACGTGGATATTCCCCGCGATGCCCTGGTGGTGTTCACCGGCGTATCGGGCTCCGGCAAGTCTTCGCTGGCCTTCTCCACCCTCTATGCCGAAGCCCAGCGGCGCTACTTCGAATCGGTCGCGCCCTATGCCCGGCGGCTGATCGACCAGGTGGGCGTGCCCGACGTCGACGCCATCGAGGGCCTGCCCCCGGCGGTGGCCCTGCAACAGCAGCGCGGCACGCCCAGCGCGCGGTCCTCGGTGGGCAGCGTCACCACCCTGTCGAGCTCGATCCGCATGCTCTACTCCCGCGCTGGCAGCTACCCGGCCGAGCAGCCGATGCTCTACGCCGAGGATTTCTCGCCCAACACGCCGCAAGGTGCCTGCCCCGAGTGCCACGGCCTGGGGCGGGTGTACGAGATTACCGAAGACTCCATGGTCCCCGACCCGTCGCTGACCATCCGCGAACGCGCCGTGGCGGCCTGGCCCATGGCGTGGCAAGGCCAGAACCTGCGCGACATCCTGGTGACCCTGGGCTATGACGTCGACACCCCCTGGCGCGACCTGCCGCAGCAGCAGCGCGACTGGATTCTGTTCACCGAAGAAACCCCCACCGTGCCGGTGTATGCCGGGCTCACGCCGGCGCAGACGCGCGCCGCCCTCAAGCGCAAGCTCGAACCCAGCTACCAGGGCACCTTCAGCGGCGCCAAGCGCTACCTCCTGCACACCTTCATGCACTCGCAAAGCGCGCAGATGCGCAAGCGCGTGGCGCAGTACATGCGCCCCAGTCCTTGCCCGCTGTGCGATGGCAAGCGCCTGAAGCGCGAGGCCCTGAGCGTGACCTTTGCCGGCCTGGACATCGCCGAGCTGTCGCACATGTCGTTGCGCGAGCTGGCCGAGGTGCTCGAAACCGTGGTCGCGCCCGACTACCTGGAACAGGCCGAACAACCGGGCGCCGTCCTCACCCACCAGCAAACCCGAGAGGCCCGCCAACAACGCGCGGCCAAGGGCGACAATGCCCATGCCGGCGGCCCGGACGTGCGCCACACGCCCAACCTCTCCCTGGAAAAGCGCCTGGCCGCCCAGCGCATCGCCAGCGAACTGCTGCTGCGCATCGCCCCGCTCATCGACCTGGGCCTGGGCTACCTGGCCCTGGAGCGCAGCACCCCGACCCTGTCATCCGGCGAGCTGCAACGCCTGCGCCTGGCCACCCAGCTCAACTCGCAGCTGTTCGGGGTGATCTACGTGCTCGACGAACCGTCGGCCGGCCTGCACCCCGCCGACAGCGAAGCCCTGTTCGAGGCCTTGCAACGCCTGAAGGCATCGGGCAACTCGGTGTTCGTCGTCGAGCACGACCTGGACACCATGCGCCGCGCCGATTGGCTCATCGATGTCGGCCCCGCCGCCGGTGAGCATGGCGGGCAAATCCTCTACAGCGGCCCGCCCGCAGGCCTTGAACAAGTTGCCGATTCGCGCACCCGCGCCTACCTGTTCGCCGAACAGGCGCCCGCGCCGCGCAGCCCCCGCGCGCCACGCGAATGGCTGCGCCTGGAAGGCATTACCCGCAACAACCTCGACGACCTCAGCGCCGAGTTTCCCCTTGGCTGCTTCACCGCCGTGACCGGCATCTCCGGCTCCGGCAAGTCCAGCCTGGTCAGCCAGGCCCTGCTGGACCTGGTCGGCACGCATCTGGGCCAGCCTGGCAGCGCTGCCGAAGCCGACGAGCAGAGCCTGGAGGACGAGCCGGTACAGGCCAGCGGCGGCCGCGTGAGTGCTGGGCTCGAAGCGATCAAGCGTTTGGTTCAGGTCGACCAGAAACCCATCGGCCGCACCCCGCGCTCGAACCTGGCCACCTACACTGGCCTGTTCGACCATGTACGCAAGCTCTTTGCCGCGACCGAGCAGGCTAAAGCGCAGGGCTTCGATGCCGGGCGCTTCTCCTTCAACGTGGCCAAGGGCCGCTGCGAGACCTGCGAAGGCGAAGGCTTCGTCAGCGTCGAGCTGTTGTTCATGCCCAGCGTCTACGCGCCCTGCCCCACCTGCCATGGCGCGCGCTACAACCCGCAGACCCTGGCGGTGACCTGGGAAGGCCTGGACATCGCCCAGGTGCTGCAGTTGACCGTGGACCAGGCGCTCGAGGTATTTGCCGAGCAAGCCCCGGTGAGACGTTCGCTGCAGGTGCTGCAGGAAATCGGCCTGGGCTACCTGCGCCTGGGGCAACCGGCGACTGAGCTGTCGGGCGGCGAGGCGCAGCGCATCAAGCTGGCCACCGAACTGCAACGCATGGCCCGCGGCGCGACGCTGTACGTGCTCGATGAGCCGACCAACGGCCTGCATCCGCAGGATGTGGATCGCTTGCTGGTGCAGTTGAACCGCCTGGTCGATGGCGGGCATACGGTGGTCGTGGTGGAGCACGACATGCGCGTGGTGGCGCAGAGTGATTGGGTGATCGACATCGGGCCAGGGGCAGGTAACGCGGGCGGGACGGTGGTGGCCAGCGGCGTGCCAGAGCAGGTGGCCGCGTGCGCCGACAGCATGACCGCGGCATTTCTGGCCCGGGCGTTGTAGCGTGGAACACAGGCTGGAGCAGCTATCCACGGGAACTCCTGGCGGACGCGGCGCATCATAAGCAGTGTGTGGTATCACCCCTTTGGCTTCACGCTCCTGGAGGACTCCATGATGCGTCACATACTGATCGTTCCTGCCTTATTGATGTGCCTGCCCGTGGGCTCTGCCATGGCCGATGTCCGCGCCAGGGATGTGGCTACCTCGGCAGGGGTTTCCGCGTCGCTGTACTCGACGTTCAAGGACGACAAGATGGTCATGCCGGCTCACGATGACCTCTCCAGCTTCGTCGCCAGCGGTGGCGCGATCAGGAGCGCCTACGTCGAATCGGCGCTGCAGCAGGTGCGCCACGACAACCCCGGCATTCAGGAGAATGACGAAGAATTGGCCAAGGCCATTCTCGCGCAAGACGTAAAACCGGCTGGTCGCTAGAGCCATGCGTACGCACAGCGTTTGCCCGCGATGCTGCCCTCTAGATCAGGGGCAGCATTGGTCTATGCGCTGATGGACCCTGGATCGGTTTCGCTCGCAGATGCGAGGTCATTGCCCGCCGTCTGTTTCGTGCTCACGCTATCATCCCTGCTGTCGCTGAGGCCCAGCGCCACATACATGTGGCCAACGGAACGGTCTGTCAAAACCGGTCGTTGAATTGGCAACGACCGGCCGAGACTAGAGCGCCAGGAGGACCACCGCAATGCTTTAGAGGCCGCGGCAGTATGATTGGGAGATGGACTACAGAGAATAAGGAAAGTCTGAAGTTTTTCCTCGATTTTCGCCGCTCTGTAGTCCGGTCCTGGCTCTGTTATCGGCTCAGAACCTGTACTTCGCCGTCAGCATGTAGCTGCGCGGATTGCCGTAGGTGTCGGTAGAACCCCACGTCACATCGGAACCAATCGACGAGTAGTAGACACGGTCGAAGATGTTATTGGCGTTGAGTTGCAGGTCGAGGTGCTTGTTCACTTCATACCCCGCCATCAGGTCGGCCACCGCGTAGCTGCCCTGCTGGATGCGGTAGCTGCCATCGGTGATCGCCACATCGTTGTACATCCGGCTCTGCCAGTAGACGCTGCCGCCGACACGCAGCTTCTCCAGCGGCCCCTGCAGGCGGTAGACGGTGGAGAGCTTGAACAGATGCTCGGGCTGGTCGGGGGTGAACCGCTGGTTCTCGTTAGCCGGGTTCTCGTCCTTGAGGTAGCGGGCGCGGGTGTAGGTGTAACCCGCCCCCACCTGCCAGCGCTCGGTCAGGGCGCCTTGCAGTTCCAGATCCAGGCCTTGGCTGCGCACCAGTCCGGACGCATCGTAGCAGGTGAGCACCGGGCAGCCGGCCTGGTTGTCGGCGCGGCTGGCACGGTTTTTCTGGTCGATCTGGAACACCGCCAGGCTGGCGTTGAGGGCACCATCGAAGTACTCGCCCTTGATACCGACTTCGTAGTTTTCGCCCACGATTGGTTCGAGCACCTTGCCGCCGAGGTCTTTCGAGGTTTGTGGCGTGAAGATGTCGGTATAGCTGGCATAGACCGAGTAGGTGTCGTTCAGGTCATAGATCAACCCGGCGTAGCGCGTGACATTGCGCGTGATCTTGTAGTCCCCTTCCCCCGAGCGATTGTCATACTCGTACCAGTCCAGGCGACCACCCAGGATCAACTTCAAGGGGTCGGCCAGGCTCAGGCGCGTGGTCAGGTAGACCCCATCCTGGGTGGTGACCTCATGACTGGTGCTGTCACGCACGAAGTCAGGCTTGGGCGCACCGATGGGCAGTCCCAGCGTGTAGGGGCTGTAGGTCTTGGTGGTCATGTCGTACTCGCGGCGGCTGGTGCCGACCACCACTTCATGGGTACGGCCAAAGGCTTGCACCGGGCCGCTGGCGAACACATCGTAGGCCGTCTGGTCTTCCTCGTGCCGCGCCTGGTAGGCGGTGGTTTCCAGCGGGCCGTTGTAGCGCGACAGGTAGGTGCCGGAGAACAAGGCGTCCTGCGCAGCCTTGGAGGCCGACAGTTGCAGGGTCCAGTCGTTGGCGAAACGGTGCT
Organism: Pseudomonadota bacterium; assembly: GCA_023388335.1. Classification (GTDB taxonomy): domain Bacteria; phylum Pseudomonadota; class Gammaproteobacteria; order Pseudomonadales; family Pseudomonadaceae; genus Aquipseudomonas. Next base: position 12,870 of record JAEWGL010000207.1, on the reverse strand, counting down.
TCACCTCGCCGAACACGGTGTTGATCGCTTGCTCCTTGTTTTCCCAATCGGTGCCTGGGTAGGTGGAGCGCGGCAAGTCCAGGTGACGGCCATCGGTACCGATGGGCAGGCCGCCCCAGAAGAAGTTGGTCTGGTCTTCCTGGCGCGAGAAGCCCAGGGTGGCCGTGGTGTCTTCGCCCAGGTCGGCCTCGCCCACCGCATAGAACAGCCCGTGGTCCTGTTCTTCCTTGTCACGGAAACTGTTCGCGTCGCGGTAGGAGCCCACCACACGCCCGCGCAGGGTACCGCTGTCGTTCAACGCGCTCGAGGCGTCGATCTCACCCCGGTAGTCATCCCAGCTACCCGCCGCGCCGGTCAGCGTCACCTGCGGTTCGGCAGTTGGACGCTTGCGCACCATGTTGATGGCGGCCGACGGGTTGCCCGAGCCTGTGACCAGGCCGGTCGCACCGCGGATCACCTCGACCCGGTCGAACATCGCCAGGTTGGGCTGGGCGCCCACGGTCCAGCCTTGGTAAGAGCTAGGCAGGCCGTCGTACATGATGTTGTCGATATCGAAGCCGCGCGAGCTGTAGGTCTGATGGCCCGGCCCGCTGGACTGGCTGAGGAACAGCCCTGGCGTGGCCTTGACCACGTCGTTGACACTGGTCATGGCCTGGTCGTCCATGCGCTGGCGGGTGATCACCGTCACCGCTTGCGGGGTCTCGCGCATCGACAGCGGCAACTTGGTCGCGGTCTGCATGGCCCCGGTGGTGTACGAGCCCGTCCCCTCGGTGGTGGTACCCAACTGGCTGGAACTGATGCTCACCGGGCCCAGGACCATCGCCTGCTCATCGCTTGCCGGGGCACTGGACGTTTCCGCGGTGGGGGTATCCGACGCCTCCTGCGCAAGCACAAAGGGTGAGGCGCTTGCCAAGGCAATGGCAACGGCGAGGGTATGAGGCCAGAACGGATGCACGCAGAATTCTCCTACAGCAGGTGGGTGGGCGGTGGCGAGAAACAAGCCGAAGCGCCTGCGTAGAGATGCAGACACTGATGCAGATGCGACTATTTTTGATAATCGTTCGCATTAGTGTGTCAGATTATTTACTGTGAAAAAAGCCTCTGCAGGCAAATAGTTAACGAATTTTTCACATCGAAGGAGCGGAGGAAGGATGGCCTCTCATCTCTGCGGATCGAGGGTCAGCGCCGCTGTCGCGCGGAATCGATTATCGCGGCCTACTGAGTCGCGACGGGGCAACGACGACGCCAGGCGCCGCCCACCCCTGGCAGCCGTACGCTTTATGAAATCTTTCGCTAATGCAAAATCAAGGACGGTAGATTTCGGCGCAGAGTATCAACCAACACTCTTGTCGAGGGTTCCACTTCAATATTGACACTGTCTCCAACTTTTGCCGAAGAAAAAGTGGTCTGCCGCAACGTCTCAGGTATGAGGTTGAACGTCAATGTGCGCTCCTCCATTACGACGGTGGCAACGGTAAGGCTTGCCCCGTTAACTGCGAGAAAGCCTTTGGCGAAGACGTATCTCATGATCTCATCCGGCACCGTTATTAACAGCTCAATCGCCTCGCCTAGCTGAGTGATTGCTGTTATACGGCCCGTTCCATCGATATGTCCCGCGGTCAGGTGGCCACCCACCTCCCCGCCAGCCACCGCCGACCTCTCCAGGTTGACGCGATCATGTATGCTTGAATCTTTGAGGTTGGTAATGAAAGCTGTTGCCTCAGTAACGTCCAAGCAGAAATAATATTCTGTTACTTTCGTGACACTTAGGCAAATACCATTTAGCGCGATACTGCTGCCTACCCGCAGTCCTGAGAGAAATTTTTTTGAGGCGTCAACGGAGATCCTGGAAACACCTTCCCTTTTATTTATTAAAACTATGTGTCCGATCTCTTGAATTAGCCCTGTATACATGCAAATCACTCGCGACATTGTATAGAGACGGGGTTAAGGAATTATTATTCCTGAGCAATTGAACCGTAGCACTACCACGATTCATCTGTCTGCCGGATGCATCTGACTGAAACGACAGACGGGTCCTACAGGCAGCTTCCATCTTAAACGTTGCCACTACAGGTTAACTCTTAGAGGACGTCCGCTTTCTGGCGTGCGCAGGTAGCTCCGAACAGCGGAATAACAAAGTGCCTCTTGGCCCACCTCAACATAATGACAGCGCTTTAGTGCTCGAGCGCAGAAATCGGTGGATCCTGATACGATCTATTGATCTCGATACCTGTCCGTTCGACTTGGGTTTCTATCTCCTCGCGGCGGAGGCGGTACTTTTCCAACAACGCAGGCAAGAGCGCCTTCCACTGAACTTTATCTTCATTTTTAAAATGCAACAACCAGAACTCCTGCTCTGATTTCACTTCAACATTAAATAGATAGCTTGCCTGTCCAGGAGGGTCCCTCTGGTCCCTCGACCGCCATGCCTTGAATCTCAGGTAGTAACCATCTCTGTAAAAATACCAGTTGTAAAAACTGTCGGCGCCTAGCCATTGCTGATCTGACATTTCATAGAGAGGATCGAAGCACGGATGCACCAAAACGTGGTAACCGAATACCTTGCGACAGTCCGGCAAATTCACCGACTCTCTTCCGGCGATTCGTGGTTCATCAGGAAAAACATACTTCGCCCAGCCGGTGTCCAGGATCTTATGGATTATGCCGTAGGCGAATTGCTTAGCCACCGGCACGTCGCTGCGGCTTGGCACTCCTCTCAGCGTTAGCCGAACAGACTCTAGCCTGCCTTGAATCCGCTTATCATTATCGAGAACACTGAAAGCCACAACATGATCGAGATTCAAGGTAGTGTGCTCAGTGCGGATAGATACGACCGGTAATGCCGCACTAGAGAAAGGAAAATCAAAATCATGATAGCAGAGGCCCAAGCGCTCTGAACAATCACTCGAAATCTTGACAGGACTCTTATCCAATAACTCTTGCACACTGTGACCCAGTAGCAGTTCTACAACCATCTCACGCTCCTCTCCGCAGCCCGCCAATAATAAAAAAATAAAACCCAAGACAGTCCTCATTAACAACTAGCCCAGGATGCGATTGAGGCGATCTCTGATTTCATGTATACCGCCTCGTCAGCCATCAACTCATGATATCGCTCAGCAATTTTCCCGATAAATTCCATTCTATGATTTTCATTGTATAAATCCCCCTCCTCCATTTGCACCTTGAGTTTTTCATCCTCTACATCACAGGCCGTACTAAAAGCAGCCAGCCGCTTGGGAATGCCAGGAATAAATTCCATTTTCTGCTGGACTGTCAGCACCCCCCTGAATAGAACATCCTCATAGATCAGCGGTTGAAGGATCATGCGCTGCTCATGGTCAGCAATATTCATGAGGGACGTAAATTCATCGCTTCTTTCTTATTTTCATCGCTCGCTGCCTCAAGTGCGGCGATGCTCTGAAACCCTTCCTTCACATACTCAGTTATTCCAAAATTGTTAATCATCCCCAACACCTCTGCCGATCAGGGCATCTCCCCCAGTGACGCCTTCGCCTTGGCCGGGTACATCGCCGCGTTCCGCTCGGCCGCGCACGTCTCAAACTGATCCGGATGGTTGGCATAGAACCAATGCCAGACGTAGATATCCTGGAACAACCAGAAATTTCCTTTCCCCAGCGACTTCTTGGGAATGCTGAGCGGTACATCCACAGCCGCCTGGAGGGCAGAAGCCGCCCGATCTGCGGTGGAAATCGGCACTGCCCCTTTGTTTACGAAGTTTTCGGCCGACTTGATGAAATCCAGTCCGCACATGACCTGCTTGCTCGCGAACGCCGCCAGTCCCATCCAGTAGAACCGGCCCTTCAAGGCCGGATTGCAGCCCGGTTCCAGCTCCAGATAGAAACGCGCGTAGGCCGCGGCTATTCGTGCGGCACGTACGCTGAAATCGGCCACCAGCTCAGTAGATTTACCCCTGATCGGACAATGCTTGCCCACTGTCAGCAAACTGATCGCTCGACGCTGCCCGGCGGCCCACAAATGCTCACAGGAAATTGGTACGGGAAGCTGGGACTCCGTGACGCTGTTGGTGGTGAATTTGGCAAGAGGTTGCACGGTCATCGGTTGCGACTCCTTTGATAGTCATCTGCGCCTGGCGGGACGTAAATCTGCGGCCAGGTCCAGAAGACGTACACGGCTTCGGATTGGTCCGTTTCGATCGTTGGCAGATATCCGTCGTTATCTGAGGTCATTAGCTGCGGTACCTTCGCATCCGCGACTTCATCTGATTGTCGTAGTAACGATCGTTCTGCTGGAAATGCTGCGGTCGCAGCAGCATGCCTTCCTGCCAGATGACTTTATGCATGTTCATGATCAGTCACCGGCCTTGGCAAGCGAGTCTGCGGCATCGTGGATGCCGTCCTGGTCCAGGTACAAGTCGATCCGGGTCAGTTCCTGGGCACGTATGGCAATTACGTAGCGCCACTGCGTCTCGGGCAGGTCGCGATAGGCTGCCAGCACACCGACGTAGCGGCTGCTGGGTTCGACGGTCAGCTTCAGGTCCAGAGCCTGGCCGGGGCGCACCTCCAGCTCCTCGCTCGTCACCAGGTCCTGGACGAGAATGTCATTGCCGCGCTCATAGAGGCTGAAGAAGTCGGTGTTCTCGAACGCTACCGGATGCTTGAGCTCCAACAGGCGCAGCACCAAGGGCGAGGCCCGGCCATTGACGTCCGGATTGAGCTGGTCGCTGGCATTGAGGGTAAGGTGTAGCCTGGTCTGGGTGGAGTACGGGGAAAGCGCCGAACACCCATTCAGCAACAGGCCCAGGGCTGCGGCCAGGATCGTGATACGGATCATGCGGTTATCCTTTATGTTCGGTGTGCAGGAAGGCGATCAGCCGAAGTTGTTCTTCGTAAGCTTCGGCGAAGTCACGGGTCATCAGACGCTCGCCAAAACCATCGTCCAGGCGCAAGGCCTGGTGATAGCGACCATAGGCTCGCCACTTGCTGCCTGCGGTGGTGAACAGCGGCTTGCTGGGGTCGCGTTCGAAGCGCAGGCTCAGTTGCTCTGGCGCGAAATGCTCAAGGGTGGCCCGCACCACTGCACGGCTTCCTGCCGTCATTGCCACCTGATGGGCCTGGAGGTCATGGAAGGCGCGTGCGACGGCCTGCTCACCGGTGTCCTGGCCCGGCCGGCTGGGTTGCAGTAGAAGGCTCAAAGCCTGGGCAGTGTCCAAACCCTGCTTGAGCGGATTGCGGTTGACCGAAGGCGTGGTCGTCTGGGACAGGCGTAGCTCATTCTTTAAATCAGCGTGGGTACGCAGGCTTTGTTGCAAGCCTGCGATGCATTGGGCCAGCAGAGCAGCAGCCTTGATCGCCAGCGCTTCACGCTCGGCATTGTCCAGCCCGATGAAGTCCACTCCCAGCGTCTTGCCAACGTCCAGCCAGAACTGCGCCGAGGCAGACTCGGCCACTGTCGGCGCTGCTTGCGGCAGTCGTTGCGCCAGACTGCTCGCTGCTACCAGTTCGGGCACCATCAGGCTCTCAGTGTCGACACCCGCGTGGTCGCCACTTTGCAGTGGCTCCCCCCACCCATAAGTGGCTTGCAGCTCATCCAGTTCGACATGCTGGGAGGGTTCTTGAAGTGCCCTGAAGGGCTCGACGCCCAGGAAAGCATCATCAGGAATGACGCTACCCACCGGCTGGGCGCGCCCGACCTCGCCCTCATACCTCTTCCGCTCACGGACCAGGCGCGCGCGAATCTCGAAATCACAAAGCTGGAAGATGCTGTCGTGTTCGATGCGATGCGGCTCGCCCTTGGGCAGTTGCACGCCTGAACCGGTGAGCACCCCATTGCGGCTGATATCGGTGAGGTAAAACATACCCCGCTTGAAGGAAATCTTCGCATGGTGCCCGGAGAGATGTTTCTTGGTATCCGGAACTACCCAGTCGCAATCGCTAGCGCGGCCGATCATCCCGCCCTCGGTGGTGAACGCATGGCTGCGTGCATGATGTGGGATCAACTGCCTGGTTTTCTGAATTTCGAGCACGAGCTCCATGGGTCGAAGCACTCCTTTCGGTCATCTACCGCGATTGATCGCCTGTGGCTCGCCCAGGGGCCGGTATTGATCGTCGTTGAACTTGTAATTTCCGGTACAGGCGGTCAGGCCGAGCAACAGAGCAAACAGCCACGCTGCGCTGCACCAGGGATGTGAAGGCATCAGAGATTCTCCATGAGGGAAAAGAAGCAGGGAGCGCCGGGTCATTCGCGGAATTCGCTCGGGTCGACATTGAGTCGGCCCAGCCGGTACAACAACGTGCGCCGCGGCAACCCCAGCTGCCGCGCAGCCAGCGTCCGGTTGCCGCCATTGCGCCGTAGGCATCCGAGCATGTACGCCCGCTCCACCCGTTCAAGGTAGTCGCGCAAGTAAAGGGGGCTGTCTTCGACGAGGGCTGTGGCAGTCACGGCGAAATCCTTGGCCTGCAATTGCGATCCTTCGCACAACAACACGGCGCGCTCAACCATGCCCTTGAGTTCGCGTACGTTGCCGGGAAAACGTTGCGCGGCCAGATATGCCAGCGCTGCATCAGACCACCGAACCGGCTCGCGACCAATGAAGGCGCAGGCCTTGCCAGCAAAGTGCGCGGCCAGTTCAAGAATGTCGCCTTGGCGCTCGCGCAGCGGCGGCAAGGGGATGGGAAACTGCGCGAGTCGGTAGTACAGGTCTTCGCGGAACAGGCCTTGGGCAACGAGGGCGAGCAAGTCACGGTGGGTGGCGGCAACGATGCGCACATCGATCTTGTGGGTGTCGTTGCCACCCAATGGACGAATCTCGCCTTCCTGTAGCACCCGTAGCAGCTTGGCTTGCAGAGAAAGCGGCATGTCGCCGATCTCATCGAGCAGCAGGGTGCCGCCGTCGGCGGCGTCGAAGAGGCCCTTGCCGGTGACTCGGGCATGCCGAATCGCCATTTCCGAAAGAGCCATGGTGACCTCCTGAACCTGCCGGAAGCCAAATGCTCATCTCGTCACCGATCCTGCTCCATCGAAAAACCGAATTGGGGTCTATCCCATTCTGGCCTCAAATCTGGCCTTAAAATGCCCGGCTACCCCCGGTTTTCGGTGGTTTTCGCTGGAACGAAAAAAGGGCCTTTCGGCCCTTTTTCAACGACTTACAGGCTTCCATGGAACCCTGTAAATCTATAACTGGAGCGGGAAACGAGACTCGAACTCGCGACCCCGACCTTGGCAAGGTCGTGCTCTACCAACTGAGCTATTCCCGCGTCTTGGTGCTGGCCATTCTAGCGATCCTGAGAATGGCGTCAACCCCTTGATTCAAAAAAACTTATTTCTGCTCCGAACCTTCGCGCAAGTGCGGCCAGGCGGCGTGCAGGTAATGCACCATCGACCACAAGGTCAGGCCGGCAGAGATCATCAGCAGGCTGTAGCCTAGCACCACCCAGAAGGTCATCGCCGCGGGGTTGGCGAGCAGGATGACCAAGGCGAGCATCTGCGCGGCGGTCTTCCACTTGCCGAGGTTGGACACGGCCACGTGCGCCCTCGCCCCCAGCTCGGCCATCCACTCGCGCAGGGCCGAGACGACGATCTCGCGGCCGATGATCACCGCGGCCGGCAGGGTCAGCCAGAAGTTGGCGTGCTCCTGCACCAGCAGTACCAGCGCCACGGCCACCATCAGCTTGTCGGCTACCGGGTCGAGGAACGCACCGAACGGCGTGCTCTGCTGCAGGCGGCGGGCCAGGTAACCGTCGAGCCAGTCGGTGGCCGCGGCAATGGCGAAGACGCTGCTGGCGGCCATGTAGCTCCATTGATACGGCACATAGAACAGCACAATGAAGATCGGGATGAGCAGGACGCGTAGAACGGTGAGCAGGTTTGGAATATTCATCGGCACGACTGGCTGCGAGTTGAACGCACCATTCTACTCGCTATGCAGGCTGGCATAAATCGACTCGGCAAGCTTTTTACTGATACCGGGGGCCTTGGCGATCTCGTCGATACTGGCGCGGCTGAGCTCTTGCAGGCCGCCGAAGTGCTTGAGCAACTCGCGACGGCGCTTGGGCCCTACCCCGGCCACGCCTTCCAGGCTGGAGGTACGCCGGGCCTTGCCACGCCGCGCTCGGTGGCCGGTGATGGCAAACCGGTGGGCTTCGTCGCGGATCTGCTGGATCAGGTGCAAGGCGGGCGAATCGCCCTTGAGGGTGAACTCGTTGCTGACCTCATTGAGGTAGAGGGTCTCGAAGCCGGCCTTGCGGGTCACGCCCTTGGCCACGCCGATCAGGGTCAGGTCGGGCACGGCCAGTTCCTGGAGCACGTCACGGGCCATGTTCAACTGGCCCTTGCCGCCGTCGACCAGCAGCACATCGGGCAACTTGCCCTCGCCATCCTTGATACGGCCGAAGCGGCGCGTCAAGGCCTGGTGCATGGCGGCGTAGTCGTCGCCGGCGGTGACGCCTTCGATATTGAAGCGTCGGTAGTCGGACTTGATGGGGCCCTCTGGGCCGAACACCACGCAGGAGGCCACGGTGGCTTCGCCGCTGGAGTGACTGATGTCGTAGCACTCAAGACGCTGCGGCACTTCATCCATGCCGAGCACCTCGGCCAGGGCCTCGAAACGCGCGGCCATGTGCTGGCGGTTGGCCAGGCGCGCGCCGAGGGCCTGCTCGGCGTTGGTCACGGCCAGCTGCTGCCAGCGCGCGCGGGTGCCGCGTACCCGGTGGCTGATCACCAGCTCACGGCCACGCAGGGTCTGCAACGCCTCGGTGATGGCGGCGAAGTCGTCGTGGACCACGTTGACGATCAGCTCGCCCGGTAGCTCGCGCTCAGCATTGCCCAGGTAGTACTGCGAGAGGAAGGCGGCCATGACCTCGGCCACCTCCTCCTCGATGCCGACCTGGGGAAAGAAGTTCTTGCTGCCCAGTACCCGCCCGCCTCGCACGCTGATCAGGTGCACGCAGGCGCCGCCGGGGTTGACGAAGGCGGCGACCACGTCGATGTCGCCGGTGCCGCCCTCCATGTACTGCTGGTCCTGAACGCGGCGCAGGAGGGCGATCTGGTCGCGCAACTGGGCAGCCTTCTCGAAATCCAGGGCCATGGCGGCCTGCTCCATCTCGCTGTTGAGTTCGTTGCCCAACTGCTGGCTGCGCCCTTCGAGGAACATCACCGAGTGGCGTACATCCTCGGCGTATTCCGCCGGATCGACCAGGTCGACACAAGGCCCCTTGCAGCGCTTGATCTGGTACTGCAGGCAGGGCCGGGTGCGGTTGGCGTAGTAGCTGTCCTCGCACTGGCGCACGAAGAAGGTCTTCTGCAACAGGCTAAGGCTCTCGCGAATGGCGCCAGCGCTGGGGTATGGCCCGAAGTAGCGGCCCTTCGCGCGCTTGGCGCCGCGGTGGATGCCCAGGCGTGGAAACTCGCCGTCGGAGAGGAATACGTACGGGTAGGACTTGTCGTCGCGCAACAGGATGTTGTACGGCGGACGCCATTCCTTGATCAGCGTCTGCTCCAGCAGCAGCGCTTCGGTCTCGTTGCCGGTGATGGTGGTCTCGACCTGGGCGATGCGCGCCACCAGAGCGGCCGTCTTCGGCGCCTGGCCGGTCTTGCGGAAATAACTGGCCAGGCGTTTCTTCAGGTTCTTGGCCTTGCCCACGTAAAGCAGCCGGGCTTCGGCGTCGAACATCCGGTAGACGCCCGGGCGACCGCTGCAGGTCGCCAGAAATGCGCTGGAATCAAAAAGCTGGGACATGAGGACTCAGGAGTTGGCCATTAAAGGCTGGCGTCGACCATACCGTGACGGACTGCCAGCAACGTCAGTTCGACATCGCTGGTGACCGAGAGTTTTTCAAAGATTCGATAGCGGTAAGTATTCACGGTTTTCGGGGACAGGCATAGCTTGTCGGAGATGATCTGCACTTTCTGGCAGCCGACGATCATCAGGGCGATCTGAATCTCTCGCTCGGACAACGAGTCGAACGGCGAGCCCTGCGGCTGGAACGACTTGAGCGCCAGCTGCTGGGCGATCTGCGGGCTGATGTAGCGTTGGCCGCCGAACACCATGCGAATGGCCTGCACCATCTCTTCCAGGGCCGCGCCCTTGGTCAGATAACCCGCCGCCCCGGCCTGCAGCAGCCGCGTAGGGAACGGATCTTCTTCGCAGATGGTGACGGCAATGACCTTGAGGTCAGGGTAGCTGCGCAGCAGCTTTCGGGTCGCCTCCAGGCCACCGATGCCCGGCATCTTGACGTCCATCAGCACCACATCAGGCTTGAGTTCCCGAGCCTTGCGGATCGCGTCTTCACCGGAATCCGCCTGACCTATCACCTGAAGGCCGGAGATGTCCGCCAGCATGCGACTGATGCCCGTACGAACCAGATCGTGGTCATCGACCACCAGCACCCTAATCAAGCAGACACCTCATTGACCGTATTGAAAGCTGGCTTGGCTGCTCGCTTTTTCAGGAGCGAACTCTACCAAAAAAATCATCGACCGGACCGATCAAGACGCCGCTAACTGATCGAGATCAGTAGTCGGCCGCAGCAGCCGACGAACTGCATGCTGAACGCCGATGGACGGTCAAAGTCTCAACCCCTGAGGCTTTCGCTCAGGATTCCCATGCTCACATTCATCGCCGCTCTGGTGCTGACGCTGACCCACTTGGCGGCAGGCAGGCTGAGCAAGCTGCACAGCCCGCCCCGCAGCCGCTGGTTATCGATGGCCGGTGGCGTGGCAGTGGCCTACGTATTCGTTCACCTGTTACCTGAGCTGGCACAGGGCCAGCAGGTCATGGAGGATAGCGGTTTTCACCCGCTGCGCTACCTCGAACATCATGCCTACCTGCTGGCATTGATCGGCCTGGCCGGCTTCTACGGGCTGGAGCGGCTGATCAAGTCTCACCGTAGCGAGCGTTCCGACGACGAGCCAACTCATGCCGGCGTGTTCTGGCTGCATATCGCCGCCTTCGGCGGATACAACGCACTGATTGGCTACATCCTCGCCAACCGCGATCCGGCGCAAACACTGGAGCTGATCTGGTACAGCGTCGCCATGGCGTTGCATTTCATGGTCAACGATGTCGCCCTGCAGCACGACCATCAGCAGCTGTTCGCCCGCAGCGGGCGCTGGATCCTGGCGGCCGCCACGCTGGTCGGCTGGGCGGTCGGCGCAACCACAGAGCTGTCCGAGTTGGGCGTATCGGCCGTGACCGCCTTTATTGCAGGGGCGATCATCCTCAATGTGCTCAAGGAAGAACTGCCTTCCGAGCGCAACAGCCGTTTCGGCGCGTTCCTCCTCGGGTCGCTGGGCTATTCGGGGCTGCTATTGCTGCTGTAGCCCGGCTGCGCGGCTCCCACCGGGCTTGCGCATCAGCCGATAGATGGCCGGAATCACGAACAGCGACAGCAACGGCGCGCTGAGCATGCCGCCGACCATCGGCGCGGCGATACGGCTCATCACCTCGCTGCCGGTACCGGCGCCGAGCAGGATCGGCAGCAGCCCGGCGACGATCACCGCCACGGTCATTGCCTTGGGCCTCACACGCTGCACCGCGCCCTCACGGATGGCCTCGCACAGCGCCGCCTCGTCGAGAAGCCCCTTTTGCTGCTGCTCGGTCCAGGCGTTCTTCAGATAGAGCAGCATGATCACGCCGAACTCCGCGGCGACGCCAGCCAGCGCGATGAAGCCAACGCCCGTGGCCACCGACAGGTTGTAGCCCATCAGGTAGAGGAACCAGACACCTCCGGTCAGCGCGAACGGCAGCGTGAGCATGATCAGCAGCGCCTCGTCCAGACGGCCGAACGTCAGGTAGAGCAGCACGAAGATGATGAGCAGCGTGGCCGGCACCACCAGCTTGAGCCGCTCGTTGGCGCGTTCGAGGAATTCGAATTGCCCAGAGTAACTCAGGCTCATGCCCGGCAGCAGGCTGACCTCGGCGGCTACGGCCCGGCGCAGGTCGGCAACCACCGAGGCGATGTCGCGGCCACGCACATCCACGTACACCCAGCCGGCCAGCCGCGCGTTCTCGCTGCGCAGCATCGGCGGGCCGTCGCTGACGCGCACTCGTGCCACACTGCCGAGGGTAACCTGGCTGCCCAACGGGGTGAGGATCGGCAGTTGCTCGAGCGCCTGCGGGGTGTCGCGCCATTCACGCGGGTAGCGCACGCTGATCGGGTAGCGCGCCAACCCTTCCACGGTTTCGCCGACGGTCTCGCCGCCTATGGCGCTGGCCACGATGGACTGCACGTCGGCAATGTTCAGCCCGTAGCGCGCCGCGTCGCGTCGGTCGATGTCGATATCGATGTAGCGCCCGCCGACAAGCCGTTCGGCCAGCGCCGAGCTTACCCCCGGCACCTGCTTGGCCACGGCTTCCACCTGCTGGCTGACACGGTCGACCTCCTCCAGGTTGGCACCGGCGATCTTCACGCCGATGGGACTCTTGATGCCGGTGGCGAGCATGTCGATGCGGTTGCGGATCGGCGGAATCCAGATGTTGGTCAGCCCCGGCACTTGCACGGCGCGGTCCAGCTCCTCGACCAGTTTCTCCGGGGTCATCCCGGCACGCCACTGCTCGCGCGGTTTGAAACGGATGGTGGTCTCGAACATCTCCAGCGGCGCCGGATCGGTGGCCGACTCGGCGCGCCCGGCCTTGCCGAACACCGTCTCGACCTCCGGCACCGTGCGTATCATCCGGTCGGTCTGCTGTAGCAGCTGCACGGCCGTCTGCGCGGACAGCCCCGGCAGCGCAGAAGGCATGTAGAGCAGGTCGCCCTCGTCCATCGGTGGCAGGAACTCACCGCCCAACCGGGAGACAGGCCACAGCGTGGTGGCCAGCACCAGCAGCGCCACCACGATGGTCGACTTCGGGTGCGCCAGCACCGCTTCCAGCGCCGGACGATACAG
>JAEWGL010000157.1 GCA_023388335.1 Pseudomonadota bacterium | reverse complement strand
CCGCCGGGACGTCCAGCTGCTCGCACCACAGCCGCGCAATGCGTGCCTGCAGCGCGCCGTCGCTGGTGGCAGCGGGCGCCGCCAGGCGCTGCTCCACGCTGGGAAAACGCGCGTAGCAATCCAGGCTACCGTCGTCCATGCGCAAGCGACAGGCCGAGCGTTGCAGCTTGCCGCTGGAGGTCTTGGGCAAGGCACCAGGGTTGAGCAGCAGGACCACCGCCGGGGCCTGCTGGCAAGCATCGGCGATGACCTGGCGCAGGGTCTTGATCAGGCTCGCCGGCGCGATGCTCTTCTGCACGTTGCGGCTGATCTCCACCGCAACCCCGATGCCCTCCTCGCCCTGGTCATCGACTGCGAATACCGCCACCCGGCCTTTGCGCAGCACCTGGACCTCACGCTCGAGGGTCTGTTCCAGGTCCTGTGGGTAGAGGTTGTGACCGCGCACGATCAGCATGTCCTTCAGGCGTCCGGTGACGAACAGCTCGCCGTCGCGCAGAAAGCCCAGGTCGCCGGTACGCAGCCAGGTGCGGCCGTGCTGCTCGACGAAGGTGCGCGCCGTGGCCTCAGGGTTGCGCCAGTAGCCCAGGGCGATGCTTGGGCCCGCCGCCCAGATCTCGCCGACCTGGCCCTCGCCCAGCGCCTGCTGGCGCTGCGCATCGACCACCTGCACCGCATGCCCTGGCTGGCTGTAGCCGCAACTCATCAGCACACTGCCCTGGCCTGGCTCGGCGCGGTTGGCGGCCAACGCCGCGGCGTCCAGTTCCAGCGCCGGGATGCCCTGGCCGCGCCGGCTGCCGCTGACGAACAGGGTCGCCTCGGCCAGGCCGTAGCTGGCGAAGAAGCTTTGCGCCGTGAAGCCGCAAGCGGCGAACTTCTCGGCGAAGGCCTGCAGGCTGTCCTGGCGGATCGGCTCGGAGCCCGAATAGGCCACCCGCCAGCGACGCAGGTCCAGCCCGTCCAGGGCAGCTTCACTGACCCGCTCGCTGCACAGGCGGTAGGCAAAGTCCGGGCCGCCGCTGATGGTGCCGCCGTAATCGCTGATCGCCTGCAGCCAGCGCTGTGGCCGGACGAGGAAGTAGCCGGGAGACATCAGCACGCACGGAACGCCGCTGAAGATCGGTTGCAGCAGGCCACCGATCAGGCCCATGTCGTGATACAGCGGCAGCCAGCTGACAATGACATCGTCCGGGTTGAGGTCGATGCCAAAGCCCTGACGGATCAGTTGCTCGTTGGCGACCAGGTTGCCATGGCTCACCTGCACGCCCTTGGGCAAGGCGGTGGAGCCTGAGGTGTACTGCAGGAAGGCGATGTCATCACTGGCCAGGTCCGGCTCGCGCCACGCCTGCGCGAGCGCGGGGTCGAGACCATCGACGGCCAGCAGCGCCGGGGCGTCCTCGCCCGACAACGCCTCCAGGCCCTGCAGGCTCTCGCACAGTCCTTCCACCGTCAGCACCAGGCGTGGCTGGGCATCGGCGATGATCGACAGCAAGCGCTCCTGGTGATGGCGGCGTGCCGACTCCGGCGGATAGGCCGGCACGGCGATGACACCGGCATACAGGCAGCCAAAGAAGGCCGCGACGTAGTCCGGACCACTGGGGAACAACAGCACGGCGCGGTCAGCGCAGGTGCTGCGCGCCTGCAGCGCCGCGGCGATGGTCCGCGCCCGCTGGTCCAGCTCCCGGTAGCTGAGCACGGCCTGTTCGCGTGGATCGTCGGCCAGAAAGCGCAAGGCGATCCGGTCCGGGGTCTGCATGGCGCGTTGCGCCAGGGCCTGGACCAGCGAAAGCGGAAGTTCGAAGGCGTCCGTCATGGGGGGTTCCTGCCAGTGTCTGGATGAGTCGGGCCGAGACAGGCGGGCCGCCCGTTCAGGGAGAGGCAGGCACCTGGCATGCGGCCGGAGGATGTACTCAGAGAACGGATGGACAGAAAAAATAATTAGGTGCGCGGTGAGCGGCGTCGAGAACGCAACGCGGGAAAAAAGCAGGGCGCAGAGCAGCACGCACTAGAACCTTTTGAGACATAGACTCAATCAATTTCGCATTTGACAATCATTATCATTACGCCTAATTTGTCGCTCGTCTTCGGAAGCATTCTGAAACGAATAGCTTCCGTCCCTCTCAGAGACAAGGTGATTTCCATGGCGGAACAGCTATCCACAGGTAAGTGCGATTCACCCTTACTCCAGGCATTCGTCGCCAACCGCAGCATGCTGGTGAAGATTGCCGCACGCATCACCGGCTGTCGCTCTCGCGCCGAGGACGTGGTGCAAGACGCCTTCTTCCGACTCGGCTCCGCGCCGCAGATCACCTCCTCGTTCAAGGCCCAGCTCAGCTACCTGTTCCAGATCGTGCGCAACCTGGCTATCGACCATTACCGCAAGCAGGCCATGGAGCTTAGGTATTCCGGTAGCGAGGAGGAAGGACTGAACGTGGTCCTGCAGAACGTCTCGCCTGAGACCACCCATATCAACCTGGCCACCCTCGAGCACATCGCCGACGCCTTGGGCGAGCTGCCGCAGCGCACGCGTTATGCCTTCGAGATGTACCGCCTGCACGGCGTGCCGCAAAAAGACATCGCCAAGGAGCTGGGCGTCTCGCCGACGCTGGTCAACTTCATGATCCGTGATGCGTTGGTACATTGCCGCCAGGTCTCGATGCGCCGGGGTTGAGCCCTTTTGAGCTGCAAGCCAAAGCCAAAGCAAAGCGCGCCGCGATCCGCTTTAACTTGCAGCTTGCAGCTTGCAGCTCAGAGACCTAGCCGAGCGTGCAGCGATCGAAGAACCGTTCCCGCCCCAGGATCATCAGTGCCGCCCGCTTGTGCGGGAAATCGAACTCCTTCTCGCAGTGGAAACACTGGTCCTGCATGTAACCGATCATCTTGCGGTTGTCGGCACGCGGTTCGGCGACCACCCGTTGGGTTCGCGGGTCATCGAGGAACAGGTAGTGCACCAGCGCCGACAGCCAGCTGGCGACCTTGTGCGGGCCGCGGTGGGCTTGCTCGCCCACCAGCATATGGATACCGCGGTCGTAGTCACCCGCCGGGTAGAAGGGGGCGATGCGGTCTTCCTTGGCCCAGTAGGCTTCGAAATAGGCAAACGGCTGGTCATCGAAGCAGCCGATCAGGGTCAGTGTGTGGGGATCGGCCTGCAGCCTGTCCAGGTAATCGCGGTGCTGGGCGAGGCTGCCGCCCTCCTGCCAGAAGTTGAGCACCCGCGGATTGTTCTGCCAGCGGTTGAAACGCTCAAGGTCCTGCTCGATTTCCAGGGTACGCAGGGACACCCAGGCGTCCAGGCGGGCATCGAAGCGTCGATACACCTCGCCCCGTGGCTTGGGCGCACGGCGCGGATGGCGCTTGCCGTCGCTGAGCTGCATCTGCTGCGGGTACACCCCATCGGCCACCTGGCCGAGCCAGGGTTGCGGCAGTTGCCAGAACAGCGTGCGTTCGCAGCGGTACACCCCGGCCTCGGCGTCGGCGACCAACAAGCCGCTGGCCAACGCCTGCGCCGGCGGCTGCTCCAGGTGCCAGGCCAGGCGCTGGCAGCCTGGGTCGCGGGCGAACAGCCAGTAGCAGACGGCCCACAGCGCCTGCTGGGGCCGGTCTGGGCAACAGTGTCGCAGCCACACCTGCAGCACATCGCCTGGGACCAGGCGCACCTGGGCCAGCGGACGATTTTCCAGGCTCAGGCTCAACTGACAATCACCCTCTTCGCCGATCAGGCTGCGCCAGCGCGGAAGGGACAGGGGTTGCGAAGCATCGAAGGGCATGGTCATGGCTCACGAAGAAAGACTCATTGAGGATGACGTGGCGAGCGGCGATGAATTTAGGCACCTCCAGGCCCAGGTCGACCGTCACGTGGGGGATGTCTTGCCAACCCCACGCGGGGTTCTCGAGGACCGCCATGTCGGTGCGGCCCTGCTGGAGATCGCCGAAGTGATAGCGCTGCTGCGAGTGGTTCAACGCCTGCACCCGTTGCGGCAACCGGCCGCTGTCGGCGCCCTGCAGCGGGCGCACTGTATAAGGAGGGAAATGCGCGGCCCCGATCCTCGCCTCGACCCTCTCGAACGCTTGGGCCAGGTCTGCCTGCCACAACACGGCGAGGATCAACAGCAGCAGCAAGCCGCACGCTGCGAGGCTCAAGCTGATCCGGGTGGCAACTGCCTGCGAAGATCGTCCAACCATCGCGTACTGCTCCTTGTTGCCGCTTGAAGCTTGGAGCTTGGTGCTTATCTTGTCTACCCTGTACCCAGCATTCGCATGGGAGCCTTGTATGGGCCATTGGCTGGTGATCGACCTTGAGGCTACCACCGATGACGGTGGCTGGCCGGTCACGGAGATGGAAATCATTGAAATCGGCGCAAGCCTGGTGACCCGCGAGGGGCGTGAGGTCGATCATTTCCAGCGCTTCGTCAAGCCGCGCAGGCGTCCGCAACTGACGCCGTTCTGCCGGGAGCTTACCCATATCACTCAGGCCAGTGTCGACGGCGCAGCGTCGTTTCCCGAGGTCTGGGCACGCTTCGAGCGCTGGCTCGGGCATCATCAGGCACACCTGCAGGCCTGGGTCAGCTGGGGCGACTACGACCGCCAGCAGCTGTTGCAGGAGTGGCAGCAGCATCGGGTCGACAGCCTGCTGGCGGGGGTGTCGCACATCAACCTCAAGCAACGCTTTGCCAAGGCTCGCCACCTGCAGCGCCCGCTCGGACTCAATGGCGCCCTGCAACTGGCTGGGCTGCAGTTTTCCGGACAGCAGCACCGGGCCCTGGAAGATGCCCGCAACACCGCGCGGCTACTGCCCCTGAGCTTGCCGGCCACGGGCGCCTGAAAGCGGATGACGGCGCCAAACACCTTGGGCATACTGGCCAGCCCTTTTTTCCCCATTCCAGGAGTCGCCCATGTTTAAAGTCAACGAGTACTTTGATGGCACCGTGAAGTCGATTGCCTTCACCGGCACTGAAGGTCCGGCCACGGTCGGCGTGATGGCCGTGGGCGAATACGAGTTCGGTACCGCCCAGCGCGAGATCATGCACGTGGTGGCCGGCGCCTTGACCGTCAAGCTGCCTGACAGCGACAACTGGCAAACCTTCAACTCGGGCGACCAGTTCCAGGTGCCGGCCAACAGCAAGTTCCAACTGAAGGTGGCAGTGCAAACCGCCTACCTGTGCGAGTACCGCGACTGATTCGCACCTCTGCGCATAGGTTGCAGGAGCGCCGATGCGGCGCTGCTGCAACGACGGGATCATCCTTTCAGAAATGCCGCTACCCGCTGCGCCGCTGTCTGCAAATGGTCCTGATGGGTAAACCCTGAAGCCTTCAAGGGCTTGAGGTCATGATCGCCAGCCTGCAACCAGCACAGCTCGATCGCCGGCGACAAGTCATACCCCTCGACCGCCTGCCGGTTCCCCAACGCGTCGCGTTCACCCTGGACGATCAAGGTCCGCGTGCGCAAGCGCGCCAGATGCTCGACCCGCGGCTTTTCCGGCTTGCCCACGGCATAGAACGGATAGCCCAGGCACACCAGCGCATCGGCCTGCAGTTCGTCAGCCAGCAGGCTGGCCATGCGCCCGCCCATGGACTTGCCGCCGATGGCAAGGGTTCCAGCGACCGATAGTCGCACCTGCTGGTACACCTCGCGCCAGGTCTGCAGCAAAAGCTTCTGCGGATTGGGCGGACGCTTGCCGCCGTCCACGCGCCGCTGGGCCATGTAGGGAAACTCGAAGCGCACCACTGCGACCCCTTGCAGTGCCAGCCTTTGCGCCATGTCGTCCATGAAAGGACTGTCCATCGGCGCGCCCGCGCCGTGGGCCAGGATCAGGCACCCCGGATACACGCCATCGGCCTGATCCTGCGGGGCATTGCAGCGCCAGCCCGGGGTCTGCGCCAGCCGCGCCCATTGATCCCCGTCAATACCGGCCAGTTGCCCATTACTCATGCTTGCCTCGCTGTTTAGTCTGCCTACAACCGTGGATGGAAACCCATACATGAACACAACCAGCAGTACCGCCTATAACTACAAGGTGGTCCGCCAATTCGCCATTATGACGGTGGTGTGGGGAATCGTCGGGATGGGACTCGGCGTTTTCATCGCCGCCCAGCTCGTCTGGCCTTCCCTGAACCTCGACCTGCCGTGGACCAGCTTCGGCCGCCTGCGCCCCTTGCACACCAACGCGGTGATCTTCGCCTTCGGCGGCTGCGCCTTGTTCGCCACCTCCTATTACTCGGTCCAACGGACCTGCCAGACCACCCTGTTCTCGCCGCGCCTGGCGGCCTTCACCTTCTGGGGCTGGCAACTGGTGATCCTGCTGGCGGCGATCAGCTTGCCATTGGGCTACACCAGTTCCAAGGAATACGCCGAGCTGGAATGGCCGATCGACATCCTGATCACCGTCGTCTGGGTCGCCTACGCCGTGGTGTTCTTCGGCACGCTGTTCAAGCGCAATACCAAGCATATCTATGTCGGCAACTGGTTCTTCGGCGCCTTTATCCTGACCGTGGCGATCCTGCACATCGTCAACAACCTGGAGCTGCCGGTCAGCCTGACCAAATCCTACTCGGTCTATGCCGGCGCCACCGATGCCATGGTCCAGTGGTGGTACGGGCACAACGCGGTCGGGTTTTTCCTGACGGCGGGCTTCTTGGGCATGATGTACTACTACGTGCCCAAGCAGGCCGAACGCCCGGTCTACTCCTATCGCCTGTCGATCGTGCATTTCTGGGCGCTGATCACCGTTTATATCTGGGCCGGCCCGCATCACCTGCACTA
>JAEWGL010000091.1 GCA_023388335.1 Pseudomonadota bacterium | reverse complement strand
CACCGAATTCGACCTGGCGCTGCGCCGGGTGGTGGTGCATGCACTGGCCGAAGCCATGGGGGTGCCGTTGCACACGCCAAGCCTGCACATCGTCGACAGCGGCCCCAATGCGCAATTGCTGACCATGCTAACGGACGCCCTGGCACAAGTGGAGGTCGCCAGCGACTTCCAGCAAACCAAACTGCGCGCGGTCGGCAAATTGGTCGAATACCTCGGTCGCGGTGACGCCATGGAGCTCAAGCTGCGCGAGTTGGAACAGCAAGAGGCGCAAACCTTGCTTGGCCGCAACTTCACCGATTACAGCGACATCGAGGAGGCCCTTGAAGCCTTCGTCAAAAGCGCCGGGCACGAATATGACGAGCCGTTGTTGCGTTTGTTCATGGCCCAGGTTGAACGCCGCGTGCAGGTGTATGGCGGCACGGCAATCGGCGCCTCTGCCAGCCACATCGACCTGCCACCTGTGAGTTGAGGAACCACCATGTCTGATCCGGATTTTCTGCATCGCTATGGCCCCTGGGCCGTGATCGCCGGGGCCTCCCACGGTGTGGGCGCGGCCTTTGCCCATCTGCTCGCTGCGCGTGGCCTCAATTGTGTGCTGGTGGCACGCAGTGGCGAGCCACTGGCCGAACTGAAGGAGCAGCTCGAGCGCGAATATGCGGTCGAGGTATTGACCGTCATCCAGGACCTGGCCCGGCGTGATGCCTGTGAACAGCTGGTGGCCGCCGTGGGCACGCGCGAGGTCGGGCTATTTGTGTACAACGCCGGCGGCGACCCCTACATCACTCGGTTCATCGCCACCGCGGCGGACAACTGGGAACACTTGCTCTGCCTCAACAGCCTGACGGTGATGCGCTGCAGCCACGCCTTTGGCGGCGCCATGCTCGAACGCGGGCGCGGCGGGCTGCTGCTGGTGGGGTCCCAGGCGGCACTCGGGGGTGTGCGCAAACTGGCGATGTACAGCGCCACCAAAGGGTTCGCGTTGAATTTGGGCGAATCGCTATGGGCGGAATGGAAGGAGCAGGGCGTGGATGTGCTCAACCTGCTGATCGGCACCGTCGACACCCCCACCATGCGCGAGGCCATGGCCAA
Source organism: Pseudomonadota bacterium (assembly GCA_023388335.1). Classification (GTDB taxonomy): domain Bacteria; phylum Pseudomonadota; class Gammaproteobacteria; order Pseudomonadales; family Pseudomonadaceae; genus Aquipseudomonas. The sequence goes on along the minus strand of JAEWGL010000091.1, from coordinate 66,093 downwards.
GCTGAACATCCCCGACGCCCTGACCCTGGTGCTGCCCCAAGCCCAGGAGGTAGCGAAATGGGCGCTGCAATCACTGGGCAATGGTCCGACGCTGCTCCATCCCGAGGACACCCTGGCAGATGCCCCCGGCCAGGCGCGACGCGAGCATGTACTGGCCAAGAGCGCGCAAGCAGCTGTGTTTATTGGCAACGACTGAGGTATGCACGATGAAAGGCTTCGATAACGCTGAGTTCAAACGCAGCTGGCGGGTACTGATCCTGGCCCTGGTCGGGGTTGCCACCAGCTCCAGTTCGTTACTGCTGTACAGCTTCAGCTCTATGGTGATCCCCTTGCAAAACGCCATGGGCTGGGAACGCCCGCAGTTGCAGGCCGCAATCACTGCACTGTCCCTGGGCACTATCGTCGCCTCGCAACTGGCGGGTTGGCTCAACCTTCGGTATGGGCTACGGCGGGTCACACTGGTGTCGCTTGTGGCGTTATGTCTGAGTGTCTGGGCCTTGAGCGCGATCCAGGGCTCGATCTGGAGCCTCTACCTGGGGTTTTTCCTGGTGCCGCTGGCCGGGCTGGGCACGTTGCAGGTCACCTGGTCCCATTTGGTCAACCTGTGGTTCGACGAAAACCGAGGCTTGGCGCTGGCGATTATCCTCAGCGGTTCGGGGTTGGCGGCCATCGGCTTGCCATTGATTACCGCCTGGGCGATCAGCCGCTGGAACTGGCAAGCAGGCTTTCTCGCGCTGGGGCTGTTGCCGGTGTTGCTGGCTTTGCCACTGGCCCTGCGCTGGTTGCTGCCGACCGCTGATGTCCGCCACGCTAGCACCACGGGCACGGCCACCGCCGGCGGTTTGTTGTTGAGCGAAGCCCTGCGCTCATGGCGGTTCTGGGTGTGTAACTTGTCGATGACCTTGGTGGTGGCGTGCGTGGTGGGCATGGTCACCAACATCGTGCCGTTATTGCAGGACCGAGGCTTGAGCGCGCTGCAGGCGAGCCAGGTGTTCAGCAGTTTTGGTGTTTCGCTGATCCTTGGGCGGTTGGTGGTGGGCTACCTGATCGACCGCCTCTGGGCGCCAGCAGTGGCATCGCTGGCGCTGCTGATGCCGGCCTTTGCCTGCGGCATTTTTGCCTATGGCGATGCGATCATCGGCCTGTACATCCTCGCGACATTACTGGTGGGTGTGGGCGCCGGCGCCGAATTCGACATCGCCGCGTTCCTGATCGCGCGCTACTTCGGCATGCGCGACTACGGGCGCCTGTTTGGTGTGCACCTGGGCATGATCACCGCCGGTGCGGCGCTGTCGCCGTTGCTGTTTGCGCTGCTGTACAAAATCACCGGCGGCTACTCGGCGATGCTGTTGTTCAGTGGTGTCTGTTTTGTGATCGGCCCGTTGCTTTTGCTGACCTTGGGCGGCTATCCGCGCTACCAAAGGCAGGTGTTACCGGCTGCATGAAGTCCGCTTGAACTAAAATATATGGACAATAAATAGAAAACTGTTCAATTATTGCGTCATGCGCAACCTTAAAACAAAACAGACAAGGAGAATGCAATGCGTGCCGCCATCATTACCGAACGCAATGCGCCACCGGTCATACAGGAATTTCGGGAGCCACAACCCCAGGACGGGGCAGTGCTGATTGACGTGGACACCGCCGGGCTTGGCGGCTGGGACGTGCTGGGGGCTTACCGCCTGGGCGTCGAGTACCCCTGCGTGATACGCGGTGAAGGCGTGGGCCGTGCCCCGGATGGCCGCCGGGTGTATTTCGGCGAACGCTCGGTGTTGCCGTTTGGTGCCTGGGCAGAACGCACCCTGGTGCCCCAGGCCGAAGTGTGGAATGTGCCGGACGATGTAGACGACAAGACCGCCATCAGCATGGGCATTGCCGCCACCGGCGCCATCGTGCCCTTGGAAAAAGCCCAGATTCAGAAGGGCGAAAAAGTCCTGGTACTCGGTGCCACCGGCACCCTGGGCCAGATCGCCCTGCAACTGGCGCGCGGCTTGGGTGCCGGCAAAGTGGTCGGCGCTGCACGTTCCGCCGAGGCGCTCGGCCGCTTGAAGTCACGCGGGATCGCCGACGAGGTGGTGACCCTGGGCGGCAGTGATGATGTTGCCGCGCTCAAGGACGCTGCCGATGGCGGGTTTGATGTGGTGCTGGACCTGGTGTGCGGCCAGCCGATGTTGACGTCGCTGAAAGCCACCAACTGGGGCGCGCGCATCATGACCATCGGCACCGGCGCCGGGCGTCAGTTGAACCTGGACATTGCCGACCTTCTGTTTCGCAACCTGTCATGCATCGGCACCGGGCAACGCCCACCTGCCGACCGTGAACAGATCTGGCTGCGCTTGTTGAAGATCGCCAAGGAGCAGCAGATTCAGGTCGATTACCTCGACTTCACCCTCGACCAGGCTGCCGAAGCCTGGGCGGCGCAGGTGAGTGGCCCGCACGCAAAGATCACCGCAACGATTCGACGCTGAATCGCCCGGTAGGCGCCCGTGAGAGGGCGCCTTTTAGCGTTGGCGCTGGCGGCGAAACTCTTCCGGGGTAACCCCCAGTTCTTTGCGGAAGGCCGCGCCAAACGCGGCGGCATTGTTGAAGCCCGACTGATAGGCCACCTGTTTGACCAACAAGTGCGGGTCGGCCAGTAACGCCATGGCGGTCTGCAGGCGGCATTGCGCGGCGTAGCGGCGCAGGGTCATGCCGGTGGTGTTTTTGCAGCGGCTGGAGAGGGTGCGCAACGGCAAGTCACAGGCCTGGGCCAGGCGTTGCAGCGAGCACTCGTGGTCGTGGCTGGCATCCAGCAATTCACGCAGTAACTTGAGTTGCCCGGGGCTGAGTTTTTCGTCGCCGGCCCCTGCTGAAACGCCGTGGGTCGGCGCGTCGATGTATTCGCGGCGCAGGTCCAGGGCAATGCTGGTGAGCAGGCATTCAGTTTGCAGTTCACTGGCGAAGCTGGGTTGAGCGACTTCTTCCGCCAGGCGCAGCAACGAGGCCTGCAGGTAGTGACTCTTCAGGTTGAGCATGGATTCATGGACGTTGTCCTGCCAGTTCCAGCGATAACAACCCAGCACGCCCAGCGCGGCAGGGTCGAAGATACAGACCAGGGCCTTCTGCGCGCATGCGTCGTGGCGCAGGTGGAACTGGGTGTCGTGGGGAATGAACAGGAGTTTGCCCAACGGCTGGAACGTATGGCCGGCGCGCCTGGAAAAGCTGCCGCAATTGGGGTTGGCATGCCCGCTGGAAGGCAACATCAGGCGCAGCAGGCAGCTGTCGCCCGTTTCAATCAGGGCCGTGCCGCTGTCGGACCACTGGGCGTGTTCAATGCGGATGTCGAAGCCTTGCTTGGCCACCGAGGCTTCGGTCAGGAAATGCCCCAAGTCTTCACAGTCGTACTCGCTGTATTGGATCACGTTCATTTTTCTACCTTCAGCGATTTTTATTGTTGGTGCTGAAATTCGAAGGTCAGTTTCCAGGGATGCTGCCTGACCCGAGTGTATCCAGCGCGCGGACTCAGCTGTTTCATATATTCAGGTGGCAGGTATCAGGAAATCAGATGACCAAAGGCAAAGATATTTCCATGCGCCAGTTGCGCTATTTCGTGGCCGCCGCCGACGCCGGGCAGTTTTCTCAGGCGGCGCTCAAGGTGCATGTCTCGCAGTCGGCGATCACCGCCGCGGTGTTGCAGCTGGAGGAAACCCTCGGTGTCAGCCTGTTTGATCGCTTGCCCTATGGCGTCGCGCTGACGGCCGAAGGCAACAAGTTTTCCCAGCATGCCCGGCATATTCTCGACACGCTGCAAGACGCTCTCAGCGAGCCGCTGTTTCTCAGTCACGGCATGCAAGGCACCGTGCGGGTAGGGGCCTCCTACACGGTGCTGGGGTACTTTCTGCCGGCGCTGTTGGCGCGTTTCAAACGCAGCTACCCGCAAGTCGAGATTGATCTGGTGGACATGGACCGCCACAGCATCGAGACGGCCGTGCGCAATGGCGAGCTGGACCTGGGCTTGGCGATTGTGTCCAACACTCCGGACCTGCGCGGGTTCGCCCACCATGTATTGATTCGCTCGCGGCGCCAGCTCTGGCTGTCCAGTCAACATCCACTGATGGGCGCGGCCTCGATCAACCTGAAAGACGTTGCCGAGCACGCGTATATCCTCGCCATGGTGGATGAAGGCGACGCGTCGACGCTGCGTTATTGGGAATCGCGTGGGTTGGCGCCGAAGGTGGCGTTTCGTACTTCGTCGATGGAGGCACTGCGTGGGCTGGTGGGGCATGGGTTTGGGGTGACGATTCTGTCGGATATGCTCTATCGCGCTTGGTCGCTGGAGGGTAAGAAGATTGAGGTACGCCCGTTGGTGGATGTGATTCCGCCCATGGAGCTGGGGTTGGTCTGGTTGTCTGATCGTGCGTTGGTGCAGCCGGCTGAGGCGTTTCGGCAGTTTTTGATTATGGCGTGTGCGTCTTGATGAGTTGTGCGTTTGGGCGAGGGGATCTGGTTTGTGGGAGGGGACTTGCTCCTGATGGCGGCTACAGGTGCATGACGTTCCGCAGTCGGAACGGGACATGAAGCCCGAGTCCATCCTGTCCCAGGAAACCCAGCGCTGAATCACCCGGCGGCTCCACTTTCACGGCCCGAGAGGGTCGTTTTTTTTGCGTGCAATTCGCCAGGCTGCCGGAATTAAATGAACATATATTAAAAATGTGTTTATATAATTTCGGGTGCTTTTATCCGCCTGATGGCCCATCCGGCGACCGGATGATTAAAACAACACGGAGAACGCCATGCTGATCGATGTACACGCCCACCTGCTGACCGAGGGCATGCTCAACCGCCACGAATTCTGGGGCCCTTTCATGAAAGTGCAGGGGCTGACCGTGGGCCATTTTTCCCTCGGTACCAAGCAACCGGCCAAAGCCGCCAGCGATGCCGAGGCGCAAGCCAACCTGCTAGCGCGCATGACCCACGCCAGTCGTCGAAAGCTGATGGCCGAGCGGGGCGTCGACAAGCTGGTGGTGTCCACGCCTTCGCATTGCTTCATGTACTGGGCGGGTGATTTCGCCAACGAATACGCGCGTATCTGCAACGACGAGATGTCGGCATTCTGCCGCGCCGACCCCGATCATTTCGACTTCTGGTGCCACGCCAACCTGGCCGACCCGCACAACGCCGCCAAGGAAATCGAGCGTGCGGTAACCCAGTTGGGGGCCAAGGGCGTATGCGTAGGCGGTGCCAACTTCAATGGCTTGCAAGCGTATGACGAGCAACTGTTCCCGGTATGGGAGAAGCTTGTGCGGCTGGATGTGCCGATCATGGTGCATGGCTTCAACCAGTCGATCTACTGGGGCGAAAAACACACCGACGACAAGTTCGAAACCACGTCCATCGTGGGTGATTGCGTCGATGAGACCCTGTTTTTCTGGTACCTGATCTGTGGTGGCGCGCTGGATGTCTTTCCAACCCTGAAAACCTATATCACCCATGCCGGGGGTATGGCGATCTTCCAGCTGGGGCGGCTCAGCGAGCTCAACCAGGCGATGGCGCCCGATACGCGCAACCAGCGACCGCTGCTGGACTATCTGCAGAATTTCTACTTCGACCTCGACGTGCACGCACCTGGCTTGCGTCGTGGCGTCGCTGAAGTGGTGGGGGCCGAACGCCTGCTGTACGGCACCAACTTCGGCGGGGCCTATGACCACGGTGACCTGACCGCCGGGCTGGGGCTGTCCGTTGAGGACCGCGAGCGGATCCGCAGCGGCAACGCGATCGAACTGCTCAAGCTGAAGGTGCCGGCCAGCGCTGGTCGCGCAGTGACGCCATGATGGACAGCCTGCTGGCGGTGAGCGCCGGGCGGCCCTATCCGCAACGTGGCGGGCGGCTGCCGCGGCAACTTGGCGACATCAACGCGGCCTTGCTCACGCAACTGCTGCAGCCGTGCTATCCCGGTATCGAGGTGCTGGCGCTGGTAGTGGTGGAGGTCCGCAATGGGCATACCACCAAGCTGCGCGCCAGGCTCGAGTTGAACGAGGTCGGCCAGCGCGCAGGGATACCGTCGCATGTCTGCCTGAAATCGAACTGGTCGGAAGGTTTCGAGAGCGGCGACATCTGTGAGCTGGAGTCGCGTTTCTATCATCTGGCCCGCACATGGTCCGGTGCGCCATTGCCTGCCACCTATTTCACTGACTGGGACGCCGATGGCGGTGGCCGTGGTGTCGTGGTGATGGAGGACCTCGGGCTGGCCGACGGGCAATTCGGCCACAGCACCGATCACCTGGGGGTGGACGGTGTTGCTCAGGGGCTGGAATCGCTGGCCACGCTGCATGCCGCGACCTGGGACAACCCGCTGTTGCATCGCCAGGGCTGGCTTCCGGTGTCAATGGCCAACCCGGTAGACAGCGATGGGCTGCTGCGCATGTACAACTACATCAAGGTCAACCTGCGCAAGGACGGCTACCGGCAGCGGCTGCCCCGGTGGATGTACGAGACGCCGGAGCTGTTCAGCCATGCCTTCGATGAGTTGGCAGCCTTCGAGCGGGCGCAGACCTCGCCCATCTGCCTGATCCATGGTGACTCGCACCAGGGCAACAGCTTTTTGCGCGGTAACGGGCAACGCATCTGGCTTGACTGGCAGCTGGCAAGGCGGGGCCGGCCGTGGCGCGATGTGGCGTATTTCATGCTCGGCGCGCTGACGGTAGAAGAGCGCCGCGCCGATGCGCAGCGATTGTTGCGGGTATATCGCGAGAAACTGATCAGCCTGGGCGCTAGCGGTGTACTCGACCAAGACGCCGCCTGGGAGCAGTTGCGGCGTTGGCCGGTGTGGGGCATGCAGACGTGGATGTCGAACATGGATGACTGGGGCCAGGCAGGGTTGCCGATGGTGGAGCGCTTTTTTGCCGCCGCCGAAGACTTCGACACCCTTCGCCTGCTGACGCATGGCCGCAAGCCCCGTCGTACCCCCGTTCTGGGGGAGGGCGCGCGTCCGCTGACGCGGGCATATGCACACCTGCTGGAGGATTGATAATGGCCAATTCGCAGGTGTTGCACCTGCCAGGCGTAGACAACTTTCGCAGCCTCGCAGGCATGCCCGCCCTGTGTGGCCGACGTATCGCAGGCCACAGCCTGTTGCGCTCGGACCAGTTGCATCGGCTCACGCCCTCGAGCTGGCAAGTGTTGCAGCGTCTGGGCCTGAAGGCTGTGTGTGACCTGCGCAGTGCCGGCGAGCGCGAGTGTTATCCGAGCGGCTTGGCGGCTGCGGGCTTGCAGCACCTTCATCTGACTATTGGTGCTGATCTGCGGGGGGACTCGGCCATTGCGGCGATGCTGGCGGAAAACCCAGCGGTGGAGGGGGCGCAAGGCATGATGCTGGAGGTGTACCGAAGGTTGCCCGGTCTGCTGGCGGGGCATATGCCGGCGCTGTTCAGCCTGTTCGCCGCCCCAAAGCCATCGGTGCTGATCCATTGTGCCGCCGGCAAGGACCGCACGGGTGTGGCCGTGGCGCTTGTCCTGCATGCGCTTGGGGTCGAGCCCGAACAGATAATGGCGGACTACCTGCGCTCGGCGCGACGCTTCAGCCAGCTGGATGCGTTGCGCCAGGAGGCCATGCACACTGCGGTGAGCCGCATGGTGGGCCAGCCGGTCAGCGAAGCGGCGATCAATATCGTGCTGGATGCCCGGCCTGAGTACCTGAATGCGGCTTATGCAGTGCTCGAGGCAGAGTATGGGGGGCTGGAGCGCTACCTGCTGCGCTTCAGCGGCCTGGACAGTCGGGGCCTGGAAGCGCTGCGCAACCGTCTGCTGGCGGTTTAGGGTCGGGTGCTGGCGGTGACCCGTGCGGGTGGCCATTGGGCCAGGATAATCCCCAGCAGAATCAGGCCGCCACCTACTGCGTGGTACAGGTGCAATGTCTCCCCGAGCAGGCCAATCGCCAAGGCCGCGGTAAACAACGGCACCAGATTCATCAGCACGGCGGTTTTTTCCGGGCCCAGGCATTGCAGGCTCTGTATCCAAAGGCCCGGTGCCAGCGCCGAAGCGAACAGGCCGGCAAACAGGACCAGCGGTAGGCTTTGAGCACTCAGGGCCATCGATGAGGTGAGCAGGAAGGGGGGTACCAGCAGCAAGGTGCCGCAGAGTATCTGTACGTAAAGGCTTTTCCAGGTGGGCAGGGGGATCTGCCAGCGCTTCACCAGTACGCAATACAGAGCGTAGGACAGTGTCGCCAGCAACATCAGCCACTCACCCAGGCCCACCCCTTGCTGCCAGAGGGGCGGCAGGTCACCCGCGGCCAGCAACCAGGCCAATCCGGCGAACGAAACCGCCGCGCCTGCCAGCAGCGGCAGGGTGGGGCGGGTGTTCAGCAGCGGGAAGGCCACCAGCACCGTCAGCAAGGGCATGGTCGCCAGGATCAGCCCCATTGAGGTGGCACTGACCGTATGCGCAGCACAATAGGCTAATGACTGGTACAGCGACATGCCGAGCAAGCCCAGCATCCCCAGCTTGGGCAGGTACGGCCTTATCGCCTGGCGCATTCTCCAGGTTTTGGGCAGCATGATGGGCGACAACACCAGTAATGCCGTCAGCCAGCGATAAAACGAAATGGCTGCGGGGTCTATCACTCCCACCGACAGGCGATTGACCACGGTGCTGGCGGCCCAGATCAGTGTGGCAAGCACAGAAAACAGCAGCTTCATCAGGGGGCGCCTAGTGGCTGGCGGTATTTCGAGCAGCCATGGCCGCGGCAAAATCGCGCTTCAGGGTCGGGAAGTAGGCAATCTGGCCACCCATGCCCCCAGCAATGTCGATCGAAGCCGCGCTGATGAAGCTGGCGTATTCGCTGGAAAGGAACAGCACTATCCCCGCTACATCTTCCGGTTTGCCGTATCGACCGATCGGCACCACCTTCATGACCATGGCGTCGAACTCTTCACGGCTGACGCCGGGGCCCATTTCCTTGTAGTGACGATCCCACTGGCCGGTGTCGATCCAGCCCATGTTCAGGCTGTTGACGAGAATATTGTCCTTGGCCAGCGACATGCCCAGCGAGCGGGAAAGGGCTACGCATGATGCCCGGTTGATCACCGAAGGGATGCCGTCGGGCGTGGGCACGGTGCCGGCCAGGGCATTGATCTCGATGATCCGCCCCCAGCGCTGTTGGCGCATGGACGGCACCACAGCCTGAACGAAGCGAAAATGCCCCATCTGCAACACATTGGCGTGTTCAAGAATGGCCTCCGCTGTCAGGGTTTCGAGGTTGCCACCGCGTCCCTGGCCGGCGTTATTGACCAGAATGTCCACGCCCCCCCATGCCTGGACCACTTCGCTGACGAAATGTTGAACACCCTGAGTGTCCGTGACATCCACGGCCCGTGCCAGCACCGCCTGTGCGTTTTCCTGCAGCTGCGTTGCCGCTTCACGGACGGCCTCCAGGCTTCGCGCGCAAATGGCCACGCGAGCACCTTCCAGCGCGAAGGCGCGGGCTATGGCAAGGCCTATGCCGCGCGAAGCGCCAGTGACAATCACGCGTTTTCCGCTCAGATCGATGTTCATACGGGGCGAGCTCCTTGTGGTTTTTATTGGGGCGAGCGCAGGCACATGCCGGTGCCTTCAGTGGCCTGTTTACCGGAAAAAGGCAGGCAGAGCAAAACATAATTGAACAGTTAGCTTTTTTGTGTGCAGTATTGGGCTCAGATTTTTTCAGAACCTCGGACACCAGGGACGTCCAGCGGCAAAAAAATGTCGCTCGATATTCTTTATAGAGAATTGAAATCTTTATATGGAATTATTTTTTTTTCTCGGTTAATTTGAATTCAAGCCACGGGAGCGCTTCACCGGTAGACCTGCCGGCAAGACCACCCAAGACGCTTAGGCAAGGGGCAATGCAGCGGCACGTCACGACGCTTGCAACCGTCACTTGCCCTCACATAAACGACTGAAAATAAAAATAAAAGGTGGCGTATGAAAGACATGACCAAGCATGGAAGGCATGTGTTTAGCCGCAGCGCCGTGGCACTGGCAGTGCTCGGCGGGATGAGTGGCGCGCACGCTGTTTCGTTCGACCTGAGCAACCCTGACTACCGCCTGCGTTGGGACAATACCGTGCGCTACAACTTGGGCGTGCGCATGGAAGATCAAGACAACCGGGTCATGCGGACCCCGACCTACGACGAATCCGACAGCAAGTTTGACAAAGGCGACATCGTTACAAATCGGCTCGATGTGTTGAGCGAGGTGGACTTCTCCTACCTGAACGAGTGGGGCGCACGCCTCAGCGCCGCCGGCTGGTATGACCATGCCTACCGTGACACCAGTGTCCACAGCCAGGTGGGCGACCAGACCAGTTACGAAAATGGCCACTACAGCGATGAGGTCAAGCGCTATGTCAGGGGGCCTTCCGGTGAAATCCTCGATGCGTTCGTGTGGAAGAACTTTCAGCTGGGCGACACCCCGATCAACGTGAAGATCGGTCGCCATACCAACTACTGGGGTGAGGGACTGCTGTTCGGTGCCCACTCCGTTTCCTACTCCCAGGCGCCGAGCGACGGCGTAAAAGCCGCCACCAGCCCGGGTATCGAGACAAAAGAAGTGTTTCTGCCCATTGGCCAGGTCTCTGCCAAGGCACAGGTCACTGATCATCTTTCCATCGCCGGCCAGTATTTCTATGAGTGGGACTACACTCGCATTCCTTACGGCGGGACCTACTTCGGCGGTGCAGACTTCCTGTTCGAAGGGCCGGATCAGATGCCGGCCGGCGCCGGGGTACTCAAGCGCGCCTCCTCCAAGTATGGCCGCGACAGCAATGCCAACTGGGGCGTGATGGCCAAATACAACATGGAGGCGATCGAATCGACCTTCGGCTTCTACTATCGCCAGTTCGATGACTATCAGCCTTGGCTCGCACCGCAGGTCCAGGCCAATCTGGGTGAGTACCGCGTTGTTTATCCACGCGGTGTCAAGCTCGCCGGTGTCAGCTTTGCACGGGTGTTCGATGCGGTGGCCGTGGGCACCGAGCTGTCGTACCGCAAGAATGGCGCATTGAACGCCACCGGCGTCAGCACCCTGGATGACGAAGGGCCTCGCGGCGACACCATCCACTTCATCGCCAACGCCGTGTACGGCATGCCGCGCAACTTCATTGCCAACAACGCGACCCTGGTTGCCGAGTTTGCCTACAGCCACCTGGTCAAGGTCACCGAGCATGACGAACTGTTCAAGTACAAGGGCAACGATGCCTGTACTGATGTCCGCACACCTGGCGTCGCCGGTTCCGGCGACGCGTCCGATGGCTGCTCGACGCGCGACTACTATGCGGTGGCGGTGAACTACACGCCGCAATACCTGAGCATCTTCCCGTCGTGGGACATGGATGTGCCTCTGACCATCAACTACGGCATCCACGGCAACGCTGCAACGGCCGGTGGCGGCAGTGAAGGCGCGATGTCCTGGTCGGCCGGCGTGAAGTTCACCTACCAGCAACAGTATGAATTCGGCCTGCGCTACGCCGATACCCGTGCTCAGCCCAAGAACTTGGCCAATGGCACCGTCGGTGGCAATGGCGGCGTCGGTAACACCGACCGTGGCTGGCTGGCATTCACATTCAAAACCTCCTTCTGAACAAATCCAATAAAAACGGAGACTGCCCGAATGAAAAGACAATTGGCCTTGTCCCTCGCGCTGTTCGGCATCGCTACCTGCAGCTTGGCTGCGGTCAGCCCGGAAGAGGCAGCGCAGCTAGGTAAAACCCTGACCCCTTTCGGCGCGATCAAGGCGGGTAACGCAGAGGGCACCATCCCTGCCTATGACGGCGGGCTGAGTACTGCGCCGGCGGATTTCAAACCCGACAGCGGGTTCTGGGCCGACCCGTTCCGTAATGAGAAACCTTTGTTCCGCATCACGTCGCAGAACATGGCCCAATACGCCGACAAGCTCAGTGAAGGGCAGAAGGAAATCCTGAAGAAGTACCCGGAGTACTACTTCGATATCTACCCGAGCCATCGCACCACGGCGTATCCGAAGGAGGTGCTGGACGCCACGGTGCGCAACGCTACCAGTTGCAACACCCAGAAGGACGGTCTGGCGGTGGACATCGCCTGTCGTGGCGGGCTGCCGTTCCCGATTCCGAAGACAGGCAACGAGGTCATCTGGAACCAGCAACTGCGTTACAAGATCGGCCCTGGATACTCCACTACCAGCTCGTCCAACAGCTGGGTGATGGATGCCAATGGCCAGCGTACCAAGGCCGCCGAGCAGGCCACCTTCGAGGAACAGCCCTACTATCAGCCGACGCAGGCCGACCGCGATCCGATGATGTATGCGCGGGTGTATTCGCTGAACAACTATCCGGCGCGCCGTTCGGGTGAAGTGACCGTGCTCAACGACTACCTGGACCCCGCGACCAAAGCCCGCCGAGCCTTCAGCTATTCGCCCGGCCAGCGCCGGGTGAAGCTGGCCCCCGAATTCTCGTTCGACACGCCGGTTGCCAGCCAGGGCGGGGTGACGCTGTTCGACGAACTGCAAATGTTCTCGGGTAGCCAGGACCGCTTCGACTACAAACTGGTGGGCCGCAAGGAGATGTTCATCCCCTACAACGCCTACAAGTTCTACTTCGAGTGCAAACAGGACGAGCAATTCCTCAAGCACCACGCCAACCCGGCGTGCGAGCGTTGGGAACTGCACCGCGTATGGGTCGTGGAGGCCACGCTCAAGACGGGCAAGCGCCACGTCTACAGCAAGCGCACCTATTACCTGGACGAGGACACCTTCGGTATCGGCCTGTACGACGCCTGGGACCAGAGCGGTGCCTTGTATCGCGCGATCTTCCTCAGTGGTGTACAGCTGTATGACAAGGATCTGCCGTACAACGTGAAGAACGTCGTTTATGACTTCAACAAAGGCATGTGGGCGCTGCTCAACGACGGTTTGAAGGGAGGCTACAAGTTCTCCGAAACGCCACGCACCGAACGGGACATGAACCCCGAGGCCATCGTCGCGCGTGAGACCCAGCGTTAAGCCTGGCGTGCTGCTGTAACCTGCGTGCCCTGCAAAGCAACGCGCAGTTGAAAAGGTTGTTCCTGAGCCCGGCGGTGTGCGATGTGTGCTGTCGGGTAGCAGGGCGACTCTGGTGTGGTGAGGATAAAAACAATGATTAGCCAAGGCCTTGCAAGACCCAAATCCTCGAGCACGCGCTTGTTGAGCGTGGCTCTGATCCCTCTTTGGCTGGCGATGGCGGGGGCAGGCCAGGCGGCCACCTCCACCAGCGACACGCTAGACCTGCCAGCGCAGACGCTCGGGCAGCCGCTGGCCGCACCGTTGATCAGCGTGGCCCGCGCCGGCAACGTGCTGGTCGGTGTCGGCCTACACGGCTTGATTCAACGCTCCAGCGACAATGGCGGCAGTTGGGAGCAAATCCCCAGCCCGGTATCCAGCGATTTCGTTCAAGTGCGCTTCAGCGACGCGCGCAACGGCTGGATTGTCGGCCATGATTCCGTGGTGCTGCACAGCAGCGACGGGGGCGCTACTTGGGCCGTGCAGATGGACGGGCGCAAGCTGCTGAGTCTGCTTGGCAGTGTCTACGGTAAACGCGCCGAGCAGGGTGACCCGCAGGCCAGCGATCTGGTGCAGGAGGTCAACCGTGCCGTGGGCACCTCCGCGACCCCCGATGTGCTGCCCGCGCCCCTACTGGACGTGTTGTTCGATGCCAGCGGCCGAGGCTTTGCCGTGGGTGCCTTCGGCATGATCCTGTACAGCGAGGATGCCGGCAGCACCTGGCAACCGTGGCTCGAGCGTGCCGACAACCCTCGGCGCATGCACCTGTACGGGCTGGCGGAGCGTAATGGCACGTTTTACATCAGCGGCGAACAGGGTGTGTTGCTGCGCCTTGAGCCCGGGCAACAACGTTTTGAAAAAATCGATACGCCCTACACCGGCACGTATTTCGGCATCGGCGCCTTCGAACACCTGCTGTTGGCCTACGGGCTGCGCGGCAATCTGTTCGCCAGCGTCGACGGCGGCCGGCAATGGCAGCGGCTTGAAACCGGCGTTGACGGCAGCCTGGTCAGCATCGTGGAACAAGGTCCGGCGCTGGTGGTGGTCAGCCAGGGCGGGCAACTGGTCAGTGTGGACCGCCACAGCCTGAAAGTTACCCCCCTGGCACAGACGCGTGTGGGCGAGGTGTATGCAGCAAGCGCCACAGAGCAGGCTGGGCGGTTGGTGGTGGCACGCTTTGCCGGTGCCAAGGTCATCGATATCGCCCGGGCTAACTGACGCCGTCGGCACGATTCCCCAACGAGAAAGAAAATATGGTCGAGCAAAAATTCAACAGCGGGATGCCAGTGATTGCCCACCTGGAGGACTTCGACAAAAGCTCCGGCGGCTGGTTTGAACGGGTGATCTTCCGTAACCGCATGTTGGTCATCGTTGCCTGCCTGCTCGCCACCGTGGTGCTGGGCTTCTTTGCTGCACGGCTGCAGGTGAACGCCAGCTTTGAAAAAATGATTCCCAGCTCCAGCCCCTACATCAAGAACTACCTGGCTTACAAGAACCAGCTGCCGGGCCTGGGGAATAGCGTTCGCGTGGTGGTCGAGAACAAGACCGGCGACATCTACGACGCCGACTACCTGCTGGCCCTGCAGAAGGTCAACGACACGCTGTACTTGATTCCGGGCGTTGACCGCTCATGGATGAAGTCATTGTGGATGCCCATCGTACGCTGGAAGGAAGTCACGGAAGAGGGCATCGATGGCGGGGCGGTGATGCCATCGGACTACGACGGCAGCGAACAATCCATCCAGGCCTTGCGCCGCAACATCATGCGCGCCGGCATCACCGGCAACCTGGTGGCCAACGACAGCAAGTCGAGCATGCTCGTGGCACCGCTGCTCGATACCAACCCGCAAACCGGCAAGCCGCTGGACTACGGCGAGTTCTCCAAGCAGCTTGAAGAGAAGATTCGCGCGCTTGAGAGCGACAAGATCGGCATCCACATCGTCGGCTTCAGCAAGCTGGTGGGCGATCTGATCGACGGCCTGTATTCGGTGATGCTGTTCTTTGGCGCCTCGGTGGTGATCGCCGGCCTGTTCGTGTACTTCTACACCCGTTGCCTGCGCAGCACACTGCTGCTGGTGAGCGTGGCAGTGGCCGGCGTGGTTTGGCTGCTGGGGCTGATGCAACTGCTGGGTTACGACCTGGACCCCTACTCGATTCTGGTGCCGTTCCTGATCTTCGCCATTGGTATCTCCCATGGCACCCAGAAGATGAACGGCATTCTCCAGGACATCGGTCGAGGCACCCACAAGTACGTGGCGGCGCGCTACACGTTCCGCCGTCTGTTTCTCACCGGGCTCACCGCGCTGCTGACCAACATCGTCGGTTTTGCCGTGCTGGTCATCATCGACATCCCGGTGATCCGCGACCTGGCCCTGACCACCAGTATCGGCGTGGCGGTGCTGATCTTCACCAAGCTGCTGCTGATTCCGGTAGCGCTGTCGTACCTGGGTGTGAGCGCCAAAGCCGCGCGCATCGCGATTGCCAAGGACCAGGCCGGTGAAGCCGGCCGAGGTTTGCTCGGGCGTATCTGGCACGGCCTTGATCGTTTCACCGAGCGTCCGATGGCCACTGCGGTCATTGCCTTGTCGCTGCTGGTGACACTGCTGGGCAGCGCGGTGATGATGCACCTGAAGGTAGGCGACCTGGACCCCGGCGCACCCGAGTTGCGCCCGGACTCGCGCTACAACCGCGACAACGCCTTCATCACCCAGAATTACGGGCTGTCCAGTGACCAGTTCGTGGTCATCATGAAAACCGACGAAGACAGCTGCCGGCTTTACCCGGCACTGCAAAGCATGGACAAGCTGGCCTGGCGCCTGAACCAGACCCCCGGTGTGCAAACCACTCAGTCACTGGCCGAAACCGTGCGCATGATCAGTTCGGGCATGGCCGAGGGCAGCCCGAAATGGCTCAGCATCAGCCGCGACCAGGCCATTACCAACTCGGCGGTGGACGCGGCAATGATTTCCGCACCCGGTATCACCAACCAGCAGTGCTCGGTGACCCCGATGATCGCCTACCTGGCGGATCACAAGGCAGACACCTTGAACCGGGTCTTGAAGGTCTCGCAAGCCTTTGCCAAGGAAAACAACACCGCAGCCGACGCTGAACACCCGGTGGAGTTTCTGCTGGCGGCGGGCAATGCCGGCATCGAGGCCGCGACCAATATCGAGGTCGAGAAAGGCATCATCACCATGTACCTGGCGGTGTACGGCGCCACGGCCCTGCTGTGCCTGCTGACGTTCCGCAGCTGGCGCGCGACGGTGGTGGCGCTCATCCCGCTGCTGATGACCACGATCATCTGCAAGGCGCTGATGGTGTGGCTGGGCATCGGTCTGAAGGTGGCGACACTGCCGGTCATCGCGGTGGGCGTCGGGGTCGGCGTCGACTACGCGCTGTACCTGCTCAGCGTGCAACTGGCGGTGCAGGAGCGCGGTGCCAGCCTGGCTGTCGCTTATCGTCGCTCCCTGGATTTCACCGGCCGGGTCGTCGCGTTGGTCGGCCTGACCATGGCCGCCGGGGTGATCACCTGGGCCTGGTCGCCCATCAAGTTCCAGGCGGACATGGGCATCCTGCTGACCTTCATGTTCCTGTGGAACATGCTCGGAGCACTGATACTGATCCCAGCCCTGTCGCACTACTTGCTCAACCCCAAGCGCAATTCCAAGGCCGAGGCCACCTTGGACCTTGACGATGCCCGCGTGCAGCAGCACCCCGACAAGCCTGTGATCGCCGCCAGACGACATGCATTGACCGAGCCCGCCGTGCACGGTGTGCCCGCTGACTGAAAAGGCCGGATACAGGCCTTGCCAACCCTTTCGAGGAGAGAGAAATGTTCGAATTATTGATGAGTGCCGACATGATGGTTCCGGACCCGGACGGCATGACGGAAATGCTGGTCGACAAGCTCGGTGTCTACAAGCACGAACGCTGGCGCCAGGCGTTCGACAATCACCCCTACATCGCGCACTTTCTGCGCGTGCACAAGTCCCTGGCAGTGTCGCCCACGCGCATCGAGCCGCAGTGGCACCTGGATCGCCCCAACCCGGGTGACCCGCTGTTTCATGATTTCCTTGAGAGCCTGAAGGACTTCCAGGGCCATCACCGCCCCATGCTTACCCACTCCATCGTGCTGGCCCTGCACGGCGACAAGTTCGATGCGCTGGTGGACAAGCTGATGCGCCGCCGCCTGCCGTTCCGTATGGCGCAACGCACCCCGGAAATGCCATTCGATCGCTTGTGGCTCGGTGCGACGCCCGAGAGTCCCTATTACCAGCCGTCCGTGGATGGCGGCCTGTGCATCGAGATCATGCCGACCGAACCGTTGCAGATGCCAGCGGAAACCTACCAGTTGCCGCCGGTTCAGCCGCGCGACCTTAAACCGGGCGACATGGTGCGCGTCACTGCCCGTGGGTTCCTGGTGCGCGACCTGGATGAGACCCTGCGCAAGGTCTCCACCAACCTTGACTGGGAACCGAGCGGGCCCGTGGAGCATATTCGTGGCGAAGGCTACCGCCGCGCGCGCATGGGTTTCAGCGTACCCAACAGCGCCACCCTCGATGTGCTGGAGGCCACCTATTGGAATACCGATGCCGGCCATTACCTCAACAACTGGGGCCCGGGCCCCTATTACATCCGCATCGGCGTCAACGACCTGGCCGCCAAGGCCGAGGACTTGCGCGCCCGTGGCACCCGCTTCCAGTGGATCGAATCTTCTGAGGCAGTGGGCGGCCGGGCCTTGATCAAGGTCGACCCCCAGGAGCTCAACGGCCAGGTGTTCGAGTTCGAGGAGTGCCCTGCATGAGCACAGCGCAGAGTGAGCAGGTGATCAACGAGGCGGTACGTATTGAGCGTGATGCCAGGGTCGGCTGGGTGGTGCTGACTCGACCGAACCAGATCAATGCCATAAACGATGCTATTCGCCTGGGCGTGCCACAGGCGCTGGCACAGTTGCAGCAAGACCCTGACATTCGCGTGATCGTAATCCGTGGTGAAGGCGAGCGGGGCTTTTGCGCCGGTGCCGATATCAAGGAACGCCGTGGCCCCGAATCCAGCCTGCAGGTGCGCCAGCGCATGGAAAAGGTGCGCTGGATCGAAGCACTGGATGGCATTGCCAAACCGGTGATCGCGGCCATTCACGGCTATTGCATGGGCGGCGGGCTGGAGCTGGCACTCGCCTGCGACATTCGCTTTGCCGCGCCCAACGCGGTCTTCGCGCTGCCGGAGACGGGCCTTGGACTGATTCCCGGTGGCGGGGGCACGCAACGGTTGTCCCGCGTGGTCGCGCCGGGTCAGGCGCTGGACATGCTGCTCTCTGGTGATCGCATGAATGCAGAGCAAGCGCAGCGCATCGGGCTGGTCAGCCGGGTGGCCAGCGACAACCACGGCCTGCTGGAGGAGGTCACCACCTTTGCCCGGCGTATCGCCGCCAAGCCGCCCACCGCATCGGCCTTCGTCAAGCAGGCGGCCCGTGCCGCGCTGGAGTTGGACCTCAAGAGCGGACTGAACCTGGAGCTCGACTTGTTCGCGCTGCTGGCACCTACCCACGACGCGCGCGAGGCCGCCCAGGCCTTCAGCGAACGGCGTGAGCCGCGTTTCACCGGCGAGTGACAGGTCCACTTACAACAACAAGGAAATCCACATGAGTACAGGCAAGCTGGCAGGGCGGGTGGCCATCATCACGGGCGCCGGTGGCGGGTTGGGGGCAGAATGCGCCCGCGTGCTGGCCTCCCATGGCGCGAGCATCGCCGTGGTCGACATCAACCTGGACGGGGCCACGGCGGTTGCCCAATCGCTGCTCGACGAAGGGCATCAGGCGCTGGCGATTCGCACCGACGTGTCGTCGGAGGCCGACGTCCAGGCGATGGTTGCCCAGGTCAGGCAGCGGTTTGGTCGCATCGACGTACTGCACAACAATGCGGCAATCCTCAATGCCGAGCAGCGCGAGGCAGACCGCGACTTCGTCAACCTTGACATGGCGGCCTGGGACCGCGCCATCGCCGTCAACCTGCGCGGGGCGGTGCTGTGCACCAAGCATGTGATTCCGGCCATGCTGGAACACGGCAAGGGTTCGATCATTTTCGCGACCTCAGGGCTCGGCATGCAGGGCGACATGTCCCTGACGGGCTACGCCACCTCCAAGGCCGGCTTGATGATGCTACCCCGAATGGTGGCCTCGCAGTACGGCAAGCAGGGTATTCGCGGCAATGCCGTGCAGATCGGCCTGGCGCCCTCCGAGCACGCCATGCCGCCGGCGTTGCTGGACATTCTGCGCGACAACCACTGTACCGCCGAATTGGGTACCCCGCGCCAGATTGCCGATGTCGTGGCGTTCCTGGCCAGCGATGAATCGTCCTTCGTCACCGGCAGCACGCTGGTCGCCGATGGCGGCTTCAGTACCCACACCCCTTCATTGGTGGCCATGCGCTCGCTGTTTGCGCAGATGGGCCGCACTGGCATGTGACCCGGGCTGCGACGCGTGCTGCGTCGCCCCGGCTGACCTTCGACATGGAAGCATGTGATGAACCAGAAGCAACCTGCAGAAAACACTGATTTCGATGTGATCGTGGTCGGCGGCGGCACCAATGGCCTGTCTGCCGGCTGCTACCTGGGCATGGAAGGCAAGAAGGTGCTGGTGCTGGAGGCCCTGGACAAGGTGGGCGGCATGGCCTCCTCGGGCTACCTGATACCTGAAGCGCCGCAGCACCTGGTCCACCCCTGCGCGCTGGACATGATGTCGATGCGCGTGCACGCTCACGTGCCGGCGGAGCTTGGCCTGGAGCAACACGGCTTCAAGTCGGTGGAGCTGGCGCCGGGGTATGTGTACCTGCACCCGGACGGCCAGTCGCTGATCTTCTGGCGCGATCGCGAGCAGACCGCCGCCGAGATTCGCCGTTTCAGCCCCAGGGACGCCGACGCGTTTCTCGAATTCATGAACGTCATCGACCTGTTCCTCGATATCGCGCTGCCGATGATGCGGGTCGACCCGGCCCGGGCCAATCTGGGGGTAAAACTCAGGATGGTCGGCACGGCGATCAAGCACAAGGCCTTGAAGCCCGAATTGATGGCGCTGATGACGGGTTCGGCATTGCAGGCGGCGCGCGAGCGGTTCGAGCACCCGATCACCCGTTCGGCGATGTGTGCACTCACCGGCCTTGCGGGTGATATCAGCGTTGACGGCGGCGGGATCTATTACGCCCTGCTGGGGTTCCTGCACCGGTTTGGCGTGGGGCGCGTGATCGGTGGCATGCAGCAGTTGAGCAATGCCATGCAGGCCCGCCTGGAGGCGTTGGGCGGCCAGGTGCTAGTGTCGGCCAGCGTCACTGAAATCGTTGCCAGCAATGGCCAGATCAAAGGCGTGAAACTGGCCGATGGCCGTGAGTTTTCCGCCCGCGCCGTGATTGCCGGCTGCCATCCCAAGCCTGCGCTGGAAATGGTCACACCCGGACAGATCCCCAGACACCTGCTGACGCGCATCGCCATGGCGCCGGCCAATGCCAGAGGCTCGGGCCCATTGAAAGTGGATGTCGCATTGCGTGGGCAGATTTCGCTGCCGCGGTTCGAGGCGGTTCGCGGCGATGGCATCGATTTGCGCAAGACGTGCCTGCTGATCGGCACTGAAGAGGCCGTACTGGAGAACTTCGCGGCCTGCGCACGTGGAGAAGTGCCCACGCTGCCCTACATCACCGTGGCCGCGCCCAGCGCTGCTGACCCTTCACAGGCGCCCGCAGGCCAGGACGTGCTCTACATCTATCCGCCTGTGATGCCGGTCAACCCCAACGAAGGCTGGGATGCGCTGCGTGAGCGGGTCGCCGACCAGGTGATCGAGCAGCTGTACGACTATGTCGGAGGCATCGAGGGGCAGGTCATAGGCCGCCGCGTCGAGGCCGCCCCGGATTTCACTGCGCGTCTAAATACCGTGAACGGTTGCGTGGTGCATATCGACACCACCTCGATGCGCTCCAGTACCATGCGCCCGGCGCATGGCCTGGGCGGCGACACCTTGCCGGTGGCGGGGCTCTACCTGGGCAGTGCCGGTATCCATCCGGGGGGCGGGGTCAATGGCATGGCTGGCCGGCTGGCGGCCAGGCGGGTCAGCCGCTACCTGAGCAAGTCGCGGCGCTGAAACGCGCCCCGTCTACAGGGGCCGCAGGCAGACGAAACCGGCAGCCGTCAGACGCTGCCGGTTTTCTTTTCTGCGCCCAGTGACAGGCTCGCAATGACGAAGTCGGCCGAGTACTGGCGCCAGGTGATCATGCCTTCGGCAGAGTCGGTATCCAGGCCGGCGAGGGTCGACATCGAATAGCGGTTGGTGAACCAGCCCGTGGTCACCAGCGAGGCACAGGCCAGCAGCAGGCGCGGGTTGATGTCGGCACGAAAATCCCCGCTGGCGGCGCCTCTGCGCAGGATGGCGTCGAGCTTGGCAATCAGCGCCGGCGCCATTTCCTGGAAATGATTACGAGGTGTTTCGTGGGCGTCGTGATAGCGAATGCCCTCCAGCGCCAGGCTGCCGAGGAAGGGGTCGAGCCGGTACTGGTCGAAGAAGTGATTGAGCACGGCACGCAGCGCCACAGGCGGTGGCAGTTGCTCGACCTCCAGGTTCACCAGCTCGGACATGATGTGGCTCGACGACTCGTCCAGCACCGCTACGAACAGGCCTTCCTTGGAGCCGTAATAGTGGTAGACCAGCTGTTTGGTGACGCCGGCCTCCCGGGCTATTTCTTCCACCCGTGCCCCAGCCAGGCCTTTTTTGGCGAACTCTACGCGCGCAGCCGTGAGCAGGCGTTTCATCGTGCTGCGTTTGCCCTGTTCGACACCGTCTGTTGCTTTGACTACCACCCTGGACTCCTCATGCCGGTGTTGGCGCTTGTTGTTCACACCTTGAAGCATTTACCCGACTGCCTTCGTTTGACCCCGAGTCAAACGAATCGGGGGACCCGCTCACGGGCAAGCGCATACCATAGGTTGGCAGGCGATACATCCTTCGTAAAGCGCAGAAATATCGGCGCGCAGGCAAGAATAAAAACAACACGGGAGATCCTGATGAGCAACCAAAGTGCAGCCCTGGACCTGGCAACGGCCTACAACGCTGTGTCGGAAATGTACCGCGGTACCGATCTGGACATTCACGCGGTGTGCCGCGAGCAACGGTTGAAATCACCCATCTACGAAGGCGATTTCATCACCCAGTTCGGCGTGCCGACCAATGCGGGCACTCAGCAGGGCACGCGCCCGACCTTCGCGTTGTTCAAGTACCAGGATGTGATGAGCGTGCTACGCGACGGCGCCACCTACACCAGCGGCTTCATTGCCGAGGGTCTGGGCGCGTTTTTCGATGGCCTGATCATCCTGGCCATGGACGGCGAAGAACACCGCAAGGTGCGCGCCCTGTTACAACCGGCGTTCATGCCGGAAACCGTCAACAAGTGGCGCCCGCAGATCGACCAGGTGATCCGCGAAGAGTACATCCGACCAATGTTGCCGGCGAAAAAAGCCGACTTGATGAAGTTCGGCCTCGAGCTGCCGATTCGCATCATGTACGCACTGATGGGGTTCCCCACCGACGACCCGTCCAACTACAAGCAGTACGCTGCCTGGGCACTGGCTATCGTGGGGGGGAACCAGATCGACCCGAGCAAGATGGTCGAGGCGCGTCGCCAGGCCGGCATCGCGGTAAAGGGATTGTATGACGCGCTGGCTGAAGTCGTGGTGCAACGCAGGAAGGAAGGCAGCCAGGGCGACGATGTGGTGGGCCGCCTGCTGCGCGCCGAGTATGAAGGGCGCACGCTTGACGACCACGAGGTCATTACCTTTACCCGCTCGTTGCTGCCGGCTGCCGGCGAAACCACCACGCGCATGTTCGGCTCGGTAATGACCTTGCTGCTGACCACACCGGGCTTGCTGGAGCGGGTCAAGGCTGACCGCAGCCTGATTGCCAAGCTGATGGACGAAACCACTCGCTTCGAGCCGGTGGCCACCTTCAAGGTGCGCGAAACGGCCAAGGACGTCGAGTTCCACGGCGTGAAAATCCCCAAGGGTTCGTTCGTGCAGTGCATGGTGGTGTCGGCCAACCGTGACGAGGACGCCTTCGAGGCTCCCGACGTCTTCGACATCGATCGCAAGCCCAAACCTTCCTTTGGCTTCGGCTTCGGCCCGCACATGTGCATCGGCCAATTTGTCGCCAAGGTCGAGATCAGTTGCGCGATCAACGCCATCCTCGACCTGTTTCCCAACCTGCGCCTTGACCCCAGCCAGCCGCTGCCGGTGATCGGCGGCGCGCAACTGCGCGGTGTATCCAAGCTTCCAGTGATCTGGGACTGAGCCAGCCCTAGACACAGCAGTCAGCTTTGCAGCCTTACAAAAACAAAAGAGGGCACTATGAGAACGTTCAAAACCATTCCTGAGCGTGGTGATTTCGGCTTTCAACAACTGGTGGGCCCGCACAAGGTGAGCGGTGCCTCGATGTCGGCCGAGCGCGGTTTTTTCGGCCTGCGCCTGAGCAAAAGTTCGCCGTTCGGGTCGGTGCGCGATGAGCAAGGCAACATCTACTCCTTCGTTCGTTCGCTGATGGCCCCCAATGGCACGCCGAACCCGACCAAGTTCTTCTACCTGAACAATCACGTCGACAATATCAACCTGCGCATGGACCACGAAAAGATGGCCAAGCAGGCGCTGACACCCATGCCCGTGCACAGCCTGGAGGGTGACACCACGCGTTGGGCCAGCCAACCGGGCGAGCCGGGCAACGGCTGGGAAATCACCGCCAGCAGCGAACGCCTGACCTGGAAGGAGGAAGGCCTGTTTCATATCGAGGGGCGTTTGCTTGGGCCGGGGTTGCAGTGGTACTTGCCGGGTGTGGAGTGGGGCACCTTCTACGTTTCACAGCTGTGGGATGTGGCGGGCGTGTGTGAGGGCCGACCAGTCAAGGGCGCATTGGCACTGGACCAGTTCTACATGGCTGAAGGCGGCGCCATCCATTTCAAGAAAGACCTGGTGGTGAACAACAACAAGCATGTGATCTGGTGGTCCTTCGTCACCGTGTACACCGACGGCACCTGGGATACCGGCTCGTTCATGGTTGGTCACGATCACCTCGGCTATGCCTTCTTCAACAACGAAAAAGGCGAAGTTCGGGTCACCACCGACATCGAAGGCCAGACCGAGCACAAGGACGGTAGCTACTTCCTGAAGTCCGCCCGAATCGTGCTGGAAGGCAAGGAGGAATGGGAGTTCCTACCGGACGAGAAGGGCGAGATGATCGACTTTGTCGGTGGCTTCCCGATCACGGCGCAGCAGGAAGGGCGCTGGCGCCGGGTAGGCGATACCCGCGAACCG
Source organism: Pseudomonadota bacterium (assembly GCA_023388335.1). Classification (GTDB taxonomy): domain Bacteria; phylum Pseudomonadota; class Gammaproteobacteria; order Pseudomonadales; family Pseudomonadaceae; genus Aquipseudomonas. The sequence continues at coordinate 41,733 of JAEWGL010000091.1, read as the reverse complement.
TCGCATTGGCTCGGCTGGGGTGAATCGGACCGGCGCAACGGCTCTGCGCGCAACGTGCCGGGCAAGGACGTGTAAGACTGCTGGGTGCGCCTGCCCGCCGGCGAGCAGGCGCACGCACATGGACAAGATCCTCGACCAATAACAACAATAAGGAACCGCGATGAAATTTCGCAACAAAGTGGTGCTGGTTACCGGTGCGGGCCGCGGCATGGGTCGTGCGATTGCCCTTGCCTATGCGCGCGAAGGTGCTCGCGTGGTGGTCTCGGCACGTACTGCACGGTACGGTGAAGAAACCGTCGAGCAGATTCGGGCGCTGGGTACCGAAGCGTGCCTGGTAGGCGGCGACATCGCCGATCGTGAGGCGATCAAGTCAATGGTCGAGGGCGGCGTGGCGCAGTTCGGCGGCCTGGATATCGTGGTGCACTGCGCCGCCGACACCCGTCACGGGTTGATCGCCGAGATGCCGGACGACGCGTTCGATCACATCGTGCGCAGCAATATCCAGTCGCTGTTCTGGCTGGCCAAGGACAGCGCGCCTTATCTCTCCAAGGCAGTCGACAAGGGTCGGCTGATCTTCATCTCTTCCGGTGAAGCCAACCGCAAATACACCCCGCGGCTGATTGCCTATGGGTCCAGCAAAGCGTTCATGAATGCATTCGCTCGTGGACTGGCGGTGGAATTCGGTGCCATGAACATTCTGGTCAACGTAGTCGAGCCCGGCCTTATCGGCACTGACCATATGCTGGAAACCCTGGGGCAGGAGCTTCCACACAAGCTCGCGGCGCACTTTCCGGTCGGGCGTCTGGGCGAGTCCGCCGACATTGCCAATGCGGTGCTCTTCCTGACTTCCAACGAGGCGTCCTACATCACCGGCACCTCACTGCTCGTGGACGGTGGCGCCACCATGGTCGCGCTGCCCAAGGTCGAAGAAATACTCAAGCGCCAGTAACCACGCCGCGCCTGCTCCGGGAGTTATGTCATGACTACAGATACTCGCAACCGCCAGCACGCTGGCAATGATTTTTCCGAATTCAAGCGCGGTTGGCGCGTGGTCCTGCTGGGGCTGTTCGGCATCTGCACCAGCATCACCGCCGCCTTGCTCTACGCGTTTGGCACCCTGGTGATTCCGTTGGAACAGGCCTTTGGCTGGAGTCGCGGTGATTTGCAGGCGTCGATTTCCTTTCTGTTTGCCGGTGTGGCGATCTCTACCCAGGTGGTCGGCTGGCTGTATCGCCGCTACGGTCTGCGCCGGGTCGCCATTGTCTCGATCATGCTGCAGATCGTCGGCTACTTCGCCATCACCCAGATCCAAGGCTCGATTGCCTGGTTGTACCTGGCGTTCTTCAGCATGCCGATCGTGTGTGCCGGTACCATCGCCATCACCTGGACGCAACTGGTCAACCTGTGGTTCGAGCGCAACCGGGGGCTGGCCCTGGCGGTGATCCTGTGCGGCACCGGGCTGATGGCGATGATCCTGCCGCCGTTGCTGTCACGGCTGATCGGCGCCTATGGCTGGCAGGCCGGGTTCATTGCCTTGGGGGCGATGCCGCTGCTGTTCACGCTGCCGCTGTCGTTGATGTGGTTGCGCATGCCGGTCGAGGCCGCCGGTGTCGATTCTTCGACGCCGCACGCGCAGCCGTCGTTGTCGGGTATGAGCTTCAGGCAGGCGCTGCGCTCGGGCAAGTACTGGGGCTTCAATATCGCGTTGATCCTGTCGGTGTCGTTGACAGTGGGCATGGTCACCAACATGGTGCCGATGCTGCAAAGCAAGGGCCTGAGCGCGCAGCAGGCCAGCCAGATCTTCAGTACGTTCGGCATTTCGATCATTGGCGGGCGCCTGCTGGTGGGTTACCTGCTGGACCGCTACTCGCCGTCGCTGGTGGCGGCGGTGAGCCTTGCGCTACCGGCGCTGGGGTGCGCAATCTTCTTTTTTGGCGGCTCGCAGCACGTACCGCTGCTGGTGCTGGCCACCCTGTGCATCGGTGCCAGTGCCGGCGCCGAGTTCGACCTGGCGGCGTTTCTGATGGCGCGCTACTTCGGCCTGAAGGACTACGCGCGCATCTTTGGCCTGCACCTGTGCCTGATCACCATCGTGTCCGGCCTGGTGCCGATGCTTTTCGGCCACCTGTTCGATGTGTACGGCAGCTATTCGGCGGTACTGGTGAGCTGCTTCTTCTGCGCCATCATCGGCCCGAGCATTTTGCTGTGGCTGAGAATGGAACCGGCATTTCAAGCGCTGCAGCGTCAGCTCAAACAACAAACCGCCTAGGGACGACCCTCACATGACAATGGACAAACACGTGATCGAAGACTTTCTGCACGGCCAGGTCGACTGCTGGAACCGCGGCGACAAGGAGGGCTTTTTTGCCCACTATCGCAGCGTGTCGCCCAATGGCTTGAGCATCGAGTATGTCGGCAGGCCCCAGCATGACGCCTGGCAAGTGTTGGAGGGCATGTGGACGCAACAGCAGCCCCGGGTTCGGGTCGAGGTGCGCCAATGCATCATCAATGGCAATGAAGCGGCGTGCCACCACTTGAACGCCTTTCGCGAGCAGGACGGTGGCATAGAGACGATCGAGCTGTACCGGTTCGAAGCGGGGCGGTTGTCCGTGCGTTACTTCATCAACCAGTAGCGCCATCGGTAGAGCAGGAGAGTTCGCGCCAGGCTTCTATCTGCGCGAGCATTCCGGTGAGCTTGGCGCTGACCTGGCCGTAGGCGTCGGAACCGGCCAGGTAGCGCAGCGGTGGCTGGTCGGTGTTGGCCAGGCGCACCAGGGCCTCGCCCAGCTTCGCAGGGTTGCCGGCCTGTTGATGGTTGCCGGCAGCCGACGCAGCCTTGACCTTGGCCGTGAACGCGGCGTAGTCCTGCAGCCCGCGTTCACCGAACACGGCGGAGCTGGGATCGAGAAAGTCGGTGCGAAACACCCCGGGTTCCACCAGCGTGACCTTGATGCCGAACTGGGCCACCTCCTGGGCCAGGGATTCGGAGAACCCCTCCACCGCGAACTTGGAGGCGCAGTATAGCGCGGCGCCTCCCATGCCCAATACGCCGGCCATGGACGACACATTGAACAGGTGGCCGCTACGTTGTGCGCGCATCACCGGCAGCACGGCGCGGCACACGTTGAACACACCGAACACATTGGTGGCGAACTGCTTGTCGGCATCGCTCGGTAGGTTGTCCTCGAAGGGTGCCAGTTGGCCATACCCGGCGTTGTTGACCAGCACGTCGATTCGACCGAAGCGGGCCACGGCCTGCTCCACGGCAGCCAGTGCCTGCGCTTGATCGCTGACTTCAAGGGGCACCGCCAGCACGCGGTCGCCGTACTCGGCGAACATGCCTTGCAGATGCGCCAGGCGCCGGCCACTGACCACCACACGGTCACCGTCCGCCAATGCCGCCCTGGCAATGGCGGCGCCCAACCCGCGGCCCGCACCAGTAACAAACCAGACCTTGTTCATTGCATCGTTCCATCAGGTTGCGCAAACGCCGCACTGGGCCCTGGGGGGTACAGCGCGGCGAGATGTGGGTGAGGAGTGTCAGTCGCGGTTGGCCGCTTCCCAAGTCTTGAGGTCGAAACCTTCCGCAGCTGCCTGAGCCGCCGTCAGCCGGGGCGCGCGGGCGAGAATCTTGCGCGCGGCCATGTGGTCGCCCAGGCGGTTGCAAGACTCCACCGCCACCAAGCGCTCATTGCGAAAGCACAGCACCGAAAGTTGCCGGTCATGGGCAGAGCCGAGCACGACCGTGCTGTCGTAGCCGTTGGACAGCCCGGCGATCTGCAGCTTCAGGTCGCCCTGATCGGTCCAGAACCAGGGCAGAGCGGCGTAGGGCGAGGGTTTGCCCATCAGGCGCGCGGCCACGGTACGCGCCTGGTCGATGGCATTCTGCACCGACTCGAGGCGGGTGTGCTGCTCTTCGTTCTGTACACATGGAAAGCTGGCCACATCACCGAGTGCGGAAATCTGTAGGTCAGAGGTGAGCAGGTGGGCGTCCACCTTGATGCCGTTCTCGATGTCCAGGCCGGCCTCGGTGGCCAGTTGCGCATTGGGGATGACGCCGATCCCGAATACCACCAGGTCAGCCGGCAGGGTGCGGCCATCTGCGGTTTGCACGCCGCACACCTTGCCGTTGTCGTCGAGAATGCGGCCAAGGCCTTGGCGGAAATCGAAGTGCACACCCCACTGCTCATGCGCCTGGCGAAACAGCTCGGACATTTCCCGCGATACCGCACGCGCCATGGGGCGCTCGCTCAGCTCCAGCACATGCACCTGCGCACCCTGGGCGGCGGCCACCGCGGCAAACTCGAGACCGATAAAGCCCGCGCCGATCACCACCACGTTGCGCGCCTGCCTGGCCAGCGGCGCCAGGGCGTCGGCATCGGCCTTGGTCTTGATGCCGAACACCTGCGCCAGCTCCGCGCCAGGCACTGGCAGCGGGCGGTTGTGCGCGCCGGTCGCCAGTATCAGGTGGTCATAGCTCAGGGCGGTGCCGGAAGCCAGCACCACGCGGCGGTTGAGTCGGTCGATGGCGGTGGCCGGGTCGTGCAGCAGCTCGATACGCTGGGTGGTGTAGAACTCGGCCGGGCGGAACAGCAGGTTGTTTTCCTGGATCTTGCCGAGCAGGTAGGCCTTGGACAGTGGCGGGCGCTGGTAGGGCAGGCCGGGTTCATTGCCGATCAGGGTGATACGGCCTTCATAGCCTTCCTGGCGCAGCGACGCGGCCACCTGGAACCCGGCTTGGCCGGCACCGACGATAACGACTGAGGCGAGGGTCATGAATACTCCTTGCAACGCATTCAGAATTGCGAAGAGGGCAGGTGCAGCACCATGCCTTCCATATCTTCGCTGATGATCAGTTGGCAGCTCAGGCGGCTGTTGTCACGACGCTCGAAGGCGTACTCGAGCATGTCACTCTCCATGCCTTCCGGTGCCTGCACCTTGTGCAGCCACGCTTCGTCTACGTAGGTGTGGCACGTGGCGCAGCTGCAGGCGCCGCCGCAATCGGCGGGTAGGCCCGGCACGCTGGCGAACGTGGCGGCCTGCATGACCGACTGGCCGACTTCGCCTTTGACCTGATGGTGGGTGCCGTTGTGCTCGATAAAGGTCAGTGTGGGCATGTTCTGCTCCGTTTCTTGTGGGGTCAGGAGTGGCTGGGCAACGGCTGCGCGTCGAAGCGCGGCACTCGTCCAAGGGTCAGTAGCAACAGCGGGCCGACCACGCAGCATGCGGCGCTGTACACCAGCATGGCGGTGTACGAGCCGGTACGTGCGAGTAGGAAGGCAAACAGCAGCGGCGCCAAGGCCGATGCCACGGTATTGAGGCCCTGGTGCACACCGAATAGCCGGCCGTATTCACGCAGGCCGAAGTAACGCGCAATAAGGAACGCGGCGATGTCGAACTCTGCCCCGGCGCCGAACCCGACCAGTACGGCCGCCAGCATCAGGGGCATGAACTCGGTGGTGCCGCTCAGGTACACCAGGCAGCCGACAGCGGGCAGCAGCAGGCTGCACGCGGAGACCACCGGCGGCCATATGCGGTCGAGCAGATAGCCGATGACCATCCGCCCCAGGATCAGCGAAATACCGAAGCCGCTGAAAATGGTGGCCGCATCCGCCGCCGACAGCCCCTTGGCCTGCAACATCGGCACCGTGCTGGTGACCATGCCGACAATCGACGAAATCACCAGGCCCAGCGCCAGGTTGCAGGTCCAGAATTTCAGCGAGCCCATGCCTTCGCGAAAGCTCATGCCCGGCAACTGCGCCAGGGCGTCCTGCCGGGTGGTATCGGCCGCCTTGGGCAGCTTGAACCACAGCAGGATCAGCGGCAGCAGCACCAGCAGGTTGAGCAGCGCGAGGATCACGAAGGCCGCACGCCAGTCCCACTGCTCTATGCCCCAGGCCATCAGCCGGGGAACAGTGGCGGCGGTGACGCCGGTACCCGACAGGCCGATGGCCAGCGCCAGGCCGCGATTACGGTCGTACCAGAGGCTGATCAGTTGGGTCCAGGTCACGGCCAGCGCGCCCATGCCCACGATCGGCAGCAGCGCAAAAGCCAGGTACATCGACCAGATCGACGAGCTGACCTGGGTGGTGGCCAGGTAGCCGACCGACAGCAACAACAGCGACACCACGGTTACGCGCTTCATGCCGAAGCGCAGGTTGAACCAGCCCACCAGCTGCAGCGATACCACCGCGCCACCAAACAGGAAGGTGATGCACGCCTGCAATTCGCTTTTGCCCCAACCAAAGGCCTCACCCAGCGGCACGACCAACGTGCCAAAGCCATACAAAAGGGCAGCATTGATGCTGATGGCGACGCCTGCGACGGACAACAGAAGGATCTTCCAGCTTTGGCGGAACTCGTGCAGATCAATGGCCGCTTCGTTTTTCGAAGGGTTCATGGGTTGGCTTCCTTATAGGTTTTGTTGAGCCAAGCACTTCGGGGTTTTCGAATGAAAATCGTAATTTCCGATTTGTCCAGCAATGCCGTATGACTCACTGACAAACGAATTTCCTGCGCTGTACACGCCGTTGAATCACGCTCGCTTACGCCATGTTCAACACTGCACCCGCCCCTGAGGGTTTGATGCGGCGAAACCGTGATTTGCTCCAGCGGCTGAGGGTCAGCATATCTCCGCCAAAAATAAATTGCACATAAAATAAATAAGTGTTCATAATTTGCCGTGCCTGGACCTGATAAGGAGAAAAAGATGAGTTCAGAAAAAGCGCAGTTCAAGGCGGTTGCAGACCGTAGCCGCTGCTGTGGTTATGGCCTATGCGCCGCGATTTGCCCCAGTGTGTACAAGCTCGATGCCGATGGTTTGGTGTACTTCGATGATGCCCGCGTACCTGCGGAGCTTGAAGAGGAAGCCCGCGAGGGCGCTGCCGCCTGCCCGGCCGAAGCGGTGTGGCTGGAGCCCATCAGCGTTGAAGGCGGACCCGTCTGATTGCATACGCGCCCGCCTGGACGTGATAACCAACGAGTTGAGGATGTGCTGATGGGACGTTTACGCGACAAGGTTGCCCTGATCACCGGCACCGGGGGGGGGCAGGGCCGGGCAGCGGCGCTGCGCTTTGCCCGCGAGGGTGCGATTGTGGTCGGCTGCGACTTCAATGCCGAGGGGCACGAGCAAACGCATGCCTTGATGAAAGCCGAGGGCTTTACCCTGTATGGCGCAGCTCCCGTGGACCTGGGCGATCACGAGCAGGCCAGGGCCTGGATCGAGGCCGCCGTCGCCGAACACGGGCGAATCGATATTCTCTACAACAACGCGTCAGCGGCGCGATTCGGGCTGGTGAGCGAGCTGTCGATCGAAGATTGGCACTACACCCTGCGCAACGAAATAGATTTGTTGTTTTATACCACCAAGTATGCATGGCCCTACCTGGCCGAGCAGCACGGGGTGATTATCAACGTGTCTTCCACGGCGGCGTGGGGCGGCTCGAAAGTCGCCGGCATCAGTGCGCACGCGGCGGCCAAAGGCGCGGTGGTGTCCTTTACCCGGCAATTGGCAGTGGAAGGCGCGGCCTTTGGCATTCGCGCCGTCAGCCTGAGCCCGGGGTTCGTTGCCACGCCTGGCACCCGGCCGTTTCTGGAAAACCCCGAGGCCCGCGCCATGCTGCTCGACGGTGTGTTGATGGATCGCCCGGGTGAACCTGAAGAGGTGGTGGCACTGGCGGTATTCGTAGCCTCCGATGAGGCATCATTCGTTACCGGCTCTGACTTTGTCATAGACGGCGGGCTGCTGGCGGTCTAGCCCTAAGGCGACAGAGCACGCAGCGGTTGGCATCGTTTCATCTCGAACAAGAACAAGGTGAACAACGTGGACATCATTGGTATCGGCTACATGGGCTTCGAAACCCCTGATCTTGACGCCTGGCGTGAGTACGGCCCGCAGGTGATGGGCTTTGGCATCGGCAAGAATCCTCCCGGCGATCCGGAGTCGTTGTATTTCAGAATCGATGATCGCCGACACCGCTTCACGTTCCATCCCGGCAAGGTCGACCGCATAGCCTATATCGGTTGGGAAGCCATCGGGCGCATGGCGTTCGAGGACGGTATCAGGAAGCTTGAGGCCGCCAACATAGAATACATTCGCGGCGATGCGCAGCTTTGTGAAACCCGCGGCGTGCGCGAACTGGTCCGCTTCCGCGACCCGGTCGGCTATCAGCATGAGCTGTTTTATGGACAGAAATGGCTGCCGCGTTCATTTCAGCCAGGACGGCCCCACAGTGGCTTCCTGGCCGACGAGCGCGGTGCAGGCCACGTGGTGCTGATTACCCCGGACTACACTCCTGAACTGGAAGACTTCCTGCTCAATGTCATGGGGTTCAGCTGGTACGGCGCAGGGGCGGGCAAGGGCCGCACCGGCTTCTTCCGCGCCAGACTCAACCACCATACCAGCCACGACATCGCCTATGGCCATGGTCCGGGGCGGATGGGTGTCCAGCACGTAGGGCTGTTCGTTCGCAACGTGCGGGATGTCGGGGAAACCTACGATATCGTGCGCCAGCGTGAACTGCCGATGATGATGACCCTCGGCCAGCATGCGCAGGACCCGCACTTGTCCTTCTATCACTACAACCCCTCGGGTTTTGCCTTCGAAACCATTGCTGAAATCGAGCCGTGGCAAGGCGACCCCTACGAGCTGAACCCGGAAAAACTCAGCCTGTGGGGCCACGAGATGGTGGGCCCCATCCTGGGACCGAGTGTCAAGACCCCCGAAGAGGTCCATGACGCCGAGTATCTGCCTACCTACCTGGCCCGGCAGTGACATGCGCCTGGCGCGGATCGAGCTGGGCGGGCAGGCGTTCTGGGCATTGGTAGACGCCAGCAGCGAGCACTGCCGGCGGGTTCGGGCGCCTTTCGCATGCTGGGCGGGGCTGGGCGCAGGGTTGCACCTGGACGCCCTGGACCTGGTGGGCGAACGCCTGCCGCTAGCCGGGGCACGTTTGTTGCCGCCATTGGAGCCGGGCAGCCGCGTGTTCGGTGTGGGCCTGAACTACCTGAGCCACCTCGAACGCCTGGGCAGTCAGGTCCCGGCGCACCCGCTGGCCTACCTCAAGCCCGAATCGGCTCTGGTCGGGGCCAATGACCCGATCAGCTATTCGCCGCTGACCAGGCAACTGGATTACGAGGTGGAGCTGGTGGCGGTGGTGGGGCGAGCGCTGCAGGATGAACCCCGCGCCAGCGCCTGCCTTCTGGGTTTCACTGTGGGTAACGACATCAGTGCACGCGATGCGGGCCAGCAGATCGGGCGGCTCGACCTGCTGACCCAGAAGGCCATGGACCGCACCACGCCCGCAGGGCCGTGGATCGTGACGGCCGACGAGCTGGGCAGCGAGCAGCAGCCTGCGCTGGAGATGCGCCTGAGCGTCAATGACGAAGTACGCCAGCACGACAATACCCAGCACATGATCTTCCCCCTGGACGAGCTGCTCAATTACCTGGATGCACGGATCAAGCTGCGCCCCGGCGACCTGGTGTTCACCGGCTCCACGCACGGGGTGGGCCTGGAAAGCGGGCGCTTCCTGCAACCGGGTGACCAGGTGGTGGCACAAATCAGCGGCATCGGCCAACTGCGCAATATCATTGCCGCGCCGTACCCGCTCGGCCCGGTCCGCGCGGTGGGGCGCCTGGGGCTGCCGCTGGATCACTAAACCCTGATGGGCAAGACGTTCTAAGGAGCAATGATGAGCGAGGGTTCGGCGTGGGCGCCATTTCGCAACCAGGCCTTTCGTGGCTTGTGGCTTGCCGGTGCGGTGGTGAATCTGGCGATCTGGATGCAGACGGTCGGCGCAGCGTGGATCATGACCACGCTCACCACCTCACCGATCATGGTGTCGCTGGTGCAAAGCGCGGTGACACTGCCGGTCTTTCTGTTCGCACTGCCGGGCGGGGTGATCGCCGACTTGATGGACCGACGCCGCTGGCTGATCGTCACCCAGTGCCTGATGGTGTTCGCGGCCATCATGCTCAGCCTGCTAGCCGGGTTCGAGCGCCTCGAAGCCTGGGGGCTGCTGGCCTTCACCTTCGTGCTGGGCACCGGCAGCGCGCTGGGTATGTCGGCGTGGATGGTGACCATGATCAGCGTGCTGGCGCGTGATCAGGTACCGGCAGCGGTCGCCCTGAACGGCATTGCGGTCAACGCCACCCGTGCCCTGGGGCCGGCCCTGGCCGGGGCGTTGATTGCCTACTGGAACAGCACGTCGGTGTTCGTGCTGATCGCGCTGTGCATGGCCGCCGTGATGCTCTTTCTGTTGCGCCTGGCGCCAGCACCGCCTGCCCACGGGCTGCCGCCGGAAACCCTGATGGGCGGCATGCGCAGCGGGCTGCGCTACATCCGCCATTCGGCGGTACTGTCCAGCGCAATGCAGCAGGTGCTGGTGTTCACTGCCAGCGCCAGTGCGCTGTGGGCATTGATGCCCCTGGTTGCGCGTCAGCAACTGGGCATGGGCGCCGGTGGCTATGGGCTGCTGATGGCGTTCCTGGGGGCGGGGGCGGTACTGGCGGCACTGAATTCGCCTAGCCTGTATCGCAGGCTAGGCCTGCGTCGGCTGATTGCCTGCGGTACCGCCGCCTTTGCCGCCGCCGCGCTGGCCGCTGCGTTGTCGAGCAACCGCTACGTGGTGTGCGTCATGATGCTGTGTGCAGGGTTCGGCTGGATGGCGGTCAATGCCACGCTCTCTTCAGTGGTGCAGACTTACGCTGCTAACTGGGTGCGCGCCCGCGTAGCGTCGATGTACGTATTGACCCTGATGGGCGCGATGGCCTTCGGTGGCGCCGCCTGGGGCGCGCTGGCCGAGTATGCAGGGCTGCAGGCGAGCCTGCTGGTGTCGACGCTGTGCCTGCTCGCCGGGGTGCTACTGACGCGCAACGGCCGCGTGGAGCTGGGCCACGAGGCCGACTTTGCCCAGGCGCCGCTGACCGACAACCTGCAGTTGCAGACCCCGGTGGCGCACGCCGACGGGCCGGTTTCGGTGGAGGTGATATACGAGGTGCCTGCGCCGCAGCGAGATGATTTTCTGCTGGCGGTGTACGCGGTAGGCAAGACGCGGCGGCGCAATGGTGCGCGGAACTGGCGGCTGTACCGCGACATGGCCGAGCCGCAACGCTACAGCGAGCGGTTCATCGTCGAGTCCTGGCTCGACTACTTGCGCCAGCAGGTCCGCGTGACCCAGGCCGACCTGGCCCAGGAGGGGCTTTTGCAGCACTTTCGCCGCGAAGACCTGCAAACCCGCCGGCTGATCTACCAGCCGCCGCTGAATCCATAGGCTCGGGAGTGCGGGGAAATTCCCATGTAAAACTTTTACGGCAGGAGTAATTCTCAGGCTAGAATAGCGGTAATAATTAGTTACCGGGGCGCAGTATGGACATTTCAGACGTCAGCGACACCGCCAAATCGGCCAATGCAACCTTCGTCAAGCCGGTATCCAATGCCATACGCATCCTGCGTCATCTCGGCCAGGTCGGCAAACCTGAACGCTCCTTGGACATCGCCCGACAGCTTTCCATCAACCCCAGTACCTGCTTCAACATCCTGCGTACTCTGGTGCACGAGGATGTGGTCGATTTCAGCCCGCTGTCCAAACGCTATTCAGTGGGCTCCGGCCTGGCGCGCCTGGTGGAGCAACTGGTGACCCAGGGCCATCGCGTGCAGATGGCCAAGCCGCTGTTACAGAACCTGGCATCGCGGCTCCGGGTGACCATCACACTGTGGCGCAAGATGAGTCCGGACCGGATCGTGATCGTCAGCTCCGCGGCCAGCCCCACCGATGTACGCATCGACATGGCCGAGGGCCAACGGCTGCCGATCTTGATGGGCGCAAGCGGGCGACTGTTCGCCACCCAGATCGACATGCACGACCCGCTGGTGGAAAGTAATTTCGAGAAGATCCGCTGGGCCCGGCCGTTGTCTCTGGAGGATTATCGCGAGGACGTCAAAGTGGCTGCCGAGCGCGGCTGGGCGATGGACGACGGGTATTTTTCCGGCGGTATCCTGGCCGTGGCGGCGCCGATCTATTCACCTTCCAACAGCATCGAGTTCACCGTTTCGGCGGTGATGTTCCGCGGCCAGCGCGACGAAGAGGGCCTTGCCGAGATGGGCAAGGCGCTGATCGAGTTCTGCAACGAAGTGGCCTGCGTACTCTACTGAACTTCGCCGCTATTCGCGTACCAGCAGTAAGCTGCCCCCGAGCGGGCCGCCGCCTGCGGCCACCGTACTGACGCCATGGTCGCGGGTTTGCCGGCCTTCGGCGCGCCCCCACAGTTGCAGGCACGCCTCGTGCACGTAGCCCAGCCCATGGGTGCGCCCGCCGGACAACTGCCCGCCATTGGTGTTGATCGGCAAGCTGCCTTGCAGCGCGATACGCCCCCCACCTTCGACAAAGGACCCACTTTCACCCACTGGGCACAGGCCCAACGCTTCCAGCCAGATCAGGGTCAGGATCGAGAAGCCGTCATACAGCTGCGCCGAGCCGACGTCCTGCGGGGTGTAGTCGGTGCGCGCCCACATCATCTGGCCGACATCGAAGGCGGCCATTCGGGTCAGTGAAATCTGGTCCCACGACCACGGCTGGTTCAGCGCGGCGCCCATCGCCTCGATGCGGATCGGCCTGTTCGGCAGGTCCCGGGCCACATCGCGACGCGACAGGATGATCGCGGTAGAGGCATCGCAGTGCACATCGCAGTCGAACAGGCGCAGGGGCGAAGAGATCATCCGCGCGTTCATGTAGTCGTCCATCGTCATGGGCGCGCGGTACACCGCCTTGGGGTTGCGCATGGCATTGCTCCGGCAGGTGAGGGCGATCTGCGCCAGTTGCTCGGGGCGGGTGCCGTACTCGTGAAAATGGCGCTGGGCATACAGGGCCATCAGGTTGATTCCCGAATGCACATTGAACGGGGTGAACCATTGCCAGGCGTAGCTGCTGTCGCGGCCCTGGGTCTTGGCGGTCAATGCACCGGCCTGCCGGTTGACCGCGCGTGCCGAGGCCTCGGTGATGGTGCGAAACACCAACACGTGCTTGCACAACCCGGCGGCGATCGCCATGGCGCCATTGATCACCCCGGCCAGGGGCCCCGGCCCTTCGTAGCCTGCGCCAAACCAGTTGACGTTGAGCCCCAGTGCACTTTTCAGCGCGCTAGGTCCCACCGGGGAAAACGGGTCGCCATTGTTGTTGTCGCCGGGCCAGCAGGCCACCCCGTCGATATCGCTGCGTTGCAGCCCGGCGTCGGCAATCGCTTGCAGGCACGCATCGAGGGTCAGGCGCATGGCTGATTTGTCCGACGGTCGGCCGACTTCCGACTGGCCGATGCCGGTGATGGCCACGTCTTTTTCGTAACGGTGATCGAACATCATTGAGCCCTCTCGAACAGGGGCAGCCACACGTCCTCGACATTGAGGAAACTGACCCGAACCGGCATGTCGATGTGCACATCCGTGATCGGCATGCCCACCACGTTGCTGACGAACTGCAAGCCGACCTGTTCGGCGAGTTCGATGATCGCCACCACGTAGGGCACCTCTAGGTCGGGCGTCCAGACCTGATAGTTGATGGTGAAGCTGAGCACCTTGCCCCGGCCGGACACCGCCTCGGGACCCACCTCGAAGCTGGCGCACTGCGGACAGAGCGGGGCGGGCGGGTGAAAGTAGCGGCTGCACGCGGCGCAGCGGTGGATCAGTAACCGGCCCGTTTCACCGCCTTGCCAGAAGGCACGGTTGTCGGCGTTCAGTGCAGGGAGTTTTCTAGGCATCAGCAGTCCGTGGTGAATGTTCGACATGGAGTCACACAGTATCATTTGCACATATTTAGGAAAAGTGTCATATATTGGCGCCAGCGAAAGCACGAATCGACCGTTCTCGCGGTAAAACAACAAGAGGATTTGGCTATGTCCCAGTCATTACTGGACAAAAGGGTAGTCGTCACTGGGGGCTTCGGTGCCTTGGGCAGCGCGCTGGGCAAGTACCTGCTGACGCAGGGCGCGCGGGTGGCCCTGCTGGACCGCAGCGAGGCACCTGCCGACCTGCTCGATACGCACAAGCTGCTGTGCCTGGGCGGCGTCGACCTGGCCTCGACCGAGTCGGCCGCTGCCGCCTTCGAACAGGTGGCCGCGCACTGGGGCAGCGTCGACGGCCTGGTCAATGTCGCTGGCGGGTTTGCCTGGGAAACCCTCGAGGGCGGCAGCCTGAACACCTGGGACCGCCTGTACCAGATGAACGTGCGCACCGCCGTGGTCAGTGCCCAGTCGGCGCTGGCCTACCTGCTGCAGTCCGGCGCCGGGCGCATCGTCAATATCGGCGCGCTGGCATCGGTCAAGGCCGCTGCCGGCATGGGCGCCTATGCCGCCTCCAAGGCGGGGGTGGCGCGCCTGACCGAAGCCCTGGCCGAAGAGCTGAAAGACCGTGGCGTGACGGTGAACGCGGTATTGCCCAGCATCATCGACACCCCAACCAACCGCGCCGACATGCCCGACGCCGACAGCAGCCGCTGGGTGACCCCGCAGGCACTATCGGGGGTGGTCGCGTTCCTGTTGTCCGATGAAGCGGCCGCCGTGACCGGCGCGTTGTTGCCCGTGAGTGGGCGGGTATGAGGCTGGTCACCTATACCGACGCCAATGGCGTTGACCGTGCCGGTGCACTGCTCGACCAGGACCGCCAAGTGCTCGACCTGCAAACGGCCTATCGGGTGTTGCAAGGGCGCGACAGCCCCGCTCTGGGCAGCATCCTCGCGTTGGTCGAAGGCGGTGATGCGGCGCTGGAGCTGGCCCGCTCCCTGGTAGCCAAGGCGCCCTCGGCAGCTGTGCTGGAGCGCTCCGGAGTCAAGCTGCGCGCACCGATCCAGCCACCACCGCAGATGCGCGATTGTTCCTGTTTCGAATTGCACCTGCGCCAGAGTTTTGCCGCCGCCCGGCGCGCCCGAGCGCTGCGTACCGACGATCCCGAAGCGTCCCTCAAGGCCATGAATACCCGTGCCGACGACCGGGTGATCGAGACCTTTAACAAGCAGCCCATCTACTACAAGGGCAACCGTTTTGCTGTGGTGGGCATCGATGACGAGTTCCAGTGGCCCAGCTTCAGCCGCGCGATGGATTTCGAGCTGGAGTTCGGCTGCTACATCGGCAAGCGGGGCAAGGACATCAGCCGTGAGGCCGCTGGCGCGCATATCGTCGGTTACACCATCTTCAACGACATGAGCGCCCGCGATGCCCAGGCCCTGGAAATGCCCGGCATGCTCGGTCCAGCCAAGAGCAAGGACTTCGACACCGCCAACATCATGGGCCCGTGCCTGGTGACCGTGGATGAACTGGGCGACCCCTACGACCTGAACATGGTGGCGCGGGTCAACGGCGAGGAGTGGGGGCGTGGCAACACCCGGGACATGCGCTGGCACTTCGAAGACGTGATCGCCCATGTTTCACGTTCGGAAACCCTGCACCCCGGCGAGTTCCTGGGTTCCGGCACGGTGGGCAACGGCTGTGGCCTGGAGCAGCTTCGCTACCTCAAGCCCGGCGATGTGGTCGAGCTGGAGATCGACGGTATCGGTGTGCTGCGCACCCAGGTCGGCCGCAAGGCAGCTACCGAGGCCTGATACCGGGCTGCCAAGGACCTACTTTTTATACGTGAATTAAATATACAAAAACTGATAAAGTGTCTTATATTGCGTTGCGGCCCCGCCGTGACACCCTGAGCAGGAGGCAATGATGCTAACAAGAACAAGCCCCGTATTGTCTGATGGAACCAAGGTCTCGGACCTCATTTACCCCAACACTCGCGAAGTGCAGATGCGCGTGCTGTCCGACCGTGAAATCTACGAGCTGGAGATGGAAAAGATCTTCGGCAAGATCTGGGTACTGCTGGGCCATGAAACGGAGATCCCCAACGCCGGGGACTTCATGGTCCGCGACCTGGGTTCCGACTCGGTGATCGTCGCCCGTGGCAAACAAGGCGAAGTGTTCGTCACTCTGAACGTGTGCCCGCACCGCGGCATGCGCATCACCACCGCCGATTGCGGCAACACCCAGATCCACAAATGCATCTACCATGGTTGGGCATTCCGCCCGAACGGGGACTTCATCGGTTCGCCGGTGGAGCGCGAGTGCATGCACGGCAAGATGATGCCTAAAGAGGAGCTGGGGCTGAAAAAGGCGCGGGTCACGCTGTACGGCGGCCTGGTGTTTGCCACCTGGAACACCGAGGGGCCGTCCTTCGAGGAGTTTCTGGGCGACGCGAAGTGGTACTACGACATGCTGTTCTGTCGTTCCGACAAGGGCATGGAAGTGCTCGGTCCGCCTCAGCGCTTCATCGTCAACGCCAACTGGAAAACCGCTGGCGAGCAGTCCGCCGCGGACGGCTTCCACACCCTGACCCTGCACCGCTGGCTGGGCGAGGTGGGCAACTATGCGAAGAAGGGCGAGGGTGAAACCGCCGACCTGAGCCCGGAAATGATCGGTGTCGAGATCAGCTCGCCGCATGGCCATGCCCTGCGCTGCATCGACCTGGCCCGCAAGATCAAGCGCCTTACCGGCCTGGACCCGGCCGAGCTGAGCGTGCAGCAGAAGCTTGAAGCACTACCACCTGCCGGCATGACCGCCGGGATGGTCGAGCAGCTGGCACGCAACCTGAGCGACGAGCAGTTGCAGGTGCTCACTAGCATGCCTCCGCAAGTGGGTGGCATGTTCCCGAATATTCTTTTTGGGTTTGTCTACATTCCACAGCCCGACGGCAGCGTCGTGGGCTCCATGACCCTGCACGCCTATGTGCCGCAAGGCCCTGACAAGTTGGAATTCGTCAACTGGGTGTTCGCCGAGAAGGACGCGCCACCAGAGCTGCGAGACAAGATGCTCAAGCAGACCATTCAACTATTCGGCACCTCCGGCATGGTCGAGCAGGATGACTCCGATACCTGGCCGCACATGACGTTGGCCGCCAAGGGCGCGATGGGACGCAAGAGCACCCTCAAGTATCAGGCCTGCTACGAGACGGGTGCGCCTGAAGGCTGGCCCGGCCCAGGCATCGTCAACGAAGGCTTTACCAAGGACGACACGCAGTGGCACTGGTGGCTGTACTGGCACGAACTGATGACCGCCGCGGATGAGGCATGAGCATGGGGTGGAGGGGCGCTTTTCGAGGCGGCCCTTCCTGTGTTGTCGCCTCAACCCGTCACCCTTCAAGTAGAAGAACAACAATGAGGAATTGCTCATGACGCAGGTTCAGCAACGCGGCGTGGAGGAGATCCAGCCTGGCTCCCCGGTCGGTACACGGCGAGTGCCGGTGGGGTCGCCGGTCTACAACGACGTGGTGACCTTCCTTTACGAGGAAGCCACCTTGCTCGACCAGATTCGCCTTCAGGAATGGGCCGAGCGCCTGGACACCGACCTGGTGTACACCGTGCCGCTGCGCCAAACGCGCCTGGCCTCGGAACTGAAGACCACCATCGTGCGCAGTGTGCAGCACTACCACGACGACTACCGCTCGATGATGGGGCGCATCCTGCGCCTGTCCGGCAAGAGCGCCTGGGCAGAAGACCCGCCTTCGCGTACCCGCCGGCTGGTGACCAACGTGTTCGTGGAGGAAACGCAGAAGCCCGACGAGTTCGTGGTCACCAGTTACCTGTTGCTCACGCGCAGCCGTTTCAAAGACCATCACGTCGACATCATCAGCGGTGAGCGGCGCGATGTGCTGCGCCTGGGGGCGACCGGGTTCAAGCTGGCGCGGCGCGAGGTGATTCTGGACCAAGCGGTGCTGGGCACCCCCAACCTGGCCATCTTCCTCTAAAGCGCCGTGTAGCGGCCACGCGGCGTGTCACGCCGCGTGGTCACCGGGCATGGCACGCAGCCACGCCTGGTCCTGGGCGCACAATGCCTGTGGGTTGTTACTGAAATCCAAGGTCGAGCCCTGCATACGCAGTGCCTGTTCGGCGCGGGCCGGTTGCTGGCTGTAGCAGCGGCCGCTGCTGACGGCGTGGGCCTGCTCGTCGAGGTTGTAGGCGCGCCCCATCGATATGAGCGTGCAACGGCGCAGAAGCAGCGACGCTTCGGCAGTGTCTTCACTGAGGGTGCCGAACGCCCAGCGCGCCATCCCTTCGCGAAGGTTGACCCCAGCATAGGGTGGCGGCCCTTCGATCATCGTACCGTTCACTTCCCAGATCAGGACCTGCCCGCTGTTGCAGCTCAGACTGGCGCGGGTACGCCCGTCGATACGTGCGCCGACCTGGATCTCGTAGCGCCGCTCGCCGGCGCCGCGGGCGGCGCTCGCAATAGCCAGACCGGCCAGGTCGAGCAGGTGGGTGCATTGATGGCTGGCGTCGGTGTGCCGGGTGACCGAATGCGCAATGCGCGCCAGTGGCATGCCTACCAGTGCCTGCAGTTGGTCGCCTGCCTGCGGGCACAGCGAATAGGGGTAGCGCAGCGCTTCGCCACCGATGGCTGTGACATGGCCGGCTGTGTGGCTGGCCCATACGCGAAAGTGGTGAAAGTCATCTTCCAGGGCCGCACGAACGTGGTCTGCGTGGGCAATGATGTCTACGCGGCGTCGAAATACAGTCATCCTGGCGTCCTTGTGCAAGGGGTGTGAGGGGGCACTGAAATCAGCTATATTTGAACACTAAACACTATAATGTTCACTAAAAACAAGAAAAGGAGCGGTTATGGCCCTGCTGAACGAACAGGTCGCGCTGATTACCGGCGCAGGGGGCGGAATCGGCCGAGGCATCGCGCTGAACTTCGCCAAAGAGGGAGCTGCGGTGGTGGTCGCAGAACTGGATGAAGCCAGCGGCGAGGCGGTGGTAGCGGATCTCAAGGCGCTTGGCGCCAGGGCGGTGTTCATCCGCACGGACGTCTGCAGCAAGGCCGATATCGAAGCCGCGGTGCAACTGGCCGTAGACGAGTTCGGTGGCCTGGACATACTGGTCAACAACGCGTTTGCGCCCACGCCCAACGTATTGCTGGAAGACAAGACCGATGCGATGCTCGAGCAGACACTGGGTTCGACCGTGTGGGCAGCCTGGTGGGCGATGAAGGCGGCGCTCCCGCACATGAAGGCGCGCGGGGGCGGCAAGATCATCAACTTCTACTCGATCGATATCGAGATCGGTGCCTGGCTGCATGGCGACTACAACACAGCAAAGTCGGCCATCGTGGGGCTGACCCGCAGCGCGGCCTCCGAATGGGGGCGCTTCAACATTCGCACCAACGCCATCGCGCCCACCGCGATGGGCGCTACCTTCCACAAGCTGGCGGCAGAGAACCCGGGGTTCGCTGAAATGTCTGCTTCCATGCGCCCGCTGGGGCGTTGTGGCGAGCCTGAGGCCGATATCGGCCCGGTGGTGGTGTTCCTGGCCAGCGAGATGTCGCGCTTCATTACCGGCGAAACCATTCACGTCGACGGCGGTCTGCACCTGCCTGGCTACAACTCTCGGCCCAAAGGCATCCCCGTGCGCGAATATTGACATCGGCCAATAAAAAAGCGCGGCCAGTGCCGCGCTTTTTGCGTGCTGGGTGAAGCGGCTACTTCTTGGCAACGCTGATCGAGGTAGTCTCCAGGTCCCAGGTGGTAGAGGTTTTGCCTTCGTCGCGCAGCAGGTATTTCAAAACGCGGCCCTGTGGGTTCTTCGGCAAGCTGGGGCGAAACTCGATGTAGCGCGGTAGGGCGTAGTAGGGCACCGCCTCCACGGCCCAATGGAACAGGTCTTCGGGGTGCAGCGTGGCGCCTTCATGCAAAACCGCAGTGACCTTCACGTCATCTTCGCCTTTGTCGGACGGCACCGCATGCACCGCCACTTCGGCCAGGGCAGGGTGCACGCCGAAGGCCGCCTCCATCTCGAAGCTGGAGATGTTTTCTCCACGGCGGCGCAGATAGTCCTTTTTGCGGTCGACAAAGTAGAAGAAGCCGTCATGATCGAACTTGCCGATGTCGCCGGTATGGAACCACATGTTGCGCATCAGCTTCTGGGTGTCTTCCGGCCGGCGCCAGTAGCCCTGGAACATGATGTCCGGGCGCAGCGGGCGTACCACGATTTCACCGGCGGTGTCAGGGGGTACTTCCTGGTCAAGGTCGTCGACGATGCGTACATCGAAGTCGGCAATGCGTTTGCCCGAGGAGCCGGGCGCTGCATATTCGCCGGCTGCCAGCGAGGTGATCACGCAGGCTTCGGTCAGGCCATAGCCGTTGCCGCCCACCAGCGGCGTGCCGAAGCGTTCGCGCCAGATCTTCTTGGTATCTTCGGTATAGGGGTTGCCGCGAGCGGTGTGGATCTGCCCCACGCAGCGCAACATGACCTCGTTGTCTGGCGCCTGGGCGAGGAGCCCGCCCATGCCGCCGAGAATCGAGGCGATGGTGGCGCCCGAGCGTTCCACTTCCGGCCAGAAGCCGGACACCGAAAAGCGCGGCAGGATGGCGGCACGGGCACCCACCAGAATGCTGGCGATGATCGACACACACAGGGCATTCATGTGAAACAGCGGCAGCGGTGTAATGGTGACGTCGTCGGCACTGGCAGGGCCGGCGCGCAATTGCAGGCGGGCCAGGTTGCACATGAAGTTGTAGCTGATCATGCAGCCTTTGGACGGGCCGGTGGTGCCCGAGGTGTAGATCAGGCAGGCGAGGTCGGAAGGTTGCGGCTTGCTCGCCAGCGGGGTGGCGTCCTGGCCGCGAAAGCTGTCCAGGGCGGTGATGCGAATCGGGCACTCGGGCACGCTGTCGAGCGTGCTGCGGTGCAGGATGTGGTGCACGTCATGTAGCTGTTCTGCCAGCGGTGTGATGCGCTGCAAGTAAACCGCTTCGCAGATCACCAGCGAGGTGCCGGTGTCGGCGATCTGGTGGCGCAGAAACTCGCCCTTGAGTGCGGTATTGATCGGCACGCTCACCGCACGCAGCTTGTTGATGGCCAGCCAGGTGATGACCGCATCGATGTTGTTGTCGAGCATGGTCAGTACAGTTTCACCCGGCTTGATGCCGAGCGTCGCCAGAGCGTTGGCCATTTTTGTCGAAAGTGAGTCAACTTGTTCGTATGTGTACAACTCACCGCTAAAATCCAGCAGGATTCGCTCTGGATGCCTTACCACCGCACGGTCAAGAGCATCAATGACCGTGTCTCGTTCTCCTACTGCCCAGGTGACTGGATTCCCACTGCTACCCATGAATTTTCTCCGTTTAGGCCCCACAAGTGCTGGTCTGCCTGGTTTTTGTTTTAGATGGAGAATTAGATTCTAAATGCAAAATCTGAAATTGTCTTTAGCATAAAGTTGAACATATACGATTATTTGTGCACAGATTCTGTGCTAACGTTGCCTCATCTTTACTCTCCACGAGCCTGCAAGTCCATGCCAAAAAACGCTACCCAGCTGGCAGAAGCGCCTAAGGCCGCTGCCAAAACTAGGAAAAAAGCCGCTCCTGACGCCCCAGCGAGTGGCGCCAAGGACGTCAAGACCGTCGAGCGGCGCAATGGCCCGGCGGCGGCAGGCAACAAGGTCAAGCCCAACCGCCGTTCGGAAGAAACTATCGCCAACATCCTCAAGGCGACCGAAGAAGTGGTACTGATGTCGGGCGCCGATCGCATTTCCATTCTCGATGTTTGCCAGGTCGCGGGTGTCTCGCGCGGTACCTTTTACCGCTATTTCTCTTCCCAGGAAGACCTGCTGGACACTTTTTCGCGGCACAAGCGTGAAAGCTTCCACACCTCGCTGTCGCAGGAACTGGGCCACATCAGTGACCCGGAAGCGCGCCTGAACGCACTGTTCGCTTACCTCGATAACTACCTTGAGCAAAGCCGCGCGCGGCGCCTGCTGGTGGTGGCGCCAGACTATGCGCTGGGTTTTTTTCGGCGGATTTTTCACGACTCGATCGTGCGTTTTCAGGATGGCCTGGGCATCGTCTTCGATGACTGGGACGACCGCCTGGGCGTACGCCTGGACCGGGAACTGATCTGCGAAATGATCATTCGCTATGTGTTGAGCGAAATCCTGGTGCCGGAAGCGGCGGGGCGCCGACTATTCCCGGTACGCGTGAAAAAGCTGCTTGGCGCATTGATCATGGGGTCTACCTCGCGCACCCGCCGCTGACACCTTCTTTCGCCGTTCGGTACACCCAAAGCCCCCGCCAGTCGGGGGTTTTTTTGTGGCCTGTCGAAGATCCTCTTTCTCATTTTCGCGCGTGTTGGTCAGTTATAACCCTCTTACCGAGGTTCGGGGCGGCCTCTGTCTCGGGGGTTTCAGGGTGGTTTGAAAATAATATGAACAGAATTTTGATTTCTGCTCAAATTAATTTTAAGCTCTGGCCTAGTAGCGAGCCTTGCTGTTTCCCTTCCCGCGTCGGTTGACCGTGACCGCGCAAAGGCACCGCGCTGCAAACCAACAAAAAAGTGCCAACTTCGAGGTACCTGCACATGCTTATCGATCTGCACGCTCACGCACCCCATCCGGGCTACTACAACCAGCACCCGCACTGGGGGCCGTTCTTCGAGCAGCACGCTGATGGCGATATCAAGCTGCGCGTGGGGGAATGGATTCTGGGGCTCGGGTCGCCTGAGCGTAAGGCTGCCGTGCGTTCTGGCAACGGCCCCAAGCTTGAAGAGTATTTCGCGCGCTGGGCGGACCCGAAGGTCCGCCTGGCCGGCATGGATGCGGCAGGGCAGAACCTGCAGGTAATTTCGGTACCGTCGCATTGCTACATGTACTGGACCGAGGCCGAGTTCGCCGTGCCGTTTGCACGTACCGTCAACACCACGCTGGCCGAGTACTGCTCGGCAGCTCCGGACCGCCTGATGTTCTGGGCTCACGTGCCGTTGAACGCACCTGAGGCGGCCGCCGCTGAACTGCGTTATGCCTGCACCGAGCTGGGTGCCAAGGGCATGGTCGCCGGCGGCGCCAACTTCGGTGGGCTGGAGTTCGATTCGCCGGAGCTGGACGTGGTCTGGAGAACGCTCTGCGACCTAGACTTGCCAATGTTCATTCATGGCTACAACCAGTCGGTCACCTGGGGCAAGAACGCCAACGACGACCGTTACGAAACCACCGCCATCGTCGGCATGCAGTACGACGAGAGCCGCTGCTTCTGGAACCTGATCTGCGGTGGCGTTCTGGACCGCTTCCCCGACCTCAAGGTGTACATCACCCATGGCGGCGGCTACGTGCCGTATCAGCTTGGGCGCCTGGCCAAGACCAACGAAAACCTGGACGTCAAATACAACAAGAAGCCGCTGCTCGACTACATGAAGAACTTCTACTTCGACGTCGAGCTGCATGAAGTGCCGATGCGCCAGGCGTTGGTCGATATCATCGGTGCCGACCATGTGCTTTACGGCAGCAACTTCGGCGGCAGCGATGCGGTGCGCCATGACCTGACCCATGGCCTGAAGCTTTCGGATGCCGATCTGCGCAAGATCCGCTATGAGAACGCCTGTCGCCTGCTGCATCTGGATCCCACCAAGCTGGGCAAGGTAGGTGCCTGATGAAGCTGGCACGCTGTGGGCATCCTGCGGTCGGTATTTTCTGGGCCGTGGTCGATGTCGCCCAGGACCAGGTAACCCCCATTTCCGGCGACTTCAGGGACTGGGCCCCGGGCGTGGCGGCGGGGCGGGGCATTAGCTCCGTCCGGCTTGCCGGTCCGGCGCTGGCGCTGTCGAAAGTGCGCTTGCTGCCACCGATCGAGCCGATCAATCGGGTGGTGGTGGCGGGCGCCAACTATGCCAAGCACCTGGTGGAGTTCGGATTGAATGCACCGGCGCAGCCGGTGGCATTCCTCAAGGCCTACGGTGCGTTGATCGGCGCCAGGGACCCGATACGCTTTCCGCCCTTGACCGAAGAACTCGACCACGAGGTTGAACTGGTGGCGGTGATCGGTACGGGCGAGATCGACGTTGAAAACCCGCTGGCCTGCGTGCTGGGCTACACCGTCGGCAACGACGTGAGTGCGCGCGACCTGCAGCGCAGCGGGCCGCCCGGCATCGGCATGGACTTGTTTGCCGCCAAGAGCCAGGACCAGACCACGGGCCTGGGCCCGTGGATTGTCACCAAGGATGAGTTCGCCCAGGGCTCTCCCAGGTTGCGCCTGACCTTGAAGGTGAATGGCCAGGTGCGCCAGGACGGCTCCACCGCCGAGATGACCTGGGACGTGGGGCAATTGATCAGCTTCGTGCAGCAACGTTCCAGCTTTGCCACGGGTGATGTGTTGTTTACCGGGTCCCCGGCTGGTGTCGGCATGGGGACCGGCCTGTTCCTGAAGGAGGGCGACGTGGTTGAAGCCAGCATCGAAGGTATCGGCACATTGCGAAATGTAGTCGGTAAAAAACCGCAGCCAATCGAGAGCCAGACATGAACACCAACAACAAAGAAAAAGTAGTGGTCGTGGGTGCCGGTTTGATGGGCACCGGCATTGCGCATGCTTTCGCCAGCTCCGGGTTCGCTACCATCGTGGTCGATACCAATGCGGCCTCGTTGACCCACGCGCGGGTCAGCATCGAAAAGATCCTTGGCGATGGCGTACGTCTGGGCAAGGTCAGCGAGGAACAGGCGCAGCAATCACTGGCCAATTTGCTGACCACCAGTGACCTGAGCGAAGCCGCCAGCGGAGCGAACTGGCTGGTGGAAACCGTCTCCGAGCAACTGGCGGTGAAGAAAGCAGTCATCAGCCAGGCAGCCCCGCTACTGGCCGCCGACGCGATCATCGCCACCAACACTTCGGCCCTGAGTGTGACCGAAGTTGCCGCGTCGGTGGACAGTGCAGACCGGGTCATCGGCATGCATTTTTTCAACCCAGTGCACAAGATGAAGCTGGTGGAGCTGGTGCGTGGCCTGGCCACCAGCGATGAGGTGGTGGTTCGCACGCGCGCGCTGTGCGAGCAGATCGGCAAGACCTCCATCATCGTCAATGAGTCGCCAGGGCTTACCACCAGTCGCATGTCTGCATTGCTGGGTAACGAAGCGATGTGGATGCTCCAGGAAGGCACTGCGAGCGCCGAAGACATCGATACCGCACTGCGCCTGGGCTTCAATCACCCGATGGGGCCGCTGGAGCTGGGCGACCTGACCGGCTGGGATACGCGACTGTCGGTGCTGCGCTACCTGCATCAGACTCTGGGCGAGAAGTTTCGCCCCTGCCCACTGATCATCAAGATGGTTGCGGCCGGACGCCTGGGGCGCAAGACAGGGCAGGGCGTGTATCGCTATGCCGATGGCCAGCAGGTTCCGGGGTCCGGGCTCAAGGCGAGTGCACTATGAACGAGGTCGTTATCGTTGATGCGGTGCGCACGCCCATCGGCAGGTTTCGTGGCAGCCTTGCAGGGGTGCGGGCCGATCATCTGGGTTCGCTGGTGATCAACCGCTTGCTGGAGCGCGTCGATGTGGCCCCTGAAAAGGTCGAAGACGTGATCTTCGGCTGCGTGACGCAGATCGGTGAGCAGTCCGCCAATATCGCCCGTACCGCATTGTTGGGCGCAGGCTGGCCGGTCAGCATTCCCGGGTTGACCATCGACCGTAAATGCGGCTCGGGTGAAGTCGCTGTGCACCTGGCCGCGGGCGCCATCGCCAGTGGCGCGGTGGATGTGGTAGTGGCCGGTGGTGCGGAAAACATGAGCCGCGTTCCGATGGGCAGCAACCGGGACCTTCACGGCGAGGCGTTCGGCTGGATGGCGGCGCAACGCTATGAATTGACCAGCCAAGGCGAGGCGGCCGAGCGGATCGTCGACCAATGGTCGCTCAGCCGCGACGCCCTGGATGACTTCGCCTTTGCCAGCCATCAACGCGCTGCGGCCGCTTGCGACGCGGGATATTTCGACAACGAGATCGTGCAGGTCGTGGTCGATGACCTGAAGGAGCAATCACTGACCGAGCCCGCTGGCGTGTTGCGTCGCGATGAAACCATTCGCCGGGATACCTCGCGGGAAAAGCTGGCGACGCTCAAGACTAGCTTCCGCCCCGAGGCTGGGCGCATCACCGCAGGCAACTCGTCGCAGATCTCCGATGGCGCCGCCGCGCTGCTGCTGATGAATGCCGACATGGCGAAAAAACTTGGACTCAAGGCGCGCGCGCGCATTCGCGCTTTCACCACGGTCGGCTCCGACCCGACCTTGATGCTGACCGGCCCGATTGCCGCCACCCGCAAGGTGCTGGCCAAGGCCGGGTTGAGCATCAATGACATTGACCTGTTCGAGGTCAATGAAGCATTTGCCTCGGTGCCGCTGGCGTGGATGCTGGAAACTGGCGTGCCCCACGAGAAGTTGAACGTCAACGGGGGGGCCATCGCCCTGGGGCATCCGCTAGGGGCCAGCGGTGCGCGCCTGATGACCACCTTGCTCAACGAGCTCGAGCGCCGGGGCGGCCGCTTCGGCCTGCAGGCCATCTGCTGTGCCGGTGGCATGGGCACCGCCACCCTTATCGAACGGCTCGATTAAGGTGGCCCGCCTGCCTCTGGTTGCCCTCGGTGACATGCCGGCCGCGTTGCAGGACGCGGTCGAGCGTGGGCAACGCAGCCGCATGCTCAGTTCCGTCACCCCGGTTCAGGTCTGGGCGCACCGTCCCGCGGCCGCTTTGGCTTGGCTAGAGCTGATGGAAAGCTTGCATAGCGACAGCCTGCTGCCCGAGCGCTTGCGCGAGTTGGTGCGCCTGAAGATCGCCAGCATCACCACCTGCCAGGCCTGCCAGTTGGCGCGCAAGTCGGACACCGTCACAGAACAGGACATCGCTTGCATGGCCAGCGACAGCGCGCAATTCAGCCCTGAGGAAAGGGCGGCGCTGGACTATGCTGAGTTGTTCGCCAGCGATTATCTGGCCATCGACGACCAGCATTTCAGACGGCTCGAAGCCTATTTTTCTGCCGCCCAGATAGCCGAGCTGGGAATGTACTGCGCGCTGATGCTGGCAGGCGGACGCATGACGCTGGTACAGCAGGCCTATTGAAAATTGTCACGCATTCAGGTTTGGTGATCAAAAAAGTCATATTTGTTCAGTTGTAGTTAAATAAGGCCTACCATTACCCAGCGTAGAGGGGCTCTGCCACGGCCTGATAAAAAATAATGACAATAAAACAGGAGATGATCATGTCCACACCGGCACAAAGCGACCTGACCAAGGCATTCACCGATGTAGCCAGCAATTACCGGGGTACCAGCGACATCGATCTGCACGCGACCTACCGTGACATGCGCGCCAATTCCCCCGTCCTTCAAGACAACTTCATGGCACGCCTCGGGGTGCCGTCCATCGCCAGGCTGGATGCCACACGGCCCACCTTCACCTTGTTCAAGTATGACGACGTGATGGCTGTGATGCGTGATGCCGGCAACTTCACCAGCGGCTTTATCGCCGAGGGTCTGGGTGCCTTTTTCGATGGCTTGATCCTGACCGCGATGGATGGCGAGGCGCACAAGAACATCCGCAGCCTGCTGCAGCCGGTGTTCATGCCCGATACCGTCAACCGCTGGAAGGAAACCAGGATCGACCGGGTGATTCGCGAGGAGTACCTCAAGCCGATGGTGCCGGCCAAGTCGGCCGACCTGATGGACTTCGCGTTGTATTTCCCCATTCGCGTGATCTATTCGCTGATCGGCTTCCCCGAAGACCGCCCCGAGCAGATCGAGCAGTATGCAGCCTGGGCCCTGGCGATCCTGGCGGGCCCCCAGGTGGATCCGGAAAAGGCCGCCGCGGCGCGTGGCGCGGCGATGCAGGCCGCACAAGCGCTGTATGACGTGGTCAAGGTCGTGGTGGCCGAGCGACGCGCGCAGGGCGGTAAGGGCGATGACCTGATCAGCCGCCTGATCCAAGCCGAATACCAGGAGCGGTCGCTGGATGATCATGAAATAGCCACCTTCGTACGGTCGCTGCTGCCGGCGGCCAGTGAAACCACCACCCGCACCTTTGGCACCCTGATGTCGCTGCTGCTGCAGCACCCCGACGTACTGGAGCGGGTGCGCAATGATCGCAGCCTGGTGAACAAGGCCATCGATGAAGCAGTGCGCTTCGAGCCGGTGGCCACCTTCAAGGTGCGCCAGGCCGCCAAAGACTTGCAGATCCGCGGTGTGTCCATTCCACAAGGGGCGATGGTGCAGTGCATTGTCACCTCCGCCAACCGGGACGAAGACGCCTTCGACCATGCCGACACGTTCGATATCGACCGCAAGCCCAAACCGTCCTTCGGCTTCGGTTTCGGCCCGCACATGTGCATCGGCCAGTTCGTCGCCAAGACCGAGATCAACTGCGCGCTCAACGCGATTCTTGACCTGATGCCCAACATCCGCCTGGACCCGGACAAACCCGGTCCGCAGATTGTCGGCGCACAGCTGCGCGGCCCGCATTACCTGCATGTACTGTGGGATTGAAGCAGGCCCTAGTCGCCCCTGACGGCCATGCGGAACGATATAAATTGAACACAAACAAAAAAAGTGTTTAATTATTGTCGAATCTGCTCTATGCTTCATTCACAACAACAAGCCCGAATGCGAAGGGGATAGCCATGAAAGTTGAAGATCTGATTCTCGTCAGCGTCGATGACCACGCGATCGAGCCGCCCAATGCCTTTGCCCGCCACATGCCGGCCCGCTTCAAAGGGCGCGAGCCGCATGTCGTCAAGAAAGGCGAGCGCGATGTCTGGGTATTCGAAGAGCAGGCCACTGGCTACATGGGCCTGAACTCCGTGGTCGGCCGACCGAAAGAGGAATACGGCATGGAGCCGCTGGGCTACGACCAGATGCGTCGTGGAACCTGGAACATCAAGGACCGCGTCGACGACATGAACGCCAACGGCGTACTTGGCTCCTTGTGCTTTCCAACCTTCCCGGGCTTTGCCGGGCAGCGCTTCCAGGTCCACGGTGACCGCGACGTGTCGCTGGCTGCCATCCAGGCCTACAACGATTGGCACCTGCACGATTGGTGCAACGCCGCACCGGGCCGTTTCATCCCGCTGATGATCGTACCGTGGTGGGACATGAAGGCTGCCGCCGCCGAGGTCGAGCGCCTGGCACGGCAAGGCGTGCATGCCATTTCGCTGTCGGACAACCCGGCCATCCATGGTTACCCGTCGATTCACAGCGACTACTGGGATCCGCTGTGGAAGGCGTGCAGCGACAACAAGGTGGTCATCTGCTGCCATATCGGCACCGGCGTAAAAGCGGACCACGCGTCTGACATGTCGCCTATCGATGCCTGGATCACGTCCATGCCGATCTCTATCGCCAATTCGGCGGCCGACTGGATCTGGGCGCCGATGTGGAAGAAATTCCCCGACCTGCGCATGGCCCTGTCCGAAGGGGGCATTGGCTGGGTGCCTTACCTGCTGGAGCGTGCCGACTTCACCCACCGCCATCACAACGCCTGGACCAACTCCAACTTCGGCGGGAAGATGCCCAGCGATATCTTCAACAAGCACTTCATCACCTGCTTCATCGAGGACAATTTCGGCCTCAAGAACCTGGATTTCCTCAACGCCGACATGGTCACCTGGGAGAGCGATTACCCACACTCCGACTGCACATGGCCCAACTCGCCGGAAACCGCCTGGGAAGGGCTGCAGCACCTCTCCAAGGACGTCATCGACAAGGTCACCCACCTGAATGCGATGCGCGAGTTTTCCTTCGACCCATTCTCCATCCACGGCCGCGAAAACTGCACGGTGGGCGCGCTGCGGGCCCAGGCCACACACGTCAGCATCGAGCCTGCCTTGGGCCTGGGCGGCGCCGACCATGGACGCCATGACAACAAGCCGGTCACCTCCGGCGATATCAACGCGATGTTCGCCCAGGCTGACGCGCAAACCGCGTTGTAAGTCGCCCACCTTGCTTCAGGCGTCGCGCATCGGCGGCTGAAGCAAGGGGACGGTTCTGTGGTCGCCTCAAGCGGGGCGATTGCGCCTGTGTTCAGCGTTAGAGAGCGCCTATGGCCATCAGTCAATTCAGCTACAGCTCCATCCCTCCCGAGGCCGAGGCGCTTCGTGCCGAAGTCCGGGAGTTCATCCAGGTCCACCTGGCCGATTCCCCGCCGACCTTGCGTGCCCATTCATGGATGGGTTTCGACGCCGATTTCAGCAAGAAGCTGGGCGCCCGCGGCTGGGTCGGCATGGCGTTGCCCAAAGCCTACGGCGGCGCTGCGGCGGGGCCGTTCGCCCGCTATGTGATCATCGAGGAACTACTGGCTGCCGGTGCGCCGGTGTCGGCCCATTGGATCGCCGACCGGCAAAGCGGGCCGCTGATCAATCGGTTCGGTACGGAACAACAGAAACAGCGCTACTTGCCTGCCATCTGCCGGGGTGAAAGCTACGTCTGCATCGGCATGAGCGAGCCCAATTCCGGCTCTGATCTTGCGTCCATCAAGAGCAATGCAGTCCGTGAGGGGGACAGCTGGCTGCTCAACGGGCAGAAAGTCTGGACCACCAACGCCCACCATTCGCAGTACATGATTGCCCTGGTGCGCACCGGCGAAAAGCAGGCCGCGCGCCACGAGGGCATGTCGCAATTCATCGTCGACCTGAGCCTGCCCGGCATAACCATCCGGCCGATCCGCGACTTGGCCGGCGGCGAACATTTCAACGAAGTGTTCTTCGACAACGTGCGCTTGCCGGCCGACGCGTTGATCGGCAGCGAAGGCAAGGGCTGGGATCAGGTGACCGCCGAACTGGCGTTCGAGCGCAGCGGCCCCGAGCGCTTTCTCAGTTGCATGGCGCTGCTCACTGCCTTGATCGACGCACTCGGCAAGGCGCCGGATGCCTTGCAGGCACGGGAGGTGGGACGCCTGTCGGCCAAGCTGCTCACATTGCGCAACATGTCGCTGTCCGTCACCGCGCAACTGGCCGCGGGCGAACATCCTGCGTGGGCCGCTTCTTGCGTGAAAGACCTGGGTAATGTGTTTGAACAGGAATTGCCGGAAGTCGCGCAACTGCTGCTGGACACCGAGCCGCGACAGGAGGGTAGCAGCGAATACGCACGGGTGCTGGCTTACCTGACACAGATGGCGCCGTCCTTTTCACTGCGTGGCGGTACGCGCGAGATTCTGCGCGGCATCATTGCCCGCGGCCTGGAGTTGCGATAATGCGCGAACTATTTGAGACGATGATCGAACGCCTGTTTGCCGACCTGGCCACCCCGGCCTATGTGCTTGGCTGCGAGGGCGGCGAGTGGCCAGCCGAGCTGTGGTCCGCGCTCGATGAGTCAGGCTTTACCCTAGCGGGCACCGCCGAAGCGCTGGGCGGCGCGGGCGCCAGCTGGGCGGATATCTATGTGATGGTCCGCGCCGCCGGGCGCTATTCGGTGCCGGCCCCGCTGGGCGAGGCCTTGCTGGCCAACTGGCTGCTGAGCAAGGCCGGCCTTGAAGGGCGCGAGGGCGCCTTGAGCATCGCCGCCCATGCCGATTTGACCCTGACCGATGGGCACGTCAGCGGCACCGCCCGCGCCGTACCCTGGGGGCGCAATGTAGATGCCGTGGTGACCGTCGCCACGACCGATGCAGGTACACCGCAGGTGGTGTTGCTGCAACGCAGCACGGCCTGCGAACTCACCCCCAGCCTCAACGTGGCGGGAGAACCGCGCGATGATCTGGTCTTCCGCGGTGCGCGGGTAGTTGCCCACGCACACCTGCCAGACGGGCTCGGTGTCGATGTCCTGGAGCTTGGGGGCGCGATGCTGCGCTCGGCGCAGACCGCCGGGGCGCTGCATGCGTTGCTGGACATGACCGCCAACTATGCGCGAGAGCGCAAGCAGTTCGGCAAGGCCATCGGGTCGTTCCAGGCGATCCAGCAACAGCTGGCGGTACTGGCCGAGCAGACGGCCGCTGCCAGCATTGCCGCTGAAGCGGCCTTTTGCGAGTCCGACGACGGGCTCGCGGCATTGACCATCGCCGTAGCGAAAATCAGTACCGCCGACGCCGCGAGTGTCGGCGCCAGCATCGCCCATTCGGTACACGGCGCCATCGGCTTTACCGAGGAATACCCCCTTCACCTGCTCAGCCGAAGGCTGTGGGCATGGCGCAGCGAGTTTGGCTCGGCCAGCCTCTGGAGCCAACGCCTGGGCGCACAAATCTGCCAGGGTGGCAGCGACGGGTACTGGCCGTTGTTGACCCACCACGGCGAGCAACCCTTGACCGGCCTTGCGAGCAATCGACTATGAACCCTTTTCTTCAGATCGAGCGCGAGGGCGGTATCGTCACTGTGCGCATGAACCACCCGGACACCCGCAATGCCCTGACCACACCGGAGCAGATCCAGGAGTTTGTCGATCTGTGCGCCGCATTGCGCCGCGACAAGTCCGCCAGGGTCATGGTGCTGACCGGCAATGGCAGCGCCTTTTGCGCCGGCGGCAATGTCAAGGATATGCACGAGCGTGCCGGCATCTTCGCAGGCTCGCCCTATGAGCTGCGCAACACCTACCGTGACGGCATCCAGCGCATTCCGCTGGCGCTGTACGACCTGGACATTCCGGTTATCGCCGCCGTCAACGGGCCCGCGATTGGCGCGGGCCTGGACCTTGCCTGCATGTGCGACATCCGCCTGGCATCCACCTCGGCGGTATTCGCCGAGAGCTTCGTACGCCTGGGTATCGTGCCGGGCGATGGCGGCGCCTGGTTGCTGCCGCGGATCATCGGCGTTCCCAAGGCGAGCCTGATGTCCTTTACCGGCGACACCATCAATGCGGTCAAGGCCCTGGAATGGGGGCTGGTGGAGCAGGTGTGCACACACGAGACGCTGATGGCTGAAGCGCGTTCGCTGGCCGAGCGCATCGCCAGCAACCCGGGGCACTCGCTGCGCCTGTGCAAGCGCTTGCTGCGCGAAGGGCAGCACATGCGCCTGGACTCACTGCTCGAGCTGTCGGCGGCTTATCAATCGCTGGCCCACCACACTGAAGACCATCAAGAAGCCGTTTCGGCGTTTGTCGAAAAGCGAAATCCCGACTACCTCGACCGGTGACCGCATAAAGGCACAACCGACGGAATTTTGGAGTATTGAAGATGCGTGGCGTTTTCCGTGAAGACCACAACATGTTCCGCGAACAAGCGCGCCGGTTCGTCGATCGCGAGATCGTGCCCTACCTGCATGAGTGGGAAAAGAACGGCATAGTGCCCAAGGAGGTCTGGCTCAAGGCGGGGGAGACCGGACTTTTGTGTTCTACCGTGCCCGAGGAGTACGGCGGGCCTGGCGGGGACTTCGGCCACTCGGCCGTGATGATCGAGGAGCTGGCGCGGGCCAATGCCACCGCGGTAGGGTTTACTACCCACTCAGAGATCGTTGCCCCTTACATTGTCGCCTACGGCAGCGAAGAGCAGAAACAGCGCTGGCTGCCTCGGATGGTCAGCGGCGAGCTGATTGGCGTGATCGCCATGAGCGAGCCGGGTATCGGCAGCGACCTGCGCTCGATGCGGACCTTGGCGCGCCGGGAGGGAGATGATTACATCGTTTCCGGGCAGAAGACCTTCATCACCAACGGGGGCAACGCCGGCCTGATGGTGACCGCAACCAAGCTCGACCTCAGCGCCAAGGAGCTCACCCTGATTTGCGTCGAAGAAGAGCGCCAGGGGTTCTCCAAGGGGCGGTTGCTGGAAAAGATCGGCCTGAAGGGCCAGGACACCGCCGAATTGTTCTTCGACGATGTGCGGGTGCCTGCCGGCAACCGGCTCGGCGAGGAGGGGCAGGGCTTCAAGTACCTGACTCACCAATTGGCGTGGGAGCGCCTGATCATCGCGATCCGCGCCGCACAGTCGATCCAGACACTGCTGGAAGAGACCATCGAATACACCCGCGAGCGGAAGGTATTCGGCAAGCCGGTGCTGGATTTCCAGAACACCCGCTTCAAACTCGCCGAAGCAAAGGCGCAGTTTACCATGCTGAGGGTGTTTGTCGATGATTGCCTGGCCAAGGTCATGCGCGGCGAGCTGCCCGCGGATGTGGCGGCCATGGCCAAGCTGCTGGGCTCGGAAATGCAGGGCAAGCTGCTCGATGAGTTCTTGCAGCTGCATGGCGGCTACGGGTTCATGAGCGAGTACAAGATCAGCCGGGCCTGGGTCGATGCACGCGTTGCGAGGATCTATGGCGGCACCTCGGAAATCATGAAAGAGATCATTGGCCGCACGCTCTAGGGGCCGGCAAGCAGCGCGGGACAGTGGCACCGGAAGGATCACCAGAGGAAGAACAATAATGAGCCTTTATCGAGCTTTCGCGGGTTTTTGCCTATGCCTTGCCTCCGTCTTCGCGATGGCCCAAGAGCCTTCAACGGATGCCTATGACGCTGAAAGCCAGCGCGCCAGGGCATTGCTGGCCAAAGCCGTCGCTCACTACCAGGCCAGGGGCGACAGTGCCCTGGCCGAATTCAGCCGCCAAGGCGACTTCGTCGATGACGAGCTGTACATCTACGTGGTCGATACCTCGGGTGTGATGCTGGCCAGCGGCGGGCCATCGGTATCCCTGGTCGGAAAACCGGTGGTGAGTGTGCTGGACGACGACCTCAAGGCCGCGTTTCGGCAGGCCATCGAGGAGCCTGCCGACGGCACCGTTCGCAGCGCAGAGTATCGCTGGTGGAATTGGCAGCACGCCAAGGTAGAGCGCAAGCGTGTGTTCTATCAACGGGTGGGGGATAGGGTGATCTCCGTCGGCTATTACATGCCGCGCTCCAGCCCTGAACAGGCCCACGCGCTGATGCGGCAAATCGCCGAGCAGGTGAGCAAGGACCCGAAGGCGACCTTCGCGCTCATCAACCAGCACGACAAGCGGCTCACCCAGGATGATCTCTATGCCTTCGTGGTGGACCTCAAGACCCAGCGTTTCATTGCCCACGGGTTCTTGCCACGCTTGATCGGTACGGATTTCAAGTCGCTGCGTTCCTCTGATGGCAAGCCGATTGGCAAGGATATTCTGCGGCAGATGGCAAGCCATGAGACCGGCGAGCTCGACTACCTGTGGCGCAACCCCATCACGGGGCAGAACGAGTTCAAGAAAACCTTTTTGCAACGGGTGAATGGCTATGTGGTTGCGGTGGGTTGCTACAGTGGTCAATAGGCCGGTGCGCGTTTGGCGGGGGCGACGTCATCGATGAGCGATAGCCGAGTGGTGGACGCCGACAACCATAAGCTGGCGCATCCCGATGCGCAGATCCTTTCCATCATCTGTTTCAACTTCGTCGGTTACGTGTGCAGCGGCTTACCGCTGGCCGTGCTGCCAGGTTTCGTGCTGCATGACCTTGGCCTGACATCGGTTTTTGCCGGCGCGGTGATCGGTGTGCAGTACCTCGCGACACTGCTGGCGCGACCGCTGGCAGGGGGTGTGGCAGATCGCTTTGGGGCCAGGTGCTCGGTGGTCTGTGGGCTCGGCGGCTTGATCGCCAGCGGTATGCTGACTTGGCTTGCGGTCATGTTCCAGGCCCCCTTGTGGCTCTGCCTGGCGCCGCTGGTGCTGGCCAGGATCATCTTGGGGTTTGGTACCGCGATGATCTCCACGCCCAGTTGTACGTGGGCCATTGGCTTGAGCGGTGCGTCCAGCACTGCAAAGGTCATGTCGTGGAACGGCATAGCCGCCTATGGCGGCACGGCGGTTGGCGCACCGTTGGGGGTGCTGTTGAGTGATACGTTCGGCCTCGCCAGCGTGGGGCTGTGTACCGCACTGCTGGGCCTGGTATTTGTCGTTGTGGCCCTCGGCAAGTGCCCGGCGCCGGTGGTGGCCGGTGCTCGGCTGGCCTTTCATCGGGTGCTGCTCACGGTGCTGCCCAACGGCTTTGTGCTGGTGTGCAGCTCGGTGGGGTACGGTGGGCTGACGGCATTTGTAGCGCTTTATTTCGATAGCCTGGGCTGGAGCGGTGCGGCTTTTTGCCTGAGCGGCTTTGGCGCAGGCTTCATTGTTGCGCGACTAGCATCGCCGGGCATTCTGCATCGGTTCCGGGGCTACAACGTGGTTGCCGCGTGCTTGCTTGTGCAGACGGCGGGCCTGCTGCTGATCGGGCTGGCACCCTCGCCGGTGCTGGTGATTGCTGGCGGTACCCTGACTGGTATCGGCGTGTCTTGGGTTTACCCGGGGCTCGGCATGGAAACCCTGGCGGTGATTCCGGCGGCCAACCGAAACTCGGCACTGAGCGCGCTTTCATTGTTTTTCGACGTCGCGGTCGGGTTGGCGGGGCCGGCGCTGGGGCTGGTTGCCGCAGGCTACGGCTACGCTTGGGTGTTCCTCTGGTCTGCACTGATATCAGTGAGCGCCGGTGTATTGGTCCTTTATCTGTGTTGGAAATCCAGTTCTTTCCAGCGTTGAATTCAACCTTGCAAGAGAGGCAGGTCCATGAGCAAGTCCCTTTACGATATTTCCTTGCAGCAGATCGATGGTACCGCCAGCAACCTTGGCCGTTATCGCGGCAAAGTATTGCTGCTGGTCAATGTGGCTTCGAAGTGCGGGCTTACCCCGCAGTATGAAGGGCTGGAAAAGCTCTACCAACGCAAGAAAGACCAAGGGCTGCAGGTGTTGGGTTTCCCAGCTAACAATTTCAAGGAGCAGGAACCAGGCAGCGACGCCGAAATCGCCGAGTTCTGCTCGTTGAACTACGGCATCCAGTTTCCGCTGTTCTCGAAGCTGTCCGTTAACGGCGAGGATCGCCACCCGCTCTACGCCGAGCTCACGGCCGCGCAGCCTGAGACGATTGGCGAAGGCCCATTCAGGGAACGGCTCAAGGGCTATGGCATCGCGTCTGACAACCGCACGGACGTGCTGTGGAACTTCGAGAAATTCCTGGTCGACCGCCGCGGTCAGGTCGTCGCCCGTTTCGCGCCCGATGTGGCGGCCGACGACCCAAGGTTGCTGGAGGCAATCGACGCCCAACTGGCCAGCGGGGCATGAATCGATGCTGACAGTCGACACGGTAACGGCGCTTCGCACCTACCTTGGCCACGTGCGTGCCGAGCACAACACGATCGCACTGGTGGCGACCATGGGCAACTTGCACGACGGGCACATGGCCCTGGTCGAACTGGCCAGGCAGAAGGCCGACATCGTAGTGGCCAGCATCTTCGTCAACCCCCTTCAGTTCGGGCCTGGCGAAGATCTGGCCAGTTACCCCAGGACACTGCAAGCCGACAAGGAGCGCTTGGCGGCTGCAGGGTGCGATGTGCTGTTTGCACCCGCCGTCGAACAGATGTATCCGAATGGAATGCAGGAAGTCACTCTCGTCAGGGTGCCGCGGGTGTCTGAAGGGTTGTGTGGCGCCTCGCGCCCTGGCCACTTCGATGGCATGGCAACGGTGGTCATCAAGCTGCTGAATGTTGTTCAGCCGGACGTGGCGATCTTTGGTGAAAAGGATTACCAGCAGCTAGCGGTCATCCGTGTAATGGCGCGAGACCTCAATATGGCGACGCAGATCGTGGGGGCGCCGACGGTTCGAGCCTCGGACGGCCTGGCACTGTCTTCGCGAAATGGCTATCTGAGTGAGGAGCAGCGCTCGATTGCGCCGTTGCTGCACAAGTGCCTGGTCGACCTGGCCGCATTGCTCCAGCGAGGGCAGGAGATCGTTTCCCCATTGAATGGCTGCCGACAGCGGTTAGAGGCAGCGGGATTTGAGCTTGAGTACCTGGAAGTCAGAAATGCACGGAGCTTGGAGCCGGCGACACACGATGACGACCAATGGGTGATTCTGGGCGCAGCTCGTCTTGGTAAAACGCGGCTTATCGACAACCTTGTGGTCGATCTTCACGTTCCAGCGGCTGCTATCCCTTAAATGTGAGTCGGGCTCTCTGCTATAGGCGCTACCCACTGCGCAATTTCCCCGTCCTGCTCGGCAGGGTCAGAAGTTCACGTAGCGCGAATCCTGCTTGGCTGTCGCTTGGCAGATGGACCATAGCCATATCGATCAAATCGCGCGGCAACATAACCATCTCCGTGTTGCTGGATCGGTTTTTCTGTGGGCGTGGGATATCTAAATGAACCAGGCCGAAACTCGGCTAAGCTGAAGATCTGGAGTCATAGGGGACAAAGCGATGACCAGTAAATTCATCTGCCAAAGTTGCCAGAAAGAGACGGGCGCTGACATCGATCACGGCGATGAACTGGATGGCCAGGTGTTTTTCTGCGAGCACTGCGGTGCAAAGCACGTTGCGATATAGGCCTCGCGCACCGGGCGGGCCGATAGAAATCCAGTTTCGGCTCGTTGAAGGTTAGGCGGCAGCCGCTTGCCGAGCGGCTGCACGCCAAGGACGTATTCATCCGGCCGCCGCTAGGGCACATCGAGCGCGGTGCTGGCGCTGAGCTTGATGCCGCCGACAGAGTTGCGAGAACCGCTGCGCATCGGCGAAGCTGTGGCACCGAAGGCCTGGCCCAACTTCTCCCACATCAACGGCTAACCGGTCCCCAGCAAGAGGTTCAGAGCTAGTTCGGGCATGTGGCTTTAAGCCATCATCCTGCGTTATCCTACGCTGTATTTAAATGTAGTGGGAACGAAATGGGAATACTACGTTTGGTGCTGGCCGGCTTGGTAGTCATTTAGACATCGATTTCAAGGGCTGGAATGTTGGCGTTTGGGCTGTCGTAATCTTCTATTTGCTTCCAGGTCATGTGGTGGCGAAGCTTTGGAGTCGACGCCCGTACATTGAGCTGCACAAGTCTATGTTTTGGTTCTATCGTGATGGAGCGTTACGGATATTTCCTCTGTATTTTACAGCTCTCGGAATGTCAGTAGTCGTATGGATTTGCGGCGCGCAATCGCCTTTTTTTGAGCGGGCGCCAGGTATACAGGAATGGGTGGCCAATTTCACGGTAATACCACTGATGGGCTTGCTAAATACTGATTGGTACGGATACAGGCTGCTAATAGGTGTGTTGTTTATATTTTTGTCAGGGGTCTTGATTGAGAGAAGGACGCATAGCGGTACTGCAACTTTGTGCGCTCTTTTAATCTATATCGTTTTTCTTTATAAGATGCAAATCCGACGCGGCTACGATATGGAAGTGGCTTTTGGTTATCTGGTTGGGTTGCCGCTGATTATTTTGCTGGGCAATATCAGATTAAAGTCGCTATGGTATGAAGCCCAGCGCGAGGCTGGGAATATTTCATACGGTCTATTCGTGTTTCACTTCCCCGTGCTATGGGTGCTTGAGATTTTTAACGTGCCTGACGCAATAGTTTTGCCGCTTGTATTGGTTGTCTCACTAGTGCTGTCTGGGGGCTGTCACTACGGAGTTGAACGGCCCATTTGGAGACGGTTCAGAAGTCAAGTCCCACTTGAGTTACCTTCCTGCAACTTAAGTGGGAAAATTGCCTAGATATTCATTTTTCTAATTACAGCCCGCACCCTGCGGGTTTTTTCGCCTGCAGAAAAGTAGAAGGCATGAAGTTCCCTTCGAAATCATCAAGCAAGGCCTGATCCTGTTAGCGCCCAAAATGAGCGGCTGCCGTGCCATGACCATGCTGGTTGCCATCGGCCTACAGGCATCGTCATCCTGGATGAGCTGTTCGACACCGCGCGTCCCATGTGGCCCAGGTCAGGAAAGGTGCCGATATGGACGAGATCCATCTTCTGGTGCAGTCCGATAGCCTGGATATCCGTAGTATCCTCGGGACGAGCGACTCTTACTTCAATCGTCATGACTGCCTCAGGGTGAATGCGAAAACAGAAAGCGCAGCCAACATGGGAGATATGCTCGATTGATTCAGCAGTAGGTGGTTTCACGAACCGGACGTCCGTTCATGTTTTGCAAACGAGCAGAGTTGACCTGGAGCCATTGAGCATTTTCC
The DNA here is from genome assembly GCA_023388335.1 of Pseudomonadota bacterium. Classification (GTDB taxonomy): domain Bacteria; phylum Pseudomonadota; class Gammaproteobacteria; order Pseudomonadales; family Pseudomonadaceae; genus Aquipseudomonas. Next base: position 2,068 of record JAEWGL010000091.1, on the reverse strand, counting down.
TGCAGGGTCACCTGTAAAACCTTGTGAACCCATGAGGGGAGATCAGGGTTGAGCCGGTAGTAGACCCATTGTCCCTGTCGGCGATCCAGTAACAGCCCGCTGCTGCGCAGTTGCGCAAGGTGCCGGCTGATTTTGGGTTGGCTGTCGTCCATGGCACACATCAGCTCGTAGACACAAAGCTCACCGTGGCTGGCAATCAGCAGCGTGGCACGGGTACGAGTCTCGTCAGCCATGCATTTGAAAAATTCTGGAGGAGTGATCATGGAGATGCCTGTAGATATGCTTAGCCGAATATACGAATATTCATATGTTCAGCGTAAGTCATCGCTCAGGACGCAATATTCGTGCAACCACACTCATGCCGACATGCGCCGAAAGAACGTCATGGAATCACGCACGAGGAACATTTCCAACGGCAGTCGCCGCTTGCGCAGAGCTGCTACGCCGGCTGCACCTTCGCCTATTCCCATTTAACGTCGCGATTGACGCCTTGAATGTTACTTTGTGCTTCTTGTGCTTTGTAATGTTCACGTAGAGTCATCAAGTGCTCGCGCAGCTCGTTAACTGCTCCACTTTCGTCCTTGTTCCGCAAGTGTCTGACTATCCTGCGCCGCGCTGCAACGATTCGAGTGTTTTCAGCAGGGGTCATGACCCGCAGCAGCCGCTGGTGAATAGCGTTGAGTGCGTCGATGAGGATAATGAGTACGGGATTGCGCGCGGCTCTTGCCAGCAGCGCATGGAAGTTCAAATTCACTTGCAGTCGTTTGGCATCATCACCTGTCGCTGCAGCGAAGTCACTGGCATCCAGATTGGCCTCTAGCGCGCACAGCTCCTCTTCGGTAGCGCGCTGACAGGCGAGCCGGGCAATTTCAGTACCCACTATCAGGCGTGCCTCGGCCAAATCATCGGGACGAATAAATCCCAACCGATACAGGTCATTGAAGCCCGCGATAACGGCGTCGCTTCTGCCCTCCAGGATGAATGCACCGCCGCTGGCACCTTTACGAAATTCCAATAGGCCTGACATTTCCAGGGCACGCAACGCTTCGCGAACAGTATTGCGCGCAAGGCCGAACTGTTCGGCCAACTCCCGCTCCGACGGCAGGCGATCCCCCGGTTTCAACAAACCCTGCGACAGCTGATTGCGTATCTGTTCTGCAACTTCCTCAAAGGCGCGTTTTGTCTGCACAGGCGAATAGGAGGGGAGCGCGCGGGGGGAGTCGCTTTTCATACCGTTACCCTCGGTCGTTGAGCGCATGTTTGGAAACCAGGCGCCCCGAGATGTCAGGCGCTTGGCTCAGATGGATGGCCAGCACACATCCGGCAGCACCAGCACCGATGATCACGTAATCGAACGTTTCAGCCAAGCCATTGAAATCGGGGATCATGACAACGCATCCACTGTGTTATGTAAAAGGAATAGCATTTCACTTCCATTGGTTGGACCAATAGATACAGCAGCGGATATCGCCCTGTCAATCGATAGATCAAGCCGGGTGGGTTTTCGCCACATCTCTTGACAAGAGAAAATATTGTGTCAAATATTTAATGGTTGAACCAAAAAAGAAGGAGATTTTTTCATGCCGATTTTCGACCGGCATATAGAAGGGCTTGCGATACTTTTTGTACAAGAAACATTGCAAACCTCCACGACGCGGGCGGGGCATCTGACTCCGTGGGCATGGGGGCAGCTACTCGACGAGCAGCGACTACTTGACTGCTGATCCTGCGTCTTTTCCTTGTCGCCGCCAAGAGGCGGCGGGAGCCTTTCAATGCCGCAAACCCGTCCACTCAGAGGCATCGCCTTATGTAGCATCGCGGTGCTGCTGTTCGCATTGCTGGACAGCCTGTCCAAGTACCTCACGCCATATCACAGCGCAATTGTGGTGATCTGGGCGAGATTCTGCGTGACCACGGTGCTATTGGGTTGCTGGTTGATCCCGCGTGAAGGGTGGCGGGTATTCCATTGCAATTGTCCTGGCCTGCAGTTGCTTCGCGCGGTGGGATTGTTGGGGGCGGGGGTGTTCTTCATCTGTGGCACGCGGTATCTGCCGTTGGGGGAGGCGAC
>JAEWGL010000043.1 GCA_023388335.1 Pseudomonadota bacterium | reverse complement strand
GCCTGAAATTGCTGATCAACAAACAGGGACGAAAATTCTTCTATCTGCGTTACCGACATGCCGGGCGCCAGCGAAGCATGAAGCTGGGAAATCATGGTGAGTTGGACGTCGCCGAAGCCCGCCTGCTTGCCATGAAACACCGGGCTCAGCTGTCGAATGGCGTCGATCCACAAGCAGTCGTGACGGCGTCAGGTCTGACGTTTCGCCGCTTCATTGATGACCACTACCTGCCGCATGCCTACGCCAGCAAACGCAGTGCGAACAGCGATGACTCCAAGTTTAAGACTCACTTATTTAAAGTGTTTGGCGCACGACTTTTAGCGTCCATCACCCGACAGGAAATTCAACGCTACCATGACGAATTCATCAGTCGGCGAGCTCCCGCCACGGCCAATCGACATCTTGCCCTGCTGAAACGGTGTTTCAACCTGGCCATCCTCTGGGGCTACATGGACAGTAACCCGGCGACCGGCATTCGTATGCATACGGAGAACAACCAGTCTCAACGCTTCTTGAGTATTGATGAGGCTAAACGTCTATGGGTTGCACTGGACACTGAGCAGAACCCAATTGCCGCCAAAGCCATCAAGCTGATGTTAGTGACCGGCGTTAGACGTGAAGAAGCACTGCAGGCGAAATGGGCGGATATTGACTATGACAGGCAGCTTTGGCATTTGCCCATGACTAAAAGTGGTCGTCAGCGCTTCGTGATGCTCAGCGAGACGGCGCTTGCGGTTTTGAATGAGCTTCCAAACCGGGGCGGGAGCCATTATCTCTTCCCTGGGAGTAAGCCAGGGAAACCGCTGAATAACGCCCGAAAGTGCTTCCAGCGAGCACTCAAAGCGGCGGGGCTGACTCATCTTCGGATTCATGACTTACGTCACACCTTTGCCTCCCTGGCAATCAATAACGGTGCAACGCTGTATGAGGTTCAGCATTTGTTAGGGCATGCCAGTAATACGACGACTCAACGATACGCTCACTTGGCCTCTGACAACCTGCGCAAGGCATCGGCACGGGTTGGCGCGCTTGTTGTGCCTACTGACTGAACGATTGAACTGCATCACCCCATACGGCTCCAGGACATCCCTCTTCTTGAGGGAGCGCGCTAGCCAATTAATGAAATAATAAAGTAGTGTGACAACCGAGAAAAATAATTGACCGGCACGTGTTGCGACAACTTACAAACCCAGCCACCGACGGGTTTTTTTTGGCCCATCTGTACGGTCCAACTCGACCGTCAGCGTAGCCCCCATGAGCTGCGCACTGTCGGCGTTTCAGTCGTCATCCGACGCCACCTCTACGAAGCGCTCCTGATCCTCAGACCATTCAATGTCATGGTCTGTCAGCCACTCCGTCCGCAGGTGATAGTGAGGGGTTTTCCCAACTGTATTGCGACCCGCCTCGGCCCGAACAAGCAACCCATCATCTTTAAATCGCTTGCCGATAACCTCCATTTCCTCCGCCCCCGAAAAGACCTTCTCAAGGAGTTCTTTGGTGATCATCAGCGTGGGCATATCGCCGCTACGATCCTGGTGACGATAGAGCGGTAAGCCCAGCCGCGGTGAACCTTCAGGTATCTCTTTCTGACGAATTAACGCCGCAGACAACCGTTCCAGGTGATGCCAACGTGTCTTGATCCAAAGTTCAACACAGACGGCCACGCCATTGAATAACGTGTCTTCGCCGACAACCTCTTCGCTGAACACCTTGTTTCGCAGGGCGATCCTGCCCGCCAACACCGCTAAAGCAAACCGAGTTAAAACTCGGCCCGGTCCATCATTGCTCACGTAGCGCGGGCAACCATCGACAAGCTGTTGCCTTATCTCGTCAAGTTCCGCTTTCCAGCTTTGACCGTCCATCTCAGACAAAATGGCCTTGATGAAGGCTGGCGCCACAGTACCGTACTGATGCGGGATGCCCGCAGAGACGGCTTTTTTCAGCTCTTCAGGCAGAAAGGCGTACTCTTCTGCGTCTTGACCTTCAAAGCTTATAGCCCCACCACCAATATTGATGTCCACACCGCGATCCAACACCCCCTGTGGCGCGTTACGGCTCACCAGCAAGCCAATCGGAACTTCACCTGTCGTCATAGAGAACAAGACCTTCGGCGGCGACTCTTGGACATTGCCATTATTGCTTAGCCGAGTACGACTGTTGCCATTACCGGTCACGTAAATGAACTTGTCGAGTACACCGAAATTGTTACTGCCGATTTCATCGATCAGCATGGGGCCTATCGACGTTGCCTGTCCCTTGGCTTGAAGTGCCAGTTCGGTCGAGCCGAAGGTCTCAATAATTGACTTGCCATTCCGACCTGCACTGGCATGCCCAGGCGCCGTCGTATTTCCGAATAGACTGGCCACCGTCGATAGCAATAATGTTTTGCCGCGGCCCGCCCCGCCGAAAAAGTTGAACGTACAAGAAGAAACGCCAGGTACCAGATCGAGCATGGTTGACGCTAAACCAATCTGTACCGCTCCAGTAAGAATATGGTTATTGCTGACTGGGCTGAGCACCTCTTGATTCCAGCGCTCAAGCGTGCCGGATTGCGCAAGCCTCGGTGCGGCGATGTCAATATAATATTGCTTGGCGTCGGCACCAGGGGCGAGTAACAATTCCTGGCCGCACACGCAGCCCTCAATGCTGGAATCATGACCTCGAAGCCATCCTTCTTTTTTTATCCATATCTGGCTATCGATTGTCTCAAAGGCACGCCGGAGCAGCTCTTTTACCAGATCCCCTAACCCTTTACGATCAACCACACAGGGCACCATTGTCACCACCCACTCCGTCAGCTTCTTGGCGTCCTGCATGGTGCCGTTGGCAATGACTTGTGATATCACCCGGCGCCTTTTCCCAGTACGGCTCAGAATATTGATGCGTGTCGAATACTCACTGCTGTGCGGATCTTGCAGGATTTTATCGATCCAGAGAGCCGGTGCGATTTCTTCACGGCTATCCTTCCTCCGGCGGCGGATCCTCTCCAGCGAGAACTCAAAGTTTCCCAGGGTACTGAATCCATACATCGCTTCAATCAAGCCAATTTCACGCGTTTCAATCACTTGCAGGAAGTCGAATGGATGCGACTTGGGCGGCTCACCACTTACCGGCACCGACCACTGGCCGTGCGCAGGGGACTGCGGGTTGCCACCCATGTCTAGCTGTATCCTGATCTTCGCCAAGGAGTGCTTCAAGAACGCCAGCAAATTAGCGTCCTGAACATCGTGCTTAGACAACGGCACGAACAGCTCGGTACTTGTTTGAAACACCAGAAAGTGCTTCAATAATATCGATCGGATAATGCTGTAATTTGGATGAATATTCGCGATTGAGAAAATAACCGTCTTCTCATCGAACTGTAAGCTCTTGACATCCGATAGAGAGTCGCTGTCCCCCGCAATGGCCTTCGCCCCCGCCAAGAGGGCTGCATCCATAACGTCGATGGATAAAATGTCGCTTGAATGGAATCGTTTCAATGCGCTGCCTCCATCCCGAAACCAAGGGCACTGGACACATGACAGCTGGCCTTTAGTAAGTCTTCAGAAGCGAGTGAGCTGTACCGCTCACTCATGCGGATGGACGAGTGGCCGAGTAAGCCTTGGACGGTGTAGAGGGGGATCCCCTCTTTCACACATGCCGAAGCATACACATGCCGCAGGTCATGGAAACGTAACGATGGCGGAAGCCCGACTGCCTTGCAGGCTTTCTTCCAGGGTCGAACCGGCCTTGTCATGTGCGAATTGCCACGCGACGACGGAAACAGCCAACCCCATGGGCGGTCGGCCGTCATCTCTAGCCGCCGAGCCAGCAGCACCAGACAGTCATCACTGATGGGGACATGCCTGACCTTTCCGCTTTTGGTCCGCCGAAGGGTGATTTGCCGCGTCGAAAAGTTCACATCGCTCCACTGCAAGGGTAGTGCCTCGCCAATTCGCATGCCCGTCAGCAGCAGCAATTCGACGAGGGCTGCGGTACTCGGTTCTCTTTTTTGTAAGCAGCGTACTGCGTTGCCCAGACGCCCGATGAATTCACCAGTGACCTCATACAGCTTAACCGGCACCTCCCTGCGCAGCTTGATGCTGCAACTGGGGTCCTTGTCACTGAAGCCCTGGGCAACGGAGAATCGAAAAATTGACCGCAGCAAGGCCAAGTAGCGGTTGCGTGTCGCATCACTCAATGATGAGTTCAGGACAGCCATGACCGCGTGCACGTCGGTGACGTCAATGGCTCTAATGCTTTTGCTGCCCAGGATGGGTTCAACCACCCGCTCAAAGCGCTTGCGTTCCTGATTTAGCGAACGCTTGCCACTGTACTCGCCAGACTTCGCATACGCTTCGAACACCTGAGTGAGTGTTCGCGGAGCCAGATGGTAATCGGCAGTTAGTACCTCAGCGGCTTTTTTCCGCGCCTGTTTGAGTGCCAGATCTTTTGACGTTCCCAGCCTTATGCGTCGGCGACGCTTATTGGGTTCGCGAACATAATAGGTTGAGTTCCCTGTCGCAGGATAGCTGACGATAATCAGCGCTTCCACAATGGTGTCTCTGACTTCGACTTGCTTTAAAGGCTTTGAAGTAGACATTTTATCCCTTATATAAATTTTAGTTGGTTCTCATCTTCATTTTTACAATTTTCAAGTAAAGCGTTTTAGGCGCTGACATTTTAAGACCTGAATAAAGCGCAAAACGCACTATCTAGCGCTGGCAGCGCCGCCTGCCAATGATATATAGAACCTTGCTGAGGCTATATCAAAGTCAAATTCGAATTGTTAAAGAGCATTGCTTTCCTGAATTCAGGCTGCAGATCTTCCGGACCTGTTGGACCATAGCCTGTATCAGCTAAATATTCATTCAGGCATATACGTGCAGATATCGCAGCGGGCAGATTACAACAGCTGCCTGAGCGCTTGAGACCAATCCTATCAACCCCATTAACTTTTGCAAGAGGGGCTAATTGGCCCACCTTCACGCCGAACACTAACTTTCAGTCACGCTTGATGGAAGCGAAACGGGTTCTCTTCAGGACTTCTAGGCTGTAATCGATATTTTACCGAAACCCCCTATAACTCCTGGGCTAATCGTAGTTGGTTCATTCTCCCCAGGAGTTGTAGGCGAAAACCGGACACAAGACTCGACGCGTGATATATAAAGACTGTTACGCGCGAGGAATTAATTTAAAAACATCATCGCCAAATTTGGCTTTATGTGGTTCTAGCGCTGAAAAATTCGCCCATTGCCCGTTCTTTATGAAATCTGCTTTCCAGAACTCAAGGGAAGGCACCGAGCACTGCATGCCCCCACTGGAATCAGCATTGCTTTTTTATTCACCTGTCACGCGGTGCGCGCGGTGCGTGGAAGTGCAGGGGCCATCGGTGTCTGTGGCTGCGGTCCAGGCTCCGGTTATTCTCCGGAACGTCGGGAGGGGTTTGGCGGCGCTCTGGCCGTTTCTGACCGCAAAGTGCGGTGAGGCCTTGTAGATTGACCCAGGAAAATCACGTGCTTCCCGTTGCGGGAGGGCTCATTCAGGCAAACTGCCTAAGCTTGACAAAAATCATAGGAAGCGGCCGCTGACCAGCGAACACTGAGCGCCCATGTCCTTAGCTTTTGACCGCTGCCGCACCAGCCCGGCGTGCCGGAACCCGTAGTAAGCACCGAGCCCCGCCCGGCCAACGGCCTGTGCAACCTGATCAGCTGTGGATTCTCAAAACCCTAGCTCGTGCAATCGAGTGCCCCCCGGTCAAACACGCTAGAATGATCAGTCACCTAAAGCTGTCAAAAGCCGATTCTACTCAGAGCAATTTTCCCGGAGGCATGGATGACGTACACTTTTGAATACGAAAAAGGCCGGGGCGGGTTTGCACGAGTAGATATCGTTTCGAATTCCCATGGGCAGCAGTTCGCCCAGAAAACCTATGAACCTCAGCCGCAACTGCTCAACGACGTCGGAGACGAGGAGCTGCGTCGCCGATTCGTGAGGGAGGTCCAGTATCAATCGTCTGTGAATCATCCAAACGTTGTGCGGATCGTAGAGAGCTTCCTTTCGGCGAACCCACCTGCGTTCATCATGCCGATTGCAGAATGCACCCTTAAGGACGAGATGTGGCTCGATCACACCCTTGGGGCAAACCTTAATACTGCCTTGTTTGACATTCTTTCTGGACTGGAGCACCTTCATCGCAGCGGCTATGTACACAGAGACTTAAAACCAGCAAACGTCTTAAAATTTACGGACAATGGTCAAGTAAGTTACGCCATTTCAGATTTTGGCTTAATGAGTGCTTCGCATAGTGATTCATCTACGCTGACAGGCACTAATGCAAACGGCGGCACCACTAACTATGCTGCACCCGAGCTTATTGGTAATTTCCGGAGAGCCACTCAAGCAGCCGATATATATGCCTTTGGCGCAATTTTGCATGATATCTTCGGTAATGCTGCGCAGCGTATTCCATACACTGAGCTGGATGGTCCTGGCGATCTCGGCGAGATCATCAAACGCTGTACGAAGCGCCTGCCAATGCGTCGCTACCCGAGTGTTACGGCCCTGCGCGAGGATCTGTACAAAGCTCTTCACACGTGCCCCGTGGCATTTAACTCTTCCAGCGAAGAGCGCACAGTAAATCTTCTCAGAACAAACGCAGCCCTGACTGACGCTCAGTGGGATGAAGTTTTCATCCAGATCGACCGAAACTTAGACAGAAGCGAATCCACTAATAATATTTTTCAAGCACTGACCATCGAGCACATTACAGCCCTTGCAGGAAATGCTCCTGAGTTATTCACTGCTTTAGGAAGCTATTTTAGCGACAACATTAATGGTCATAGTTTTAACTTCGATTATTGTGATATACTAGCAAGCAAAGCGGAAATTTTCTATAACGCCGGCGATATCACACTGAAAACCATTATCGCACTCGCGCTTCTTTATTTGGGAACCTCTCACAACAGATGGTATGTAGAGAGAAAGGCCGCCGCCATGCTTTCCAGCACAATTGACGATGCGCTAGCTGAACGTATGCGGGTAGAAATTGCCGTAACGAATTACCCATTTTCAGCCTATATCCAACACATGGAACGATCGATCAGCTTCACTAGGGAATCCCTACATCCCATTCTCAGAGTGCTTGTATGACTGTTGGGAGCTTCAACATAGAGTCTTTTTCTTTCCCTGGCCGTAATAAGCCGAACCAGGATGCCGTACTAGCTAAGCTGTACGGTAAAGGATATCTCGCACTTGGCATTGCTGATGGAATGGGCGGCAAGCCTGGTGGTAACTTTGCATCAAAAATTGCTTTACAGGCATTTGAAACAGAACTCAATAAAAATCCCGAAGCTTCAATTGAAGATATTTTTTCGAACGTGAAAAAAGCCCTCATAACTGAGAGCATATCATTTCCAGCCTTTGGCGAAATGGCAACAACCTTATCCATTTGCCTTATCAAGAAAGAGGAAGTTAGTATCGGTCACGTTGGTGATTGCCGAATCTATCAACTCAGGGGCAATGGGATTGCCACTAGAACAACTGACCAAACTGAAGTCCAAAGGTTACTTGACGATGGCATTCTTCCCAAGCATATGGCGAAAGACTACCCTAGAAGAAACATATTGCTTTCAGTAATGAATGCAACCTTAGAGTACACACTCCAAAAGAACACGTTCAGTGTTAAGCCCGGTGACAATATAATTTTGATGAGCGACGGGGCGTACAGCTTACTTTCAAAATCAGAGATCAGAGACATGTGCGTTCAGTCGGATACAACTACCGCATTCAAGTCTTCAATGCTTGAGCTAATTCGCACCCGTCCAATTAAAGACGATTACTCTGCCTTGATCTGTCGATTTAATTGACCCGCGTTTGCTAATGCAGCAAGCGCGGTGCGCACATCCGGGCTGCCTCGCGACAGTTGCCCGTGTGTGCGCCTTTCCAGATTGGAGACATCCTGGCCCCCTAGCAGCAGTGTTGGAGGCTATCTCATAGGGTAAGTCTCGCATGCCGTAGCCGCGCTTCAACGATAGGACATCGGTTTATTCATCAAAAAAATCAATCAATACTTTCACCACCAGTGTCAAAATTGCTGTTTTAGCCTACATCAGTCTGCAAACGCTACCTTCTGATTTTTGATGTACGGCCTTCATTGCGCTTCAGGTTGGCCTGAAGGCTACGCTCAATGCTTTCACATGGAAGCTGTCCAAAAGCGACTTGATGCAAAATTCATTGATGATACCCAAGAAAACCTCTTCAAAGCCTAGCGCTCATATCATTTTGACATCATAATGTTTTACTCTAGTCTCAGCTACAGATAAGGACATCCTGTGTTCATACCCAAAGCATCTCTGCCTCTCTTAGGGTCAATTTTCTTATCCTTCACTTCGCAAGCTGACGAAATGCAGTTTTTCCAAGCAGCCACTCACTACGCAAATTCGTGTATCCAACATCATGGGACCCCATATCTAACTCCCGATCAAGGAGCCAACTGGCATCAGATCGACCCGCAGGAAATGGCAAAGGCCGCTGAGCACCAAAAAAGCATAGCAGTGATTAATGGATCGATGAGCAAGGATAAAATCACTAGACAGCAAATAACCGAATATATAGATAAGAATGTCGCTGCTTGGGCAAACGCTTATGAAAAAATAGGACTTTTGAAATGTCGAGCTGATTCTAGTAGCCTTGTTCTTGGCAACACTGAAACTCTTTCGGTAAAGCAGCCTGCCTCCGAAGAAAATAGTGATCCAGCTCAGCCTGAATGGCAAACAATATATTCCCATGCAGACCTAGAGTATTACACTGACTTCTCAAAAAGCGACCCCACTGGCTTTGGCAGATTCAGGAGCAATGGAGAAACCATATTAGTCAGAGTAGAGGCCGAATGCAGCGACTCTAGTGAATCATACCGAGCCACTCAATTAGATCACCACGGCAAGGATATTAGCACGACAATTTACAAGCCGGCTGACGACAACAAGATAACCATCATCAAAAATTCAATATGCTCTGATGCATACGGAAGAAGTTATCAATAGCCAGGCACCATCAAATAAAGGCTAATAATACAATATCAACTCTGCAGCAGCAGGTCTGGTCACAACATAGAAGTCAAATTATAAATTCTCTTACAGCTTAAACACCTGACTTCACAGCATAATTACACTCATGCAAGAGACCAGACCTCTCATTAATGAAGAATGCATCAATGAGTCTTTTTCAGATATTACTTAACTTGGTACTACCACCCACAGTGCCACGACGTCCTGAGCCGGATAAATGGAAAAGCCGAAGCGCCATCAACACCATTTATGAAGAGCTTAGTGGTTCTCAATGCATTCTGCGCCCTGGGGCGATAGTAGCCTGTGACCTTGCACTCGGAGCGATCGATCACACAGGCATTTACGTAGGCAGAAATCGAATAGTTGAACGAAATGGATGCGGGCGTATCAGAAAAGTTTCGATACAAGAATTTGTCAATGCCTCGACGCTGAGATCCGGCGTGACGCTTTATGCAGCATGTGTAGACGGAAAAATCATCGCCAGCCCTGAAATTGCAAAACGGGCCAGAAATGCGGTAGACACAGACCCCGGGTATCACCTCATCAGTAATAACTGCCATAGGCTGACGGCTTTTCTTGCCACTGGAAAGCGTCATAACATCATTACGTTTTCACAATTAGCCAGCCTGCTGCACACAAAGCACCCTGGGCTCGAATGGAAATCCGCAATTGTCAGGTAGACTCAATTTTTTTTAATGACTGATTTGTCACGCGGTGCGCGCGGTGTAAATCAAATCATCTTCTTGGTGCTCATCTTTATCACCCGGTACCCGCAGTATGAAATCCATGGCACCATCTACCCGCCTAGCTCCGGTACTCTTCCGGTACGTCTGGAGCACGTTGGTGCCATCTGGCCCGTTTCTGGCCGAAACTAACGACTCCGTATTTTAGATCAAGCGAGGAAATCCAGGCGCGTTTCCAATACGGCTGGGCTTTCACAGGTTTTGAAAATCCTCGTGTCGGCGGTTCGACTCCGTCTCTGGGCACCAAAACATCGAAACCCCTGAATCGAAAGATTCAGGGGTTTTTTGTTTGCGCGTGGTTTTCCTGAGGCACGTATAACTCCTGGTTTAGCAACGGCCCATACGCGCCGTGCTTGCAGGTTCTCTGCGCGACAGCGCAGCCGAAGGGCCGGATTCTCATAGAACAAACGCTAACTCATTGATTTAGCTGACCCCCAAGGAGCGGCCTTGTGCCGCGATCGGCCGCGCAGCGGCCGCAAAAACCTGCAGTCGCGGTGTGTCAGAAAAATTGGGATGGCTGATTCTACGGCCGCTACGGGCCCGATCGCGGCACAAGGCGCGCTCCCACAGGGTGCTGGGCCGCGCTTGCAGACCTTGTTTTCTGCGCGACAGCGCAGCCCAGCGGGCTGGACGGGCTCCAAGAGAGGACGCCACCCATTGAATCAACGCCCCCTTGGGTTTCACCTCCAACTGCGCTTCAATACGCACCCTTCCGTCACACCCCAAGGATTCCCGCCATGGCCTCGAACACCAAGCAACAGAAACGCGCCAAGCGCGCAGCCTCCAAAGCCAAGCAGAACCGCATGGTGCGCAGCGGCCAGGCGGTCAAGGCGAGCAGTGGCGAGAGCAGCAGCGTCGAGCAGGTGTTCAGCAAGGCCATGGAGTCGGACAGCTACAAGGAGCTGTTCGAGAAGATGAAGCAGGCCCAGGAGAACGGCCTGGTACCGATGATCTCGGTGTTCCTGGTCGACCCGCTGCTGGCGCTGGTGCTCAAGGGGCACAAGGAAGAACACGCCACCGATTACATCGTGCTGGTGTTCAACGCCTACCGCACATGGCTGGACGGCGCGGACGAAGACACCACCATGGCTTGGCTGGAGAGCGACGAGTTCCAGGAAGCCTATGTATCGGCCTCCGAAGCGGTGGCCAAGCAGCAGCAGGCGCAGAAGCAGTTCGGCTGACAACGCGTCTCGTCCACTTTTCAAGGCGGACACAACCAAAAAGGCCGCGCCCCTCTCGGGACGCGGCCTTTGCCATTCCAGCAGCGCGGATCAGCTCTCCAGCGCTACCTGTCCAGCCAGTTGACGCTCGGCCTTGCGCTTGCGCTGCACCAGCAGGCCAGCGGCGACCACGCCAATGCTCAACAGCGCCGTAGCGACGATCTCGGCGCGATGATCGGGACGGATCGCCATGACCACCAGCACGCCGATGATAAAGACGATGGTCGCCCAGGTCAGCCCGGGGAACAGCCACATCTTGAAGGCGATCTGCTCGCCACGGGCCATGCGTTGGCGGCGCATGCGCAGCTGGGAGATGGCGATCACCAGGTAGACCAGCAGGGCGATGGCGCCGGAGCTTGCCAGCAGGAACTCGAATACCTGCGCAGGAGCCAGGTAGTTGGCAATCACCGTGAGGAAGGCCGCCGCGGTCGACAGCAACACCGCGACGTGCGGGGTGCCGGCCTTGGTGGTGCGCTGGGCCATGGCCGGTGCGTCGCCGCGCTTGCTCAGGGAGAACAGCATGCGCGAGGAGGTGTAAAGCGCCGAGTTCAGGCAACTGGTCACAGCGATGAGCACGACGATATCGACGATCAGTTTGGCGTTGGGCACGCCGATCCGGCTCAGCACGGTCTGGTAGGAGCCCACCTCAGCCAGCACCGGGTCGTTCCACGGCACCAGGGCCACCACGAGGAAGATCGACACCAGGTAGAACAGGCAGATCCGCCAGATCACCGAATTGGTCGCCTTGGTGATCTGCTTGCCCGGATCCTTCGATTCGGCCGCCGCAATGGTGACGATCTCGGTACCCATGAAGGAGAACATGGTAGTGAGCATGGCCGCCAGCACGGCGCCCAGGCCATTGGGCATAAAGCCCTGGGTATCGAACAGGTGGCTGGCGCCGCTGACCTGGCTGTTGGGCACGAAGCCGAACATGGCCGCGCACGCGACCACGATGAAGCCGACGATGGCCAACACCTTGAGCAGGGCGAACCAGAATTCGAACTCACCGTAGTTTTTCACGCTGAACAGGTTGGTCGCCGTCAGCGCCAGGGTGATGACCAGCGTGAAGACCCAGAAGTCCACGGCCGGGAACCAAGCATGCAGGATCGCCGCGGCGGCGTTGGCCTCCAGCGGAATCACCAGCACCCAGAACCACCAGTACAGCCAGCCGATGGTAAACCCGGCCCAGTGACCGATGGCACGGTCCGCGTAGGTGGAGAACGAGCCTGTGTCGGGCGAGGCAATGGCCATCTCGGCCAGCATCCGCATGACCAGCACCACCAGGGTCCCGGCAGCGGCATAAGCCAGGATCACGGCCGGGCCGGCCTCGGCAATGGCATGGCCGGAGCCGACGAACAAGCCGGCACCGATCACGCCAGCAATGGACAGCATGGTTACATGCCGTTGTTTGAGCCCCTGAGCGAGGTCATTGGAATTGCGCGTACCGCTCATAAAACTACCTATGCAAGGAGTGGCTATGTCAGCAGGGAACGAGGGCAATTGCTTGGCTGTTCAAGCAGCCTGTTGCTCCAGTAACCACGATCTGGCAATAAGTGCGCCAGGTGGAATGGGTTTCGTCAGAAACCTCGCGCCGCCCCATTAAGGATGGCTTGCAGGGCATTCGGCCATGGCCTGGCCAAAAGACCCGCAAATACGCATTTTACGGAAATACCCACTTACAAGTGCACCAAGGGTGATCCTAGGTAACACCCATGCGCAAAAAAGAGGCATGCAGAAGTGCAACCCATGGGCGCAACTCCTTGCGTTGGCGACTCGCGAGGGTGCTACCCATCTAAAAACGGCTGGCCAGTCACCGCCAAAACTGGCACCATCGCGCCTTTTTTCATCAGGGCTACCCGACTGGGCAGGATGCCGGCGGACATCCGCGCGACAGTCCACTGCAGCGATGCGACAACTGCCCTGCCAGCAACCGATTGCCCCTGCGACCTGGTTGGTTGTCATTGCGCCGCTATGCTAGCTTGGCGCTCGCCAGGAAAGGCCGCCAACAGCTGGGATCGCACCCGAACACATGAGGACCGCACATGGCCGAGGCCACGCCCGCGCTGGAAATCCGCAACCTGCACAAACGCTATGGCGAGCAGGAGATTCTCAAGGGCATTTCGCTGACCGCGCGCGACGGTGACGTGATTTCCATCCTGGGATCATCCGGATCCGGCAAGTCCACCCTGCTGCGCTGCATCAACCTGCTGGAAAACCCTCACCAGGGCGAGATTCTCGTCGCCGGCGAAGCGCTCAAGCTCAAGGCGGCGAAGAACGGCGAACTGTTCGCCGCCGACAACCGTCAGATCAACCGTCTGCGCAGCGAAATCGGCTTCGTCTTCCAGAATTTCAACCTCTGGCCGCACATGTCGATCCTCGACAACATTATCGAGGCCCCGCGCCGCGTGCTGGGCCAGAGCAAGGCCGAGGCGGTCGAGCATGCCGAGGCCCTGCTGGCCAAGGTTGGCATCCATGACAAACGCCACGCCTACCCGTCCCAGCTTTCCGGTGGCCAGCAACAGCGCGCCGCCATTGCCCGTACCCTGGCCATGAAGCCCAAGGTCATCCTGTTCGACGAGCCGACTTCGGCCCTCGACCCGGAAATGGTCCAGGAAGTGCTTAGTGTTATCCGCGCGCTCGCCGAAGAGGGGCGCACCATGCTACTGGTAACCCACGAAATGGGCTTCGCCCGCCAGGTGTCCAGTGAAGTCGTCTTCCTGCACCAGGGCCTGGTCGAGGAGCAAGGAACGCCGCAGCAGGTTTTCGAGAACCCGACCTCGGCGCGTTGTAAGCAATTCATGTCCAGCAACCGCTAACGGAGCAACACGCATGCAGACCTACAAGAAATTCCTCCTGGCAGCTGCCGCCACGCTGGTGTTTTCGGCCAACGCCATGGCGGCGGAAAAACTACGCATGGGTATCGAGGCGGCTTACCCGCCGTTCAACAACAAGGATGCCAGCGGCCAGGTGGTCGGCTTCGACAAGGACATCGGCGACGCCCTGTGCGCCAAGATGAAGGTCGAGTGCGAAGTGGTCACCTCCGACTGGGACGGCATCATCCCGGCCCTGAACGCCAAGAAGTTCGACTTCCTGGTCTCTTCGCTGTCGATCACCGACGAGCGCAAGGGAGCCGTCGACTTCACCGACCGCTACTACTCCAACAAGCTGCAGTTCATCGCACCGAAGAATGTCGACTTCAAGACCGACAAGGATTCGCTCAAGGGCAAGGTGATCGGTACCCAGCGCGCGACCCTGGCCGGCACCTGGCTGGAAGACAACTACGGTAACGATATCGACATCAAGCTGTACGACACCCAGGAAAACGCCTACCTCGACCTGACCTCGGGCCGCGTCGACGCCATCCTCGCCGACAAGTACGTCAACTACGACTGGCTCAAGACCAAGGACGGCCAGGCCTATGAGTTCAAGGGCGAGCCTGTGGTCGAGAGCGACGAGATCGGCATCGCCGTGCGCAAGGGTGACGACAAGCTGCGCAACGCGCTGAACGCTGCCCTGAAGGAGATCCTCGCCGACGGTACGTACAAGAAGATCAACGACAAGTACTTCCCGTTCAGCATCTATTGATTCGCCCCGACCGGCGCCGCCTCGGGCGGTGCCGGTCCCTTGAACGCACCTGCCCATGACTATCGACCTACACGGATTCGGTCCGGCGCTTCTGGCCGGCACCCTGATGACCGTCAAACTGGCGCTGTGCGCCCTGCTGCTGGGGCTGGTCCTCGGCCTGCTGGGGGCCCTGGCCAAGACTTCACCGCTCAAGCCCCTGCAATGGCTTGGCGGCGCTTACTCGACCCTGGTGCGCGGCATCCCCGAGCTGCTCTGGGTCCTGCTGATCTACTTCGGCACCGTCAGCCTGATGAACCAGCTTGGCGAAGCCCTGCATATTCCTGGCCTTGAGCTCAATGCCTTCGCCGCGGGCGTGATCGCCCTCGGGTTGTGCTTCGGCGCCTATGCCACTGAAGTGTTCCGGGGCGCCATCTTGGCCATCCCCAAGGGCCACCGTGAGGCGGGCCTGGCCCTGGGCCTGTCGCGCGGTCGCATCCTGTCGCGGATCATCCTGCCGCAGATGTGGCGCATCGCCCTGCCCGGCCTTGGCAACCTGTTCATGATCCTGATGAAAGACACCGCGCTGGTGTCGGTGATCGGCCTGGAAGAAATCATGCGCCACTCGCAGATCGCCGTGACGGTAAGCAAAGAGCCCTTCACCTTCTACATGGTCGCCGCCTTCATCTACCTGGGCCTGACCGTGATCGCCATGACCGGCATGCACTTCATGGAAAAACGCGCCGCACGCGGCTTCGCGAGGGCCAACCAATGAACTGGGAAGTCATCATCAAGTGGCTGCCGCGCCTGGCCCAGGGCGCGACCCTGACCTTGGAGCTGGTGGCCATTGCAGTCATTGCCGGGCTCATCCTGGCGATCCCGCTGGGCATCGCCCGCGCTTCGCGGCACTGGTACGTGCGCGCCGTGCCCTACGGCTACATCTTCTTCTTCCGCGGCACACCGTTGCTGGTGCAGCTGTTCCTGGTGTATTACGGCCTGGCCCAGTTCGACGCCGTGCGCAGCAGTTCGCTGTGGCCCTACCTGCGCGACCCGTTCTGGTGCACCGTGCTGACCATGACCCTGCACACCGCCGCCTACATCGCCGAGATCCTGCGTGGTGCCTTGCAGGCGATCCCGCGAGGCGAGATCGAGGCGGCACGGGCACTGGGCATGTCTGGGGCCAAGACGCTGTTCTATATCATGCTGCCGCGCGCCTCGCGCATCGGCCTGCCTGCCTACAGCAACGAAGTGATCCTGATGCTCAAGGCCAGCGCCCTGGCCAGTACCGTAACCTTGCTGGAATTGACCGGTATGGCTCGGACCATCATTGCCCGCACCTACCTGCCGGTGGAGATCTTCTTCGCGGCCGGGATGTTCTACCTGTTGATCTCCTTCCTCCTGGTCCAGGGCTTCAAACTGCTCGAGCGCTGGCTGCGCGTCGACGCCTGCCAGGGCCGCTGACAACCCACTACGGGGCTGGCAACAGCCCCGTCTTCATAGCCGACCATGACCACGCCGACCTTCCTGCAGGGGGATGACCTCCTCGCCCGCTTCCAGGCCCTCGATGCCTTCCTTTGCCAGCACCAGGCGCTGTGGCGGCCCCGCCCGTTCACGCACTTGCAGATGGCCTGGGAACAGACATACCCCGAGCTTGCCACCTGGTTGCGCCAGGGCTCCCTGGAGCAGGCCGAAACCTTCCAGCAGCACCCTGAAAGGCTGCCGGCGCCCGCGCCTTTTCCACAGCTGGCCGAACAGGCTGGGCGGCTCAGCGCCCTCGGGGAGCTGCCCGACCATGGCCTGCACCCAGCTGGCCATCGCCTGGACGCCAATGTCCCGGGGCGCAAATGGCAGCAGATCGAAGCGTTTGCGCGCCGCCTGGCCTTTCGCGAGCCAACCCGGCACTGGCTGGACTGGTGCGCCGGCAAGGGCCACCTCGGCCGTCGCCTGTTGCAGCCCGGCCAGCAGCTCACCTGCCTGGAATACGATGCCGAACTGGTGGAAACCGGGCACGCCCTAAGCCAGCACCACCACATGCAGGCCGTGCATCTGCAACAGGATGTGCTGGCCGCCGACAGCGCCCGCCACCTCGACGGCGACAAGAGCGTGGTCGCCTTGCATGCCTGTGGCGACCTGCACGTGCGCCTGCTGCAGCTGGCCAGCCAACAAGGCTGCCGGCAGCTGGCGGTGGCGCCCTGCTGTTACAACCGTATCGCAGGCGACGCCTACCAGCCGTTGTCCACGGCGGCGCAGGCCTCGGCATTGAAGCTGTCGCTGATCGATCTTGGCTTGCCACTGAACGAAGCCGTCACCGCCGGCGCCCGTGTCCGGCGCCAGCGCGACAACTCAATGGCACGCCGCCTGGGCTTTGACCTGCTGCAGCGTCAACAGCGCCAGCGTGATGAGTACCTGCCAACCCCGTCACTGCCCGTGAGCTGGCTGGACAAGCCCTTCGCCGAGTATTGCCGCGACCTGGCCGATCTCAAGCAGCTGGCCCTGCACGCAGAGCCGGATTGGGATGCCTTGGAAGCTTCGGGTTGGCAGCGTCTGGCCCAGGTGCGCAACCTCGAGCTGGTACGTAATCTGTTCCGCCGCCCGTTGGAGCTGTGGCTGGTGCTCGACCGAGCGCTGTATCTATGCGAACGGGGTTATGCCGTTCGCCTTGGGTTGTTCTGCGACTATCCACTCACACCCCGCAACCTGCTCCTGCTGGCAGAGCAGGAAAAGCCACCGCCTTGCCGTTGACAGCCTGTGGATAAGTCTGTGAACAAGCTTTTGATGATAGCCGGGAAAAGCTGGATCCAAGCGCGTTTTCGAGGGTATGGCCTAATGCCTCGACACGTTGAAACGCAGGAAAAACAGGCCTTTGCGCAAAGACGGACGGCGAAGTCAAGTGACATGTGTTTTTGCGAAGGTTGGCACGCCGCTTGTGCATAAGCGTCGCAACCATTAGCACGAAGGCCATTCGTTCGAAGGATTTCAGGCCAGTTTCAGCAGGCCCATGCCGGTCAGCAGCAGGGCCAGGCCGAACCAGCCACGGCCGACCAATCGCTGACCGAACAATATCCAGCCCATGGCCACGGTGGCCATGATTCCGAAGCCGCCCCAGATGGCATAGGCCAACGACAGCTCGATGTCCTGTATGGCTTGGGCCAGTGCGGTAAACGCCGCCAGCACGCAGAAGATCGAGGCGATCCCCAGGCTCCGCTTACGGAACCCATCGGAATACTTGAGCAGCAGGTTGGCCAGCACTTCCAGCACGATAGCCAGGCCCAACCAGGCGAAAGGCATCCAGTTCAGGCTTAGCATGGCAGCACCTGCGGATTGCGCACCACCGGTGCAACGCGAGTACCGGCCTTGATCAGCAGGATGCCGGCGATCATCACGCCCAGGCCCAGCGCCTTGATCCAGCCCAGGCTCTCGCCCATCCAGGTCACGCTGACCAAGGTGATCAAGACAATACCGATGCCTTCCCACAAGGCATAGGCAACCCCAACCGGCACGCGCTTGATCGCCAGGGCTAGGAAGAAATACGACAGGCCGACCATGCCATACATCACGGCATGCCCCAGCAACGGAAAATGAAGAGCGGCGAGTTTCATCGACGCCGTGCCGATCACCTCTGCGATGATGGCGACAAACAGATAGATCCAGGAACGCATGATGCCCTCCCACGGGCCAAACCAGCCTAACGCGCAAGCGTCGGCGACAGTCTCAGTGATAAAACGAATGGAGGAGGTGGGAGGCGCTAGAGGTCGCCGGTCCAGTGACGTTCACGGGAAACCAGGCGGGAGGTGGAGCGGAGCGTAAACGCTTTTGTGTTCAACATAATGAACGAAAGATTAACTCAGGGCATCGGCATAGTCAAATCGATAGGCTCAAACTAATAGTTTTTCTGGATTTTTATCCGTAAAACAGAGCAAACCTCTTAGATTCTTCAGAAACCTTCGTAAAATATTTTTCCCACCAATAGATGAGGTGTCGCCTGCGACACGCGCTTCACACTGTCTCGTCAGAGAGGCGGCAAGGCTCAACAAAAAGACGTACGTCACATTTGCCCATACTTAGGACTCCCCTCCGATAGCGGGCTCGGCTAAAGTGGCGCCGCCCGATAACGACAGCGTCTAGAAAGCTCGGGCCGCGCCCTTGCAGTGCACCCTGAACCTAGACTGCTCCACTCTTCAAACGGACTTAACAACGTGGCCAACGCCAAACCACTCGCCCTCCTGAGCCTCTTGCTGCTACTGGCCGGTTGCAGCTCCCCGCCCACCCACGCTACTTCGCCCGACTGGGACCTACCGGCCATGCAACTGGGCGGCGACCGGGGCCTGCCCCTGCAGATCCACAGCCCGTGCAAGAAGCGCGGCTGCGACAATCACAAGCTGTTTTTCAACCCCGGTCAATCCGAGCCTGGCGTCAACGCCATGCACCGAGACTGGTAGGAAAAATCTCTTTTCTGGGCGGTAACTTAGGTCGTCGATACGGAATCGCACAGAAGTAGTTTACAGACGCCAACCGATCGCTATAATGACGCCCCTGTGCCGGTATAGCTCAGATGGTAGAGCAACTGACTTGTAATCAGTAGGTCCCGGGTTCGATTCCTGGTGCCGGCACCATTCAAGGTTCCATAGAAAGCTTTCAAAATCTCTGGAACCCCCGAAAAACCCGCCTTCTGGCGGGTTTTTTCATTTTGGCGTTCCGCCCCTTCCCGATGTCGTTCCACGAAAAAAGATCAATCGCCCTAGCCGCTCAGCAGCTTTACGGTAAACCTGTCCCCTTTCCCGTTTATCGACAGCGACAGCAACCGCCACGATTTCCATATCAATGACTCGTAGATCAACCCGTGCCCCACTGCTGCGCAACCTGATCTTGAGGCTGCGGCGTGTGGACGTAGGTGGCGCTGGCGTTTATCTGAGACACAGTGCTATTGGATCCATGGATAGGCTAGAGGTGGGTCAAACCCTATCCAATAGCCCATCACCGCGCCTGCGAGCAGAAAACAGCCGATAACCGCACGGCATTATCAGCTTGACAGCTCAAACTTAACCATTTGATAAATAAAGATAAAATTAAATATCAAAGGAGTTTTTAAAAGCTTCTGCCGATTTCTACTGATTGTGCTGCTGTCAGCCCTCTTGCCTGTGGATCCATTACCGGCTTTATTAATGCCCTGGCGATGGCAGGAGCCCTCCTGACCGTCCGATAAAAACTACAAAAGGGTTCAGTCATGATTGGCTTAGCAAGGGCGCAGCATTGTCTGTGTTCCGCCCTCCTCCTGTCTCTGTGCAAGCGTGTGCCTTTTTCCTCGCCTCGGGTCTTTGCCGGCCTGGAGGTCCGCTCATGAGCGTCGATCTGAAGCACCGCGTCGACAACGGGCCGATGAGCCGCTTTCAGTGCCTAGCCATTGGTATCTGCATTATGCTGAACATGATCGACGGCTTCGACGTACTGGTGATGGCGTTTACCGCCGCCTCGGTGTCGGCCGAATGGGGTTTGAGCGGGGCGCAGATTGGCTTTTTGCTCAGCTCCGGACTGTTCGGCATGGCGGCCGGCTCACTGTTTATCGCGCCCTGGGCCGACCGCTTCGGGCGGCGCCCGCTGATCCTGTTTTGCCTGGTGCTGTCGGGGCTCGGCATGCTGCTGTCGGCCCTGAGCCAGACCCCCTTGCAACTGGTGCTGCTGCGCGGCCTTACCGGTCTGGGTATCGGCGGTATCCTCGCCAGCAGCAATGTGATCGCCAGTGAATACTCCAGCAAGCGCTGGCGCGGTCTGTCGGTCAGCCTGCAGTCCACCGGTTATGCTCTGGGCGCGACCCTGGGCGGGCTGCTGGCGGTGTGGTTGCTGACCCACTGGGGCTGGCGTGCGGTGTTCCTGTTTGGTGGCGCGGTGACGTGGCTGGTGATTCCGTTGGTACTGCTATGGCTGCCTGAATCACTGGACTTTCTGTTGGCGCGCCGACCAGACAATGCCCTGACGCGGATCAATCGCCTGGCGCAGCGCCTGGAACAGCCTGAGCTGACACAGATGCCGGCGATGTTGGCCAAGGAACCTGGCGCGCGCAGCGGTTTCGGGCAATTGCTGGCGCCGACCATGTGCCGCACCACCTTGCTGATCTGGTTGCTGTTTTTCCTGGTGATGTTCGGCTTCTACTTCGTCATGAGCTGGACCCCGAAACTGCTGGTGGCTGCTGGGCTCTCCGCGCAGCAGGGGATTACCGGCGGGGTATTGCTGAGCGTCGGGGGAATCTTCGGGGCGGCCTTGATCGGTGGCCTGGCTTCGCGCTGGCCGCTGACCCGGGTGCTGTCGCTGTTTATGCTCCTCACCGCCGGCCTGCTGGTGCTGTTTGTCGGCAGCGGCTCGTCAATCGCCGCCGCGCTGGGGCTGGGGCTGCTGATCGGTCTGTTCTCGAATGGCTGTGTGGCCGGGCTGTATGCGCTATCGCCAATGGTCTATGACGCCTCGGTGCGTGCTACTGGCGTGGGTTGGGGCATTGGCATAGGTCGTATCGGCGCCATTGTGTCGCCAATCGTGGCTGGTTTCCTGCTCGATGGTGGCTGGCAGCCGCTGCATCTGTACGGGGTTTTCGCCAGTGTGTTTGTCCTGGCTGCCGGCTGCCTGTTGCTGCTCAGGCCTGCGCCGACTCAGGTGCAGCCAAACCTGGCCCAGGCCTAAGCCTGGCCGCTGATGATCGCGTCGGCAATCGTCGCGCAAAACCAGCGCAGGGCGGCAGAGCTGTCGCTGTTGGGGTGCCAGTTCAGTGAGACATCGAACTCGGCTACCTGGAACGGCAGCTCAAGCATCTGCAAGCCGCCCTCGTGAATAAACAGCCGGGCGATCTGTGCCGGCAGCACGGCCAGCAAATCGGTGCCGAGAATGATTTTGGGCAGTACTGAAAAGTGCGGCACATGCAGGCTGATACGGCGCTCCACGTTCATGTTCTTCAACACGTCCTCAACGCTGCCGTGACCGGTGGTGCGAGTCACTGTGACGTGACGTTCGGCAAGGAACTGTTCGAGGCTCAACTGCTGGGTAATGCGCGGGTGGCTGGCGCTCAGCAGGCAGGCGTAGCGCTCGTGCATCAGC
>JAEWGL010000014.1 GCA_023388335.1 Pseudomonadota bacterium | reverse complement strand
TTCGAAGGCCGCCAGCGGCACGTTGAACTGCTCGCGAATGCGCGCGTACTGGCCTGTGACCAGGCTGGTGTACTTGGCAGCGCCGGTACCCACCGCGGGCAGCGAGATCGAGCGGCCCACCGACAGGCAATTCATCAGCATCATCCAGCCCTTGCCAAGCATGGCCTGGCCGCCGATGAGGAAGTCCAGCGGGACGAACACGTCCTTGCCACTGTTGGGGCCGTTCATGAACGCCGCGCCCAATGGCAGGTGGCGCTGGCCGATCTCCACGCCTGGGGTGTCGGTGGGGATCAGCGCCAGGCTGATGCCCAGTTCTTCCTGCTCGCCCAGCAGGTGGTCCGGGTCATAGGCCTTGAATGCCAGGCCGAGGAGGGTGGCGATCGGGCCGAGCGTGATGTAGCGCTTTTCCCAGTTCAGGCGCAGGCCGATGACCTCTTCGCCGTTCCATTGACCTTTGCAGATCACCCCGGTGTCCGGCATGGCGCCGGCATCGGAGCCGGCCAGCGGGCCGGTGAGGGCGAAGCAGGGGATCTCGTCGCCGCTAGCCAGGCGGGGCAGGTAGTGGTTGCGTTGCTCATCGGTGCCGTAGTGCAGGAGCAGTTCGGCCGGCCCCAGGGAGTTGGGCACCATGACGGTGGAGGCCAGGTCGCCGCTGCGGGTGGCCAGTTTCATCGCGACCTGGGAATGAGCGTAGGCGCTGAAGCCTTTGCCGCCGTATTCCTTGGGAATGATCAGGGCGAAGAAGCCATGCTCCTTGATGTGATCCCACGCCACTGGCGGCAAGTCCAGGTCCTGGCCGATCTGCCAGTCGCTGACCAGCGCGCAGAGTTCTTCGGTAGGGCCATCGATGAAGGCCTGCTCCTCCTCGGTCAGTGTCGCGGCGGGGTAGCCGAGCAGGGTGCGCCAATCCGGGCGGCCGCTGAACAGTTCGCCGTCCCACCACACGGTACCGGCGTCGATGGCCTCGCGTTCGGTCTGCGACATGGGTGGCAGGGTGCGCTGGAACCAGCTGAACATGGGAGCGCTGAAGCGCTGGATGCGTAGCTCTGGCAGCAGCACGAACGCCGCGGTGGCCGCCAGCAGCAGCCAGAAGATGATCAGCAGCCATCCTGGGGCGTGGCTGAAGAGGCCCATCAGCACCAGGTAGGCCGCCACCACGCCAAGCGCGGGCAACGGTGAAATGCGTCGGTGGGCAAGGTACGCCACCCCGATCACCAGAACTACCAGCCACAACAGCAACATAATCCATCCTCCGTGGAAATATCGGGCATCAAGCCTGCCATCAGAGCGTAGACGGCATCCACAAGACAGCCTCGTCTGTTCAGTGACAGGGTATGGCGGCAGGAGTTCGTGAAGGGTTGCCAGCGCATGTGTCGACGCGGGCAATCAGAGCGCCGCCGCCAGATTTCGAGGCCGGTAGCGATCATGGGGGGCCGCCTGGAGTAGACTGAGCATCCATTACATTGATCAGGGACATCGCCATGCTGAAGATCTGGGGCCGGAAGAACTCATCCAATGTGCGCAAGGTCTTGTGGTGCGCCGAGGAACTTGGGCTGGACTTCGAGTCGATCGACGCCGGCGGCGCCTTTGGCCTGGTCAATGAACCGCAGTACCGTGAGCGAAACCCCAACGGCCTGGTGCCCACGCTCGAAGATGGCGAGCTGACGCTCTGGGAATCCAATGCCATCGTTCGCTACCTCTGTGCCCAGTACGGCCGTGACCAGGGCTGGTACCTGGACCAGCCGCGCCAGCGCGCCGAGGCGGACAAGTGGATGGACTGGACCACGTCCTCCCTGGCCACGCCTTTCCGCCCGCTGTTCTGGGGCATCCTGCGCACTGCGCCGGAACAGCAGGACTGGGTGGCAATCAATGCCGCGCACAAGGCCTGCGCCCACCTGCTGTCGATCGCCGACCAGGCCCTGACTCATCAGCCGTACCTCAGTGGCCAGACCATCGGCATGGGTGACATTCCATTGGGCTGCTTCGTCTATGCCTGGTTCGAGATGCCCATCGAGCGGCCGGACATGCACCATCTGCGAGCCTGGTACGAGCGCCTCAAGGCTCGCCCGGCCTACCAGAGCGCGGTGATGACGGCACTGACCTGACGGTTTCTGGCTGAACGTCTCGCTCGCTTCGATAGTCATTATCAATACACATGACTGTACTTGTGTGCCAAGGCCTTGCACCATTGGCCGCACTCACTGCGCCAGTGACTTAACCTGGCGTGTCCTGAACCTTCTTTCATCGGTACGTGACCCGCTATGAGTTCCGCCCTGTCCATACGACAGCTCACCAAGACCTACGGCAATGGCTTCCAGGCCCTCAACGGCATTGATCTGGAAGTATCCGAAGGCGACTTCTTCGCCTTGCTCGGCCCCAACGGTGCCGGCAAGTCCACCACCATCGGCATCCTCTCGACCCTGGTCAACAAGACCAGCGGCACGGTGAACGTCTTCGGCCATGACCTGGACCGCCAACCTGCGGCGCTCAAGCGCAGCATTGGCGTGGTGCCCCAGGAGTTCAACTTCAACCAGTTCGAGAAGACCTTCGACATCGTCGTGACCCAGGCCGGCTACTATGGCATCCCGCCCAAGCTTGCCAAGGAGCGCGCCGAGCAGTACCTGACCCAGTTGGGCCTGTGGGACAAGCGCGACGTGCCGTCGCGTTCGCTGTCCGGCGGCATGAAGCGCCGTCTGATGATCGCTCGCGCGCTGATCCACGAGCCGCGCCTGCTGATCCTCGACGAGCCGACCGCGGGTGTGGACATTGAACTGCGCCGCTCGATGTGGGGCTTTCTGACCGAACTGAACCAGAAAGGCATCACCATCATCCTGACCACCCACTACCTGGAAGAAGCCGAGCAACTGTGCCGCCACATCGGCATCATCGACCATGGCACCATCGTCGAGAACACCAGCATGCGCAAGCTGCTGAGCAAACTGCACGTGGAGACCTTCGTGCTCGATCTCAAGCATGACCTGGCCCAGGCGCCAAACCTGGCCGGCTATCCGTGCCGGTTGATCAATCCGCACAGCCTGGAAGTGCAGGTGGACAAGGATATCGGCATCACCGCGCTGTTTGGCCAGCTGGCGTTGCAGAACATCGAAGTGCTGAGCCTGCGCAACAAGACCAACCGTCTGGAGGAGCTGTTCGTGTCACTGGTGGAGAAAAACCTGGCGAAGGTGGCCGTATGAGCGTGGAACTGCAAACCAACTGGGTGGCCCTCAATACCATCGTCTACCGCGAAGTCCGTCGCTTTTTGCGCATCTGGCCACAGACCCTGCTGCCACCGGCGATCACCATGGTCCTGTACTTCGTCATCTTCGGTAACCTGATCGGCCGGCAGATCGGCGACATGGGTGGCTTCACCTACATGGAGTACATCGTGCCGGGACTGATCATGATGTCGGTGATCACCAACTCCTACGGAAACGTGGTGTCGAGCTTCTTCGGCAGCAAGTTCCAGCGCTCGATCGAGGAGTTGATGGTTTCGCCCGTGTCGCCGCACACGATTCTGATCGGCTATGCCCTGGGCGGCGTGCTGCGCGGCCTGGCGGTGGGCGTGATCGTGACCTTGCTGTCGTTCTTCTTCACCCACCTGCAGGTGCATCATCTGGGTATCACGGTGCTGGTGGTGGTGCTGACGGCGACCATCTTCTCGCTGCTGGGCTTCGTCAATGCGGTGTTCGCGCGCAATTTCGACGATATCTCGATCATCCCGACCTTCGTCCTGACGCCGCTTACCTACCTGGGCGGGGTGTTCTACTCGATTACCCTGTTGCCGCCGTTCTGGCAGACCGTGTCCCTGGCCAACCCCGTGCTGCACATGGTCAACTCGTTCCGCTACGGCATCCTAGGGGTTTCGGATATCCGCATTGGTACGGCGATCACCTTCATGTTGGTCGCCACGGCGGTGCTCTACACCCTCTGCGTGCGCCTGCTGGTCAGCGGCCGCGGCATGCGCAGCTGACTGCCGCTGCTTGCGTCGGCGCCACTGGCGGCCTACCCACCAGCGCCAATACAGCATGGTCAGGCAATAGGCGAGGGCGCCGAGCAATACCCCGCACACTACCGAGCCGAGCAGAAACGGCTGCCAGAGCGTCGAGAGCTGATCGGTGATCCATTCGAAGGTCAGCTCTTCAGGCAGGGTGCGCGGTGGTATCTGCAGCAGCCAGGCGCCCATCTTGTAGGTGCAGAAGAACACCGGCGGCATGGTGATCGGGTTGGTCAGCCAGACCAGGCTCACGGCGATTGGCAGGTTGCCGCGCACCGGGATTGCCAGGCACGCGGCCAGGAGCATCTGCATCGGGATCGGGATGAACGCCGCGAACAGGCCGACACCCATGGCCCGCGCCACCGAATGGCGATTCAGGTGCCAGAGGTTGGGGTCGTGCAGCAGCCGGCCGAGAAAGCGCAGGGACTTGTGTTCCCGAATGCTGGTCGGATCCGGCATGTAGCGTTTGAAAAGTCGGCGCGGCATGTAGGCTCTCGGCGGGTTGAGGGGGCCAGTATGCACCGCTTTGCATAACCGTCTGATTCAGACTTTGTGACAAATATTAAGCGAGCCACGCTGATCGCTGATCTATGCCTGATGGGGTGTTTTTGGCGTTGAGGCTGTGATCATGCGCACAGGGATGTTTGCGCTTGCGCTCGGGCTACTGTGCCTGGGTTTTCTGCCGTCACTGCCATCGGTCGGATGGCTTTGCCTGATGGTGCTTGCCGGCCTGGCATGCCTGTGCTGGCGAAGCTGGCCAGTGGGCTGCTTCCTGCTCGGCTTGTGCTGGGCCTGCTGGTCGGCGCAGGGGGCGATGGACGGACGCCTGGCACCGGAGCTGGATGGGCGCACCCTGTGGCTTGAGGGGCGGGTCGTCGGTCTGCCCGCGCAGGGCGTGCGCTCGGTGCGCTTCGAGCTGGCCGACGCGCATTCCCGGCGTGCCGCCTTGCCCCATCGCCTGCAACTGAGCTGGTTCGACCCTCCGGCGCTCAACAGCGGTGAACGCTGGCGCCTGGCGGTGTCCCTCAAGCGCCCTCATGGCTTGCTCAATCCCCATGGGCCAGACCCTGAAGCGCGCTTGCTGGCCAAGCGCATCGGCGCCACCGGCACAGTCAAGGCCGGCAGCCTGGTGTCGCCAGCGCGCAAGAGCTGGCGCGACGGCTTGCGCCAGCGGCTGCTGGCGGTCGAGGCCCATGGCCGGGAGGCGGCGCTGGTGGCTTTGGTACTCGGAGATGGCGCCGGTCTGCCGCGTGAGGACTGGCAAATGCTGCAGGACACCGGCACGGTGCACCTGCTGGTGATCTCCGGCCAGCACATCGGCCTGCTGGCGGGCCTGGTCTACGCCCTGGTCGCTGGCCTGGCGCGCCTGGGCTGGTGGCCACGGCGGCTGCCCTGGCTGCCCTGGGCCTGTGCCCTGGCCATGGCCGCAGCGCTGGTCTACGGCCTGCTGGCCGGTTTCCAGGTACCGGTGCAGCGCGCCTGCCTGATGCTGGCGGTGGTCCTGCTCTGGCGCCTGCGCTTTCGGCAACTGGGCGCGGGTTGGCCGTTGCTGCTGGCGCTCAACGGCGTGCTGCTGGTCGAGCCCTTGGCCAGCCTGTTGCCCGGCTTCTGGCTGTCGTTTACCGCGGTGGCGGTGCTGGTGTTCAGCTTCGCCGGGCGTCTGGGCGCCTGGCGGCCGTGGCAGGCCTGGACACGCGCCCAGTGGGCGATTGCGGTGGGGCTGTTACCGGCGCTATTGGCGCTGGGCCTGCCGGTCAGCTTCAGCGCGCCGCTGGCCAATTTGCTGGCGGTGCCCTGGATCAGCCTGGCGGTACTGCCCTTGGCCTTGCTTGGCACCGTATTGTTGCCGGTTGCTGGCCTGGGCGAGGCGCTGCTGTGGCTGGCCGGTGGCCTGCTGGATCTTTTGTTTCGTCTGCTCGCGGTGGCAGCGCAGTGGCGGCCTGCCTGGCTGCCGCCGGCGCTGCCGCTGTGGGCCTGGGCGCTGGTCGGCCTAGGCGCCGTGCTGGTGCTGCTGCCCCGTGGCGTACCCTTGCGCGGCTTGGGCGCGGTACTAATGCTGGCCTTGTGGGTGCCGAGCGAAGAGGTCCCGGTGGGCCAGGTCGAGGTCTTGCAACTGGATGTCGGCCAAGGCCTGGCAATCCTCTTGCGTACCCGCCACCACACCTTGCTCTACGATGCCGGGCCCGCCCTGGGCGAGGCTGACCTGGGCCAGCGGGTGGTCTTGCCGACCCTGCGCAAGCTAGGCGTGCGCGAACTCGACCTGATGCTGATCAGCCATGCCCATGCCGATCATGCCGGTGGCGCTGGCGCCATCCAGCGCGGCCTGCCCGTCATCCGGGTGATCGCCGGCGAAGCGCAGGCCATGCCGGCCACACTGCAGGCGCAACCCTGCGCCAGCGGCGAACGCTGGCAATGGGATGGCGTGCTCTTCACGCTGTGGCACTGGGCCGATGCTCCCGACAGCAACCAGCGCTCCTGCGTGCTGCTGGTCGAGGCTCAGGGCGAGCGGCTGCTGCTGGCCGGCGACCTTGAGGCCGACGCCGAGCGTGCCTGGCTTGCGGATACGCCATCGCCGCGTGTCGACTGGTTGCAGGCCCCGCACCACGGCAGCCGAACCTCTTCCACGCAAGCCTTCCTCAAGGCCACCGCGCCCCGTGGTGTGCTCATCTCACGGGGGCGCTACAACAGCTTCGGCCACCCCCATGCGGAAGTCATCGCGCGCTACCGGCGCCATGGGCTGCTGATTCATGACACTGCCCTGCACGGCGCGCTGCGCTTGCGCCTGGGCAGTGGCGGGGAGGTCGAGCGACAACGCAGCCAGCGACGGTTCTGGCGGGAGCCTGGCTAGGCAATGTTTAGCGACCTTCGGCAGATGAGGCGCCCCTCGGTCCTATGGTAGAGTGGCGGACTTTTTCAAGGGGATGCTTACTGTGTGGGAATTGGTCAAGTCCGGTGGTTGGATGATGCTACCGATCATTCTGAGTTCCATCGCCGCCATGGCTATTGTCGCCGAACGTCTGTGGACCCTGCGCGCCAGCCGCGTAACCCCGCCGCACCTGCTCGGCCAGGTATGGATCTGGATCAAGGACAAGCAACTCACCAGCGACAAGCTCAAGGCGCTGCGCGCCGATTCGCCGCTGGGCGAGATTCTCGCCGCTGGCCTGGCCAACTCCCGTCATGGTCGCGAGATCATGAAGGAGTGCATCGAGGAGGCCGCTTCCCGGGTCATCCACGAGCTGGAACGCTACATCAGCACCCTCGGCACCATCGCCGCGATGGCGCCGCTGCTGGGTCTGCTGGGCACGGTGCTGGGGATGATCGACATCTTCAGCGCTTTCATGGGCTCGCAGATGACAGCGAACGCTTCGGTGCTGGCCGGGGGTATCTCCAAGGCCCTGGTCACCACCGCGGCAGGTCTGATGGTCGGTATCCCGGCCGTGTTCTTCCACCGTTTCCTGTTGCGCCGCATCGATGAGCTGGTGGTGGGCATGGAGCAGGAGGCGATCAAGCTGGTCGAAGTGGTGCAGGGCGATCGCGAAGTCGAAGTAGCCGGAGGCAAGGCGTGAAGTTTCGGCGCAATCGGCAGCGTGAGAACGTCGACATCAACCTGGCTTCGTTGATCGACGTGGTGTTCGTCCTGCTGCTGTTCTTCGTGGTCACCACCACCTTTACCCGCGAGACCCAGTTGCGCGTCGAGCTGCCCGAGGCGACCAGCGCCACACCGGCGACGGACGAGCAAGCCAAGCTGGTCGAGATCACCATCAGCGCCGAGGGCGTGTATTCGGTGAACAACAACCTGCTGCCCAAGAGCGACCTGGCGACCCTGAGCGAAGCGCTGGAGCAGGCCTCCGGTGGCGACAACCAGCTGCCGCTGGCGATCAGTGCCGATGGCAGAACACCCCACCAGGCCGTGGTCACCGCAATGGATGCCGCCGGCAAGCTCGGCTTCAGCCACTTGCGCATGACCACCGTCGAGGCGGCCCAGGGGAAACCCTGATGGCCTTCGCCGACCGCCTGCTCGCCGCTTGGTACACCGGGCACCCGGCGCTGGCGCTGCTGCGTCCGCTGGAGGCGCTGTACCGGTGCGTGGTGCAGCGCAAACGCGCGCGGTTTCTCAGTGGCGAAAGTGCCAGTTACCGAGCGCCGGTGCCGGTCGTGGTGGTGGGCAATATCACCGTCGGCGGCACCGGCAAGACGCCGATGATCCTCTGGCTGATCGAGCATTGCCGGCAGCAGGGGCTGCGTGTCGGCGTGGTCAGTCGCGGCTATGGCGCAAAGCCGCCGCGGCTGCCTTGGCGGGTGCGGGCCGAACACAGCGCCGAGCAGGCCGGCGATGAGCCGCTGCTGATCGTCCAGCGCACCCAGGTAGCGTTGATGATCGATCCAGACCGCTCCCAGGCGGTGAGGGCGCTGCTGGCCAGCGAGCCGCTGGACCTGATCCTCTGCGACGATGGCATGCAGCATTACCGCCTGGCCCGTGACCTTGAACTGGTGCTGATCGATGCCGCGCGCGGCCTGGGCAATGGCCGCTGCCTGCCCGCCGGGCCACTGCGCGAACCGATCGAGCGCCTGCGGGCGGCCGACGCAGTGTTGTTCAATGGCGCCAGCGCCGACCGCGAACAGGGCTTCGCCTTTGGCCTCAGGCCGTCCGCGCTGGTCAACCTGCGCAGCGGCGAGCGCCGCGGCCTCGATCTTTTTCCCGCGGGCCAGGCGCTGCACGCGGTGGCCGGCATCGGCAATCCCCAGCGTTTCTTCAATACCCTGCAAGGGCTAAACTGGCAGCCGCTGCCGCACCCCTTCGCCGACCATGCGCAGTTCAGCGCCGAAAGCCTGGCCTTCAACCCGCCGCTGCCGCTGGTCATGACCGAGAAGGATGCGGTGAAATGCCGGGCCTTCGCGGCGCAGGACTGGTGGTACCTGGCCGTCGACGCGGTGCCGTCCGCGGCCTTTGTCGACTGGTTCGACGGCCAGCTGCAACGCTTGCTGCCCGATCGTCCGCAGCCCTGATCCTTTTCATTTCTGGCCATTGGCCTCAAGGAATTTCCATGGACACCAAACTGCTCGATATCCTTGCCTGCCCGATCACCAAGGGGCCGCTCAAGCTCAGCGCCGACAAGACCGAGCTGATCAGCAAGGGCGCGGGCCTTGCCTATCCGATCCGTGATGGCATCCCAGTAATGCTGGAGAGCGAGGCGCGCACCCTGACCGACGATGAGCGCCTGGACAAATGAGCCTGGCATTCACTGTGGTCATTCCCGCCCGCCTGCGCTCCACGCGCTTGCCGGGCAAGCCGCTGCTGCTGATCGCCGGCAAGCCGATGGTCCAGCACGTTTGGGAGCAGGCCCGCAAGAGCGCGGCCAGTCGGGTGGTGATCGCCACCGACGACCCAGGTATCCTGCAGGCGTGCCGCGCGTTTGGCGCCGAGGTCCTGCTGACCCGCGCCGACCACGAGTCCGGCACTGATCGCCTGGCCGAAGTGGCGGCGCAGTTGGGCCTGGCGGCCGATGCCATCGTCGTCAACGTCCAGGGCGACGAGCCACTGATTCCGCCGGTGATCATCGACCAGGTGGCGGCCAACCTGGCGGCCCACCCTGAGGCCGGTATCGCCACCCTGGCCGAGCCTATCGCCGAACCGGAGATCGTGTTCAATCCCAATGCGGTCAAGGTCGTCAGTGACCGTAATGGCTTGGCCCTGACGTTCAGCCGCGCGCCCTTGCCGTGGGCACGGGATGCCTTCGCCCAGCGCCGCGACGCCTTGCCGCACGCCGTGCCGTATCGCCGGCATATCGGCATGTATGCCTACCGCGCCGGTTTCCTACACGACTTCGTCAGCTGGGGGCCGTGCTGGCTGGAGCAGGCCGAGTCCCTGGAGCAGCTGCGCGCGCTGTGGCACGGCGTGCGCATCCATGTCGCCGACGCGATCGAAGCCCCGCCTGTGGGCGTTGATACCCCAGAAGACCTAGAGCGCGTGCGGCGCTTGCTGGAGGGCTGATGCGCGTTCTGTTCGTCTGCCTTGGCAACATTTGTCGTTCACCGACTGCCGAAGGCGTACTACGTCATCAATTGCGGGCTGCCGGGCTGATCGATCGGGTCGAGGTTGCCTCGGCCGGTACTGGCGACTGGCATGTCGGCAAGGTACCGGACACCCGTACCCGGCGGGCCGCCCAGCTGCGCGGCTATGACCTGTCGCAGCAGCGTGCGCAGCAGGTCAGCGCGGGACATTTTGACCAATACGATCTGATCCTGGCCATGGACAAAAGCAATCTTGGCCACCTGCAGGCCCTGCGCCCGCAGGCAGCCCATGCCGAGCTCGACCTGTTCCTGCGCCGCTACCGGGGCGCCTTGGACGAGGTGCCAGATCCTTACTATGGTGGTGAACAAGGCTTCGAGCAGGTCCTGAACCTGATCGAAATTGCCTGCCAGGGCTTGGTGGACGAACTGAAGGAGCGGGTATGACGGCGCATTGGCAAGAGCAGGTCTCACTCAAGCCCTACAACAGCTTCGGCATCGACGTGAAGGCGCGCTATTTCGCCCAGGCGCGCAGTGATGATGACGTTCGCCAGGCTCTGGCCGGCGCTGCGGCCGAGGATCTGCCGGTGCTGGTGATCGGTGGTGGCAGCAACCTGCTGCTCACCGCGGATGTCCAGGCGCTGGTGCTGCGCATGGCCAGCCGTGGCCTGCGTGTGCTCGAGGACAGCGGCGAGCGGGTGGTGGTGGAGGCCGAGGCGGGTGAGCCCTGGCATCCCTTCGTGCAGTGGTGCCTGCGCCAAGGCTTTACTGGATTGGAAAACCTCAGCTTGATTCCTGGAACGGTCGGCGCGGCGCCCATGCAGAACATCGGCGCCTATGGCGTGGAGGTCAAGGACCTGTTCGCCGGGCTGACGGCGGTGGACCAAGAGACCGGCGAGCTGCGGGACTTCACCTTGCAAGACTGCGCCTTCGCCTACCGTGACAGCCTGTTCAAGCGCAACCCGGGCCGCTGGCTGATCCTGCGCGTACGCTTTGCCTTGCACCGCACCCTGCAAGCCCACCTGGACTATGGTCCCGTGCGCCAGCGTCTGCTGGAGCAAGGCGTGCAGCAACCCACGGCGCAGGCGATCAGCGATGCCATCTGCAGTATCCGCCGGGAAAAGCTGCCCGACCCTGCCGAGCTGGGCAATGCCGGGAGTTTCTTCAAGAACCCGGTGGTGCCAGCCGCACTTGCCGAACAGCTCCGCGCCCGATACTCCACCCTGGTGGCTTATCCCCAGGCGGACGGCCAGGTCAAGCTGGCGGCGGGCTGGTTGATCGAGCAGGCTGGCTGGAAAGGGTATAGAGAGGGCGATGCTGGCGTGCACCGCCTGCAATCGCTGGTGCTGGTCAATTATGGCCAGGCCAGTGGCGCGCAGTTGCATGAGCTTGCGTGCAAGATCCAGGCGGATATTCTCGAGCGCTTTGGTGTGGCGCTGGAGATGGAGCCGAACCTGTACTGACCGATGGACTGATGAGGGCTTTGGAACGCCATTCCCCTCAAGACAACCTAATCGCAATCCATAAAAAAGCCCCGCCAGTGCAAACTGGCGGGGCTTTTCATTCAGCCTTTGGAATCAACCGCGAGACTTGTGCTCTTCGGAGGTTTCCAGGGCTTCAGGCTGCTGCTCGACCTTGGCGGCGTCTTCGACGGCTGGAGTGGCTTCAGCGACTGGAGCGGCCTGCTCGGCTGCTGCTGCGGCAGCTTCTGCTTCGCGCTTGCGGCGACGCACTTCCCGTGGGTCGTTCGGAGCGCGGCCGTTCGGCAAGATGCCTGCGGGCGCTTCAACGGCCGGTGCCGCCTGCTCGATAGCCGGAGCCGGAGCTGGTTCGACCACCTCTGGCTGGACTTCGATCACCGCAGCCGGTTGCTCGGTCACCTGAGCCGGAGCCTCGAAGGCTGTCGCCTCGACTTCAGGCGCTTCGGTAGCAGGCGCTTCGACGACAGGGGTCTGGTCGGCAGGCGGTTCGATAGCCGCGGTTTCGGCGACTGGCGCTTCAACCACTGGCGCTTCGATGGCCGGCGTCTGTTCGACAGCCTGCGGTACCACTTCGACGACCGGCTCGGCGCTCGGCTCGACCACGGCAACTGGCTCGCTGACAGGCTGCTCGACCACTGGCGCGACGGTCACCTCTTCAGTAGTCGGGACCGCTTCGGCCGGCGCGGCCTGCTCGGTGACGGGCTCAGCGGCTTCGGTAACCGCGGGTACGGCGGCAGGTTCGGCTTCGTCTACCTTGGCAGTGGCGCGTTCGGCCTGCTGATGGGCTTGGGCCTCGGCGTCGGCGCTGATGTTGCTGGTCGCAACAGCAGCGGTCACGGCCAGGCCAGCGGCCAGGTCTGCACCCAGGTCGGTAGTCTTGGGCTGCTCGGTACCTGCGTCGGTGCCTTCGCTATTGCCTTCGGCTTCGCCGCCTTCGATCAGTTCGCCGTTGGCGTCACGCTGACGCTCGCGGCGGTTGCTGCGGCGACGCTGGCCACGGGAGCGACGACGTGGGCGCTCGCCCTCGGTGCCTTCCGGCTGATCGTCCTGCAGCAGTTCTTCGTTCGGCAGCTGCTCGTCGCCAGCTTCCTCAGCCTGTTCGGCGACACGCGGTTGACGCTCTTCACGTGGCGGACGCGGTTGGCGCTCTTCGCGGGGGGCGCGTTCTTCACGTGGGGCACGTTCCTCGCGCGCAACGCGCTCTTCACGTGGCGCACGTTCTTCGCGGGCTACGCGTTCTTCGCGCGGCGCACGTTCCTCGCGAGGCGCACGCTCTTCGCGCGCTGCCGGGGCGGCCGGGGTGGCATCCAGCGGTTCGCGCAGTTCACGCACGCGCTCTTCACGATTGCCACGACGCTCGTCACGCGGTGGGCGTGGGGCGCGTTCTTCACGTGGGGCGCGTTCCTCGCGAGGCGCGCGCTCTTCACGTGGCGCACGCTCTTCACGGGGTGCGCGTTCTTCACGCGGTGCACGCTCTTCGCGTGGTTGGCGTTCTTCGCGCGGGGCGCGCTCGGCACGTTCTTCGCGCGGCTTGCGCTCTTCTTCGCGGCGGCCGTTGCGGTTACGGCTCTGCTGGCGGCCGTTACGGCGTTCCTCGTTGCGCTGCGGGCGCTCGGCGGCAGGCTTCTCGGCCGCGGCAGCAGGCGCTGCAACAGGCTCGTCCTTACCGGCGAACAGGCTTACCAGCGACTTGACCAGGCCCTTGAACAGGCTTGGCTCAGGGACGGCTGGCGCGGGGGCGGCAGGGGCTGCGACAGGTTGCTCCGGGGTGCTAGGCATCGGCGCGTTGGCGCGGGCCGGGGCGGTCTTGACCGCGGCTTCCTGGCGTACCAGGGTGCGGGTGGCGGCGACCTGTGGGACTTCCTCGACCTCGGCCGCGGCAATCTCGTAGCTGGACTGGCCAGTCAGCGCTTCGGGGTTGTCGTCGCGCAGGCGCTGGACTTCGAAGTGCGGAGTCTCCAGGTGATCGTTCGGCAGGATGATGATCCGCGCACGGGTGCGCAGTTCGATCTTGGTGATCGAGTTGCGCTTCTCGTTGAGCAGGAAGGCAGCAACCGGGATCGGTACCTGGGCGCGTACCTCGGCGGTGCGGTCCTTCAGGGCCTCTTCCTCGATAAGGCGCAGGATGGCCAGCGACAGGGACTCGACGTCACGGATGATGCCGGTGCCGCTGCAGCGCGGGCAAACGATGCCGCTGCTCTCGCCCAGGGAAGGGCGCAGGCGCTGGCGGGACATTTCCAGCAAGCCAAAGCGCGAGATGCGGCCGACCTGGACGCGGGCGCGGTCGGCCTCGAGGGCCTCGCGTACCTTCTCTTCGACGGCGCGCTGGTTCTTGGCTGGGGTCATGTCGATGAAGTCGATGACGATCAGGCCGCCGATGTCACGCAGGCGCAGCTGGCGGGCGATTTCCTCGGCCGCTTCCAGGTTGGTCTGCAGGGCGGTTTCCTCGATGTCGCTGCCTTTGGTGGCGCGCGCCGAGTTGATGTCGATGGAGACCAGCGCCTCGGTCGGGTCGATCACGATCGAGCCACCGGACGGCAGTTCGACCACGCGCTGGAAGGCGGTCTCGATCTGGCTTTCGATCTGGAAGCGGTTGAACAGTGGGACGCTGTCTTCGTACAGCTTGACCTTGCTGGCGTACTGCGGCATCACCTGGCGGATGAAGGTCAGGGCTTCTTCCTGGGCGTCGATGCTGTCGATCAGCACTTCGCCGATGTCCTGGCGCAGGTAGTCGCGGATGGCGCGGATGATGACGTTGCTTTCCTGGTAGATCAGGAAGGGGGCAGGGCGGTCGAGCGAGGCTTCCTTGATCGCGGTCCACAGCTGCAGCAGGTAGTCCAGGTCCCACTGCATTTCTTCGCTGCTGCGGCCAAGGCCGGCAGTGCGCACGATCAGGCCCATGTCAGCCGGGGCGACCAGGCCGTTGAGGGCTTCGCGCAGCTCGTTGCGCTCTTCGCCTTCGATGCGGCGGGAGATGCCACCGGCACGCGGGTTGTTCGGCATCAGCACCAGGTAGCGGCCGGCCAGGCTGATGAAGGTGGTCAGGGCGGCGCCCTTGTTGCCACGTTCTTCCTTTTCGACCTGGACGATGACTTCCTGGCCTTCGCTCAGGACTTCCTTGATGTTGACGCGGCCTTCGGGGGCCTTCTTGAAGTACTCGCGGGAAATTTCCTTCAGTGGAAGGAAGCCGTGACGTTCGGAGCCGAAGTCGACGAAGGCAGCTTCGAGGCTGGGTTCGATGCGAGTGATCCGGCCCTTGTAGATGTTGGCCTTCTTCTGCTCGCGTGCACCGGACTCGATGTCCAGGTCGTAGAGACGTTGGCCGTCTACCAGAGCTACACGCAACTCTTCGGGTTGAGTTGCGTTAATCAGCATTCTTTTCATGTAGTACCGTCGGTTTCCGGGCTGCCGGAAACGGCGTTCGGCACACACGACTTCTCATGGTCGGTGTCAGGTGCGCAAAGGGTGGCGAGCCACCCCCGTGTCCAGCAACGTTCAGTACCGACTGGTTGCCCAGTGCTGCCGAAGTCGCGACGACGCGTCCTGCTTGCTGTGGTGCCAAATGCACTCAGTCAGGAGGAGGAATCAGCCTTCGGCCGTGGACGCCCTTGGGGCATCTTGATCAAGACCGGGTCCGCTCGCCGAGCCAAACAGTAGGCCGGTGGGCCGGACGCAGTGCTACACGGTCCGATGGTTGTGCATCTCCACCCTACACGTATCCCTGATAATTCGGGTGCTGCCGCGCGCTGAATCCGCAACGGGTTGCATTTATCGCCATCTCCAACAGGGAGCTGGCGCATTCATGTCCAAGGCAGGTATTTCCGAAGCATTCGCCATGGTCTGCGTGGAAACGACGGTGCGGGGAGAGTGCAGCGAAAAAGAACAGGTAAGGGGGTGAAACACCGCTCTTGTCGTTTTTTTTCGGTCTTCTGAACTCGGCGCTGGTGGCGATTCCAGGCATTTCTGTAAACTGGCGAAAACCCCGTCGGACGGCCTCGCGTCCTCGAGATGTGCGTTGGTCAGGGCCGGCGCTGTGCCGTATGCCGCTGTCCAGCCGCTTTTGGCGGCGTTCGCGACTATAGCAGCAATCATTAAGTGCTTCAAATCCATAAAAAATTGTTATGATTCCCAAATGACGACCAATACCCCCCCGACCTCCGGCGTGAAGCTGATCGAGGTCGCGCCGGAACTTGCCGGCCAGCGCATCGACAACTTCCTCATCACCGCGCTCAAAGGCGTGCCCAAGACCTTGATCTACCGCATATTGCGCAAAGGCGAGGTGCGGGTGAACAAAGGCCGGATCAAGCCTGAGTACAAATTGCAGGCCGGCGACGTGGTGCGCGTCCCTCCGGTGCGCCTGCCTGAGCGCGACGAGCCGGCGCCGGTGGCCCAGGGACTGTTGCAGCGCCTGGAAGCCGCCATTGTCTATGAGGACAAGGCCCTGATCGTGCTGAACAAGCCGGCCGGCATTGCCGTGCATGGCGGCAGCGGCCTGAGCTTCGGGGTGATCGAGGCGCTGCGCCAGATGCGTCCGGACGCCAAGGAGCTGGAGCTGGTCCATCGCCTGGATCGCGACACCTCTGGCCTGCTGATGATCGCCAAGAAGCGCAGCATGCTGCGCCACCTGCATGCCGCCTTGCGCGGTGATGGCGTCGACAAGCGCTACATGGCCCTGGTGCGTGGTCATTGGGCGACCGCCAAGAAGCAGGTCAATGCCCCCCTGCAGAAGAGCAACCTGCGCTCGGGCGAGCGCATGGTCGAGATCAGTGACGAAGGCAAGGAGGCGCTGACGATGTTTCGCGTCCTGCGTCGCTTTGGCGAGTTCGCCACTATGGTCGAGGCGCGCCCGATCACCGGTCGTACCCACCAGATCCGCGTGCACACCCTGCATGCCGGGCACTGCATTGCCGGCGACAGCAAGTATGGCGACGAGGACTTTACCCGCGAGATCCGTGAGCTGGGTGGCAAGCGTTTGTTCCTGCATGCCTATGCCCTGACCGTGCCGCTGCCTGATGGCGGCGAACTCAAGCTTGAGGCGCCCGTGGACGAAATGTGGGCCAAGACCGTGGAGCGCCTGAGTGCATCCTGACTACGAGCTGCTGATCTTCGATTGGGATGGCACCCTGGCCGATTCCATCGGCCGTATCGTGCTAGCCATGAATCTGGCGGCCGAGCGTGCCGGCGAGGCGCCTTCGGCCGAGAATGCGGTGAAAGGCATCATCGGCCTGGCGCTGTCCGAGGCGATCGGCGTGCTGTATCCGCACCTCGATGTGGGCCAGGTCAGCGTTTTCCGTCAGCATTACGCTGACATCTATATGGCACTGGATGAGCAGCCTTCGCCATTGTTCGACGGCGTGATCGAGTCGCTGGAGGCCTTTCGCGCCGATGGCTATCGGCTGGCGGTGGCGACTGGCAAGGCCCGTCGCGGGCTGGATCGGGTGCTGCGGGCCAATGGCTGGGAGCGTTACTTCGACATCACCCGGGCGGCCGATGAAAGCCGCGGCAAGCCGCACCCGCAAATGCTCGACGAGATCCTGGCGCACTGCGGCGTCGAACCCGGGCGAGCGCTGATGGTCGGAGATTCATCGTTCGACCTGTTGATGGCCCAGAATGCGGGCATGCATGCTGTAGCGGTCGACTATGGTGCCATGTCGCTGCAGGCCCTGAGTGAATTTGGCCCGCAATTGTGCATCGATCATTTTTCGCAACTGCGCGACTGGCTGAGTCAGCCTCGCGCACTCTCGATTTCAGGATAGGTGAGCAATGACTGACGAGTGGAAAGCGCCCGAAGCCCAAGACCCGGAAGAGCGCAAGAGCTGGCGGCTGCTGGAGAAAACGCTGCTGGCCGGCGTTCAGGAGCAGCGGCGCGCGCGGCGCTGGGGGATTTTCTTCAAGCTGCTGACGTTCGTCTACCTGTTCGGCATCCTTGCGCTGTTCTCGCCGCTGATGGACATGGACAAGGCGGCATCGCGCAGTGCCAGCCATACGGCGCTGGTCGAGGTGCGCGGGATGATCGCCGACAAGGAGGCGGCCAGTGCCGACAATGTCATTTCCGGGTTGCGTGATGCGTTCGAGGACCGCAAGACCAAGGCGGTGATCCTGCGCATCAACAGTCCAGGCGGCAGCCCGGTGCAGTCGGGCTATATCTACGACGAGATCCGTCGCCTGCGGGCCGAGCACCCGGCAATCAAGCTGTACGCGGTGATCAGCGACCTGGGGGCCTCCGGCGCCTACTACATCGCCAGCGCGGCGGACGAGATCTACGCCGACAAGGCCAGCCTGGTCGGCTCCATTGGGGTGACGGCAGCCGGTTATGGATTCGTCGGCACCATGGAGAAGCTAGGTGTCGAGCGGCGGACCTATACCGCTGGCGAGCACAAGGCGTTTCTGGACCCCTTCCAGCCGCAGAAGCCGGAAGAGACCGCGTTCTGGCAGCAGGTGCTGGAAACCACCCATCGCCAGTTCATCGCCAGCGTCAAGCAAGGCCGTGGCGAGCGCTTGAAGGACAAGGAGCATCCCGAGCTGTTCAGTGGCCTGATCTGGTCAGGTGAGCAAGCCAAGGACCTTGGTCTGGTGGATGGCCTGGGCAGTGCCAGCTACGTGGCGCGTGACCTGGTCGGGGAGAAGGAAATCGTCGACTTCACCGTGCAGGAATCGCCGTTCGACCGCTTCTCCAAGCGCTTGGGTGCCAGCGTGGCTGAGCACCTGGCCCTCTGGATGGGCTTCCAGGGTCCGTCCCTGCGCTGAACTGCGCCAAGTACAAGAAAACCGGCCTGAAGGTTTGGCGCTGTTCACTTAAGCAAAGCGTGACCTCAACTGGGGCTGCTTCGCAGCCCTCGCGGGTCAACCCGCTCCCACAGGGCCGGGTCGGTCGCCACGTCCGCGGTATGCTGGGGCGTGTGGGGGCGGGTTTGCCCAAGGACCGCAAAAAAGCGGCCCCAGGATTTTAAGTGAACAGCATTGGGCCTGAAGGGCGGCTTTTTTGTCTTCAGGGTACGCGCACGCCTTCCTTGAGCAGCATGTCCACCAGTCTGATCAGCGGCAGGCCGATCAGGCTGGTGGCGTCGCAACCGTGGGTGCTCCGGAACAGGCTCACGCCCAGGCCCTCGGCCTTGAAGCTGCCGGCGCAGTCAAAGGGTTGCTCGGCCTTGAGGTAGCGCTCGACCTGCTCCAGGCTAAGTTCGCGCAGGGTGACGGTAAAGGGCACGCAGTCTACCTGGCAGTGTCCGCTGGCTGTATTGAGCAGCGCCAGGCCGGTGAGGAAGGTCACCTGCTGGCCGCTGGCCGCGAGCAGTTGTTCGCAGGCACGCTCGAAGCTGTGGGGCTTGCCCAGGACGTGTTCGCCCAGCACCGCGACCTGGTCGGAGCCGATGATCAAATGTCCGGGGTGACTGGTGGCCAGGGCCTCGGCTTTTTGCCGGGCGAGGCGGCGGACCAGGTCGGCGGCCGTCTCGTCATCACGTCGCCGCTCGTCTAGGTCGGGGCTTGCCCAGCTGAAGGGCAGGCGCAGGCGCTGCAATAGTTCGCGCCGGTAGGGTGAGCTGGATGCCAGTAGCAAGGGCAGCATGGTAGACTCCTGAACAGATTAAAACGATTCTAACACCTTGATGCCGCCGAATTTCCTTTGACAGGGACGGGGGTCATCCCTAGAATGCTGCGCCTATGTTGAATGACCCGATTCCACCTCACGTTGACCCGCGCAAATTGGCTGATCGCGGCGTAACCCTCCAGGGTTCGCTGCCACTCGCTGATTTGGAAAGACTCTGCGACCCGCTTTCCGACAATGTCGGTACGGTGCAGGCGAAGCTCGATTTTGAGCGAGACGAACAGAACGCTGTGGTTATCCATAGCGAGCTCGACGTCGAGGTCAAGATGGTTTGCCAGCGTTGTCTTGAGCTGGTCACCCTGCCGATCCATAGCGAGTGTACCTACGCCGTGGTGAAGGAGGGTGCGAATACCCAGTCGTTGCCGAAAGGCTATGACGTGCTGGAACTGG
Organism: Pseudomonadota bacterium; assembly: GCA_023388335.1. GTDB lineage: Bacteria > Pseudomonadota > Gammaproteobacteria > Pseudomonadales > Pseudomonadaceae > Aquipseudomonas. Next base: position 18,990 of record JAEWGL010000014.1, on the reverse strand, counting down.
GCGAAGATCCTTTGGATCTGCAGGCCTTGATCGAGGAAGAGTTGCTGCTCGCCCTGCCGATCGTGCCTGCTCACCATCCGGAAGAATGCCAGCAGCCGGCGGGCGCCGATGAGCCCGAACCGAGCAAGGACGAGGTATCGCGGTCCAACCCGTTCAGTGTTTTGGCGCAGTTAAAGCGTGACCCAAACGTTTAGGAGTTAATCAATTATGGCTGTTCAGCAGAACAAAAAATCCCGCTCTGCCCGTGACATGCGCCGTTCGCACGACGCCCTGTCGGAAAACGCGCTGTCGGTAGAGAAAAGCACCGGTGAAGTTCACCTGCGTCACCACGTATCGCCAGAAGGCGTATACCGTGGTCGCAAAGTGGTCGACAAGGGCGCTGACGAGTAATCCTTGTCCGCTCAGATCATCGCGATCGACGCAATGGGCGGGGACTTCGGTCCCCGCAGCATTGTCCAGGCGAGCATCGCTTGCCTATCGGCTACACCCTCGCTGCACCTGACCCTGGTTGGTCAACCCTCCCTTCTTGAAGATCTCGTCGCTGGCCTTTCGGCAGCGGATCGCGCGCGCCTGCAAATCATCGCAGCCAGCGAAGTGATCGGCATGGAGGAGCGGCCCTCCCAGGCGTTGCGCGGCAAGCCCGACTCGTCGATGCGCATCGCGCTCGAACAGGTGCGTGACGGCAAGGCTCATGCCTGCGTGAGTGCCGGCAATACCGGGGCGCTGATGGCCCTTTCGCGTTTCGTGCTCAAGACCTTGCCGGGCATCGATCGGCCCGCGATGGTGGCGGCGATCCCGACCCAGACCGGCTATTGCCAGTTGCTCGACCTGGGCGCCAATGTCGACTGCACGGCCGAAAACCTCTACCAGTTCGCCGTGATGGGCTCGGTGGCCGCCCAGGCCCTGGGTATCCGTCGGCCGCGGGTGGCGTTGCTCAATGTCGGCACCGAGGACATCAAGGGCAACCAGCAGGTCAAGCTTGCCGCCAGCCTGCTGCAGAACGCGCGCGGGCTGAACTACATCGGTTTCGTCGAGGGCGACGGCCTGTATCGTGGCGAGGCTGACGTGGTGGTGTGCGATGGCTTCGTTGGCAATATCCTGCTCAAGTCCAGCGAGGGCCTGGCGACCATGATCGGCGCACGTATCGAAGCGCTGTTCAAAGGAGGCCTGCTGGCCCGCGCCGCTGGCCTCATGGCCATGCCGCTGCTCAAGCGCTTGCAGGCCGACCTGGCACCCGCGCGGCATAATGGCGCGAGTTTCCTCGGGCTGCAGGGCATCGTCATCAAGAGCCATGGCTCTGCGGGCGTGCAGGGCCTGCAGAGCGCCATTGAGCGTGCGCTGATCGAGATCCAGGAGAACCTGCCGCAGCGTTTGCACGGGCGTCTCGAAGACCTGTTGCTTTAGGTTTATCGACGAGGAAGTGGTTAAATGTGACCACTTGGTCTTTGTTTTCATCCAAGTTTCAGTTCCCGCGTCCAGCCTTCGGCTGGGCGCGCCGTATCCGACGACAAGATCATTAGGGGCTTGTTCAATGTCTGCATCCCTCGCATTCGTCTTTCCCGGTCAAGGTTCCCAGTCGCTGGGCATGCTCGCCGAGCTCGGTGCCCAGTACCCGCTGGTCATCGAAACCTTCCAGGAAGCTTCCGAGGCTCTGGGCTACGACCTCTGGGCGCTGATCCAGAACGGCCCGGAAGAGCAACTCAACCAAACCGACAAAACCCAGCCGGCCATCCTTGCCGCCTCCATCGCCCTGTGGCGGCTGTGGCAGGCTGAAGGTGGCGCGCGTCCGGCGTACGTCTGCGGTCATAGCCTGGGCGAGTACAGCGCCCTCGTGGCAGCCGGCAGCCTGAGCCTGAAGGATGCCGTGAAACTGGTCGAACGCCGTGGCCAGCTGATGCAGGAGGCCGTGCCGGCCGGACAGGGCGCCATGGCGGCGATTCTTGGCCTGGATGACGCTGACGTCGTCGCTATCTGTGCCGAAGCGGCCCAGGGTGAAGTGGTCAGCGCGGTCAACTTCAACTCGCCAGGCCAGGTGGTCATCGCTGGCGCCAAGGCCGCTGTCGAGCGTGCCATGGAAGCCTGCAAGGCCAAGGGCGCCAAGCGCGCGTTGCCGCTGCCGGTGAGCGTGCCATCGCACTGCGAGCTGATGCGTCCTGCCGCCGAGCGCTTTGCCGAAGCGGTCAATGCCGTCGAATGGAAAGCGCCAGAAATTCCGTTGGTACAGAACGTCAGCGCGGCCGTGCCGGCTGACCTGGCGACCCTCAAAAGCGACCTGCTGGAGCAGCTGTACAAGCCCGTGCGCTGGGTCGAGTGCGTGCAGGCCGTGGCGGCTCAAGGCGCTGTGCAGCTGGTCGAGTGCGGTCCGGGCAAGGTCCTGGCTGGCCTGAACAAGCGTTGCGCCGATGGCGTGAGCACCTACAACCTCAATACCCCTGACGCTTTCGCCGCCGCCCGTGCGGCGTTGGCTTGAACTAGGAGACACTTGCATGAGCCTGCAAGGTAAAGTTGCACTGGTCACCGGCGCCAGCCGTGGCATTGGCCAGGCCATCGCTCTTGAGCTGGGTCGCCTGGGCGCCGTCGTGATCGGCACCGCCACCTCCGCCTCGGGGGCCGAGCGCATTGCCGCGACCCTGAAGGAACACGGTATCACCGGCACTGGCCTGGAACTGAACGTCAACAGTAACGAATCGGTCGCCGCTGCCCTGGCGGCCATCCAGGAGCGCTTCGGTGCCCCTGCGATCCTGGTCAACAACGCCGGTATTACCCGTGACAACCTCATGCTGCGCATGAAGGACGACGAGTGGTTCGACGTGGTCGACACCAACCTGAACAGCCTCTACCGTCTGTCCAAGGGCGTCCTGCGCGGTATGACCAAGGCGCGCTGGGGTCGTATCATCAGCATCGGTTCGGTAGTCGGTGCCATGGGCAACGTCGGGCAGGTAAACTATGCTGCAGCCAAGGCGGGCCTTGAAGGCTTCAGCCGCGCGCTGGCGCGTGAAGTTGGGTCCCGTGGCATTACCGTCAATGCGGTCACCCCCGGTTTCATCGACACCGACATGACCCGCGAGCTGCCCGAAGCGCAACGCGAAGCCCTGCAGACCCAGATTCCGCTGGGTCGCCTGGGTCAGGCCGAGGAAATCGCGAAGGTAGTTGCCTTCCTGGCTTCGGACGGCGCAGCTTATGTGACCGGTGCCACCGTGCCGGTCAATGGTGGGATGTACATGTAACTCTGCAACTGAATGTGACGGATTGCTTAAAAAAAGAGTCATACTCGAAGCCTAAAATCCGTTATAAAGCTGCAACCAGATTCCAGGCCGCGGTTAGGTCTCAGGTTTCAAGGCGCTTTACGCTTGAAAAGCAGGCGTCTTGCTATAAACTTGCTCACCGGCCAGCCGCCTGACATATATCCTTTAGGAGTGAAAACTAGGTATGAGCACCATCGAAGAACGCGTCAAGAAAATCGTCGCCGAGCAACTGGGCGTCAAGGAAGAGGAAGTGACTAACGAGAAGTCCTTCGTCGAAGACCTGGGTGCCGATTCGCTTGACACCGTTGAGCTGGTAATGGCTCTGGAAGAGGAATTCGAGACCGAGATTCCTGACGAAGAAGCCGAAAAGATCACTACCGTTCAAGCGGCCATCGACTACGTCACCAGCCACCAGGCCTAAGACGTTTGTAGTCATCGCTTCTTGACGGGAAAAACCGCACTGCCTTTGCTGGCGTGCGGTTTTTTCTTTGCAAGAACCGTAGTCAATGGAATAAGGAGAGTACTGTGTCGCGTAGACGCGTCGTGGTCACCGGTATGGGTATGCTGTCGCCACTGGGTACGGACGTACCGAGCAGTTGGCAGGGCATTCTGGCTGGCCGCAGTGGCATTGGTCTGATCGAGCATACGGACCTGTCTGCCTACTCCACCCGTTTTGGCGGCTCGGTGAAAGGCTTCGAGGTCGAGCAATATCTGTCGGCCAAGGAAGCTCGCAAGCTTGACCTGTTCATCCAGTACGGCCTGGCGGCCGGTTTCCAGGCGGTGCGCAATGCCGGGCTGGAAGTCACCGACGCCAACCGCGAGCGCATTGGCGTGGTCATGGGCTCGGGCATCGGTGGCCTGACCAACATCGAAGAAACCAGCCGGACCTTGCATGAGCAGGGCCCGCGGCGGATTTCGCCATTCTTCGTGCCGGGGTCGATCATCAACATGATTTCCGGTTTCCTGTCCATCCATCTGGGCGTGCAGGGGCCGAACTACGCCGTTTCCACGGCCTGTACCACCGGCACCCACTGCATCGGCATGGCTGCGCGCAACATTGCCTTTGGCGAAGCGGACGTGATGATCGCCGGTGGCGCCGAAATGGCGGCCTGTGGCTTGGGCATGGGCGGCTTCGGTGCTTCCCGTGCATTGTCTACCCGCAACGATGAGCCCGCCCGTGCCAGTCGTCCGTGGGACAAGGGCCGTGATGGCTTTGTACTGTCCGACGGTGCCGGTGCCCTGGTGCTCGAAGAGCTCGAGCATGCCAAGGCCCGTGGCGCCACCATCTACGCCGAGCTGGTCGGTTTCGGCATGAGCGGTGATGCGTACCACATGACCTCGCCACCGGAAGACGGTGCCGGTGCCGCCCGCTGCATGGTCAATGCCCTGCGCGATGCCGGCCTGAATCCTGATCAGGTCAGCTACATCAATGCCCATGGCACTTCGACCCCGGCGGGTGATTTGGCCGAGGCGTCGGCCATCAAGCGCGTATTTGGTGATCATGCCTACGCCCTGGCGGTCAGCTCCACCAAGTCGATGACCGGTCACTTGCTGGGCGCCGCTGGCGCGGTCGAGGCGATCTTCAGCGTGCTGTCGATCAACGGCCAGGTCGCCCCCGCGACCATCAACCTGGATGAGCCGGACGAAGGCTGCGATCTGGACTTCGTGCCGCACGAGGCGCGCAACATGGCGATCGACGTCGTGCTGTCCAACTCCTTCGGCTTTGGCGGTACCAACGGTTCGCTGGTGTTCCGCCGGTTCGCCGGCTGATGCCGAGCTGGATCGATGGCCAGCCCGCGACTGCGATCAACTTGCAGAGCCGGGCCCTGGCCTACGGCGATGGCCTGTTCGAGACCATCGCCGTGCGTTCCGGCGCAGCGACCTTGCTGGACTATCACCTGGATCGCCTGGCGTTAGGTTGCCGACGCCTGGCAATCGAGGCCGATATTCCCCTGATTCGTGACGAAATCTGTCGCTACGCCAGCCAGCTGGGCGAGGGCGTGGCCAAGCTGATTCTGACCCGCGGTGACAGCCAGCGCGGCTATGCGCCTGCCGCTGGCGCCGCGCCACGGCGGATACTTCAGGGCGGTCCGTTACCCGCCTATCCGGCCCGACACGCCGCGCAGGGCGTTCGCCTGTTCGCCTGTCGCACGCGCCTGGCGGAACAACCGTTGCTGGCGGGGCTCAAACACCTCAATCGTCTGGAGCAGGTGCTCGCCCGGGCCGAATGGCACGACAGCGAGCATGCCGAGGGGCTGATGCGTGACACCCAGGGGCGGTTGATCGAAGGCGTTTACAGCAACCTGTTCCTCGTTCATGAAGGCCAGTTGCGCACAGCCGACCTGAGCCGCTGCGGCGTGGCCGGGGTGATGCGCGCCGCCTTGCTCGCGCACGCGCCCGCTGCCGGGATCGCGGTGCAGGTCAGCGATCTTGCGTTGTCGGACCTGGCGCAGGCGGATGAAGTCTTTGTCTGCAACAGCGTCTATGGGATATGGCCGGTTACAGGTTTCGCATCGCTGAACTGGCCGCCGGGACCGCTCACCCGTAAACTGCAGGCCGTTGCCCGTACGCTACTGGATGCCTGATTCGTGAGACGTAAATTCTTGCTGCTGCTGGAGATGGGTTTGATTCTAGCCGGGCTGGCGTTGGGATGGTCAGCCTGGAAATTGAACTCGACCCTGGAGCAGCCCTTGCAGGTGAGGCAGGAGCGATTGCTCGATGTGCCCACCGGCACCAACCCCAATCGCATGTTCTACCGCATGGAAGGGGAGGGGCTACTGAAGGATGCCTTCTGGTTGCGTCTATATTGGCGGTTCAACATGATTGGCGTCCCCTTGCATACGGGCGAATACCGCCTGGCCCCTGGCATGACCGTGGAAGACCTGTTCGAGGTCTGGCGTCGTGGTGAGGTGGTGCAGTACAGCGTGACCCTGGTCGAGGGTTGGACCTTCCGTCAGGTACGTGCGGCGTTAGGCCGGCACGAGAAGGTCAAGCAGACGCTCGCCGGTCTCAGCGACAGCGAGGTCATGGAACGCCTGGGCCATACTGGCGTCTTCCCCGAGGGGCGATTCTTCCCCGACACCTACCGCTTCGTGCGTGGCATGACCGATGTCGAGCTGTTGCAGCAAGCGTACATGCGCCTGGACGAAGTGCTTGCCCAGGAATGGGCCGGGCGCACCACCGACCTGCCGTACCGTGATCCTTACCAGGCGCTGATCATGGCCTCGCTGGTGGAGAAGGAAACCGGTGTGCCGCAGGAGCGTGGGCAGATTGCTGGCGTGTTCATCCGCCGTCTGCGCCTGGGCATGATGCTGCAAACCGACCCGACCGTGATCTATGGCATGGGTGAGCGCTACAACGGCAGGATCACCCGGGCCGACCTGCGTGAACCGACCCCGTACAATACCTACACCAATGCCGGCTTGCCGCCGACGCCGATCGCCATGGTCGGTCGCGAAGCCATCCACGCGGCGCTGAACCCGGCTTCGGGCAGCAGCTTGTATTTCGTCGCCCGCGGCGATGGCAGTCATGTCTTCTCCGACGACCTGGATGCCCACAATTCCGCAGTGCGCGAATACCAGCTCAAGCGCCGCACCGATTACCGATCCAGCCCCGCGCCACTGACGCAGCCGGAGGCAAGTGACGAGCCGTCGCCGTCCGAGCTGCCAGCCGATCCGGCACCCGAAGCGACGCCGTCACCTGAGCCCAGCCCGGCTCCCGAGACTGTAGACCCGGCGCCGGGCACTGCGCCCGCGCCGCAATGACCCCTTGTAAGGACTCCCTGTGAGCGGCTTTTTTATCACCCTGGAAGGCCCCGAAGGCGCGGGCAAGAGCACCAATCGCGATTACCTGGCGCAGCGCCTGCGCGAGCACGGCCTGGACGTGGTCTTGACCCGTGAGCCCGGCGGTACGCCGCTGGCCGAGCGCATCCGCGAACTGCTGCTGGCACCCAGCGATGAGTCGATGGCTGCCGATACCGAGCTGCTGCTGGTGTTCGCCGCCCGCGCCCAGCACCTGGCCGAGGTGATCCGGCCGGCCCTAGCGCGTGGCGCCGTGGTCCTGTGTGACCGTTTCACCGATGCCACCTATGCCTACCAAGGCGGCGGGCGCGGCCTGTCGGTGGCGCGCATCGCCGCCCTCGAGGCGTTTGTTCAAGGCGACCTGCGCCCCGACCTGACGCTGGTCTTCGACCTGCCGGTGGAAATCGGCTTGGCCCGCGCCGCTGCGCGTGGCCGTCTGGATCGTTTCGAGCAGGAGGGTTTGGCCTTCTTCGAGGCCGTGCGCCAGGCCTACCTGGAGCGCGCTGGGCGTGAGCCACAGCGTTACCGCCTGCTGGATGCCGCACAGTCGTTGAACGCCGTGCAGCGCTCCATCGATGAGCTGCTGCCAGGCATCCTGGAGCGCTGCCGTGGCTGAAGCCTTCCCGTGGCAGCAGGCGCTCTGGCAGCAGCTGGCCGGGCGCCACCAGCATGCCCATGCCTACCTGCTGCATGGGCCGCAGGGAATCGGTAAGCGTGCCCTGGCCGAACGCCTGATGGCCCGTCTGTTGTGCCAGCGCCCTCATGGGCCTGACGCCTGCGGCGACTGCAAGTCGTGCCTGCTGCTCAAGGCGGGCAGCCATCCAGACAATTTCATCCTGCAGCCCGAGGACGTCGACAAGCCGATCAAGGTCGACCAGGTGCGTGAGCTGGTCTCGTTCGTGGTGCAAACCGCCCAGTTGGGCGGCCGCAAGGTGGTGCTGATCGAGCCGGTCGAGGCGATGAACGTCAACGCCTCGAACGCGTTGCTCAAGAGTCTCGAAGAACCCTCCGGCGATACCGTGCTGTTGCTGGTCAGCCACCAGCCGAGCCGTCTGTTGCCGACCATCAAAAGCCGTTGCCAGCAAGTGTCGTGCCCCCAGCCAGACCTTGCCCAGAGCAGGGCCTGGCTGGCCGCGGCCATGCCTGACAGCGATGAGGCCGAGCGTAGCGAGCTGCTCAGCCTGGCCGCCGGCTCTCCGCTTATGGCCGTCACTTTACAGGGACAGGGCGTGCGCGCGCAGCGTGCGCTGGTGACCGACGGCGTCAAGAAGCTGCTCAAGCAGCAGCAATCGCCCAGCCAGCTGGCCGAAGCCTGGAGTGGCGTGCCACTGCTGCTGCTGTTCGACTGGTTCTGCGAGTGGTCGCACCTGATTCTGCGCTATCAGTTGACCCAGGACGAAGAAGGGTTAGGCTTGAGCGATATGCGCAAGGTTATCCAGTACCTGGCACAGAAAAGCCGTCAGGACAAAGTCCTGGCAATCCAGGACTGGGTACTGGGCCAGCGCCAGAAGGTGCTCGGCAAGGCCAACCTCAACCGCGTCCTGCTGCTCGAAGCCCTGCTGGCTTCCTGGGTCCAGTTGCCGGGCTCGCGCTGAGCCCGGTCCTTTTCTTCTCTCATACGTGCCGTATCGCCATGCTTGTAGATTCCCATTGCCACCTTGACCGCCTAGACCTGAGTGCCCACCAAGGGTCGCTCGACGCTGCCCTGCAGGCTGCCCGCGATTGCGGAGTGGGCCATTTCCTGTGCATCGGTGTCAGCGCCGACAATGCCGGGGCGGTCAAGGCACTGAGCGAGCGTTATGCCGATGTCGACTGTTCGGTCGGCATTCATCCCCTGGACCTGGCGCCCGGCGAGGCGCCAGCGCTGGAATGGCTGCTGCAGGAGCTCGCCCATCCCCATGCAGTGGCTATCGGTGAAACCGGGCTGGACTATCACTACGAGCCAGAAGCCGCCGAGTTGCAGCAGTCATCTTTCCGCCTGCACCTGGAGGCTTCGCGCGTGACCGGCAAGCCGGTGATCGTACATACCCGTGCCGCGCGGACCGACACCCTGGCATTGCTGCGTGAGGCGGCACTGCCCCAGGCTGGCGTCCTGCATTGTTTCACCGAGGATTGGGACATGGCCAAGGCCGCCCTCGATCTGGGGTATTACATTTCGCTGTCCGGCATCGTCACCTTCCGCAACGCAGAAGCCCTGCGCGATGTCGCTCGCCAGGTGCCGGCCGATCGTCTGCTGGTGGAAACCGATTCCCCTTATCTGGCGCCTATTCCACACCGTGGCAAACCGAATCTGCCGGAATACGTGCGTGACGTGGCCCAGTTCCTGGCGATGGTGCGGGGCGAAAGCCTCGAGCAACTGTGCGAGCAGACCACCGCCAACTTCAAGCGCCTGTTCCCGCTGGCACGTGTGAGCTGAAGCCAGGCCCTTGTTTTTGAGCAAAAAAAAACCCGGGTTCTGGGGGGGGAAACCGGGTTAAGACCATTAGGAGTAAACAAAGGTACACGGTCCCTGGGCACCTTTATCGACACGCCATTTGGGGGGATGTGGCGCGCCAACACTTGAAGTATTGGCCAGGAACGCCGGGGCGCCAGCATTTGTTGATCGTTTTTTAAACAGATTTGGAATACAGCGCCGATTGGTGCAACGCTCAGCGCATGACGCGCGAACCTGAACTCATCATGAAACATAGACATCGTTGGATGATCCGTGCAATTTCCTGCAAGTTAGGCATAATAATCCGCTTCGTTTTTGATCCAGTCCTTCTTATGCAGAAAGAACCTCGTAAGATCCGTGAGTTTCGCCGACGTGAGCAAGAGATCCTCGATACGGCGCTCAAGCTCTTTCTCGAACAGGGTGAAGACAGTGTCACCGTCGAGATGATCGCTGATGCCGTAGGCATCGGCAAAGGCACGATCTACAAGCACTTCAAGTCCAAGGCGGAGATCTACCTGCGCCTGATGCTCGACTACGAGCGCGACTTGAACGCTTTGTTGCATTCGGCCGACGTCGACCGCGACAAGGAAGCCCTGTCGCGCGCCTACTTCGAATTCCGCATGCGCGACCCGCAGCGTTATCGGCTGTTCGACCGCCTCGAAGAGAAGGTGGTCAAGGGTAATCAGGTCCCCGAAATGGTCGAGGAACTGCATCGCATCCGCGCATCCAACTTCGAGCGCCTGACATTGTTGATCAAGGGACGGATCAGCGAAGGCAAGCTCGAGGATGTGCCGCCGTATTTCCATTACTGTGCGGCCTGGGCCTTGGTGCATGGTGCCGTGGCGCTCTATCACTCCCCGTTCTGGAGCAACGTCCTGGAAGATCAGGAAGGTTTCTTCCAGTTCCTGATGGACATCGGCGTGCGCATGGGCAACAAGCGCAAACGTGATCCTGAGCCTCTGGGCTAGGATGTCTGGCATGGCCTTCGCGAGCGGGGGTAGTGCTTCGGTGGACGAAGCACGAGCAGGAACACTTGCAAAAACCTGATTTATGAGTCAGGTTCTGCCAGCGCTACACATCCATGCTCGATTCATCCATGCCGGAGTGCTCCATGATCGTCGATCGTCAAGGCAGGCGTTTTCGCAATGTGCGTGTCAGCCTCACGGCGGCCTGCAATTACGCCTGTACCTATTGCGTGCCGGACGGCAAGCGTCTGGTCGCTGCTCGGGACGAACTGTCGGCACAGGCCCTGGCCCGCGGTGTGGCGTACCTGATCGAAGCGGCAGGGGTGGAGCGTCTGCGCATCACTGGTGGCGAACCGCTGGTCAGCCCGCGACTCCACGACTTCCTGCAGGCCGTTTCCGGCCTGGGGCTGGCAGAGATCAGCCTGACCACCAATGGTCAGCTGTTGGCGCGCAAGCTGCCGATGCTCAAGGCGGCTGGCGTTCGCCGGATCAACGTTTCCCTCGATACCCTCGACCCCCAGGCATTCCGTCGCATTGCCCGTGGCGGGGACTTGGCGACCGTCCTTGATGCGCTGGAGCAGGCCAGTGACGCGGGCCTGCAGGTCAAGGTCAATATGGTGCCCTTGCGTGGCCAGAACCTCGACCAGGTCGTCCCGCTGCTCGACTACTGCCTTGAACGCGGTTTCGAGTTGCGCTTCATCGAGCTTATGCGCATGGGGCACCTGGCGCATGGCCAAACGGCGTTCCTGCAGCAGTTCGTCAGCCTTGCACAGTTGCTGCAACTGATTGGCGAGCACCATGCGTACCTGCAGGCCGATGCGCCGGTGGACGCCACCGCGGTGCGTTACCACGTGCCTGGACGGGGGTACTTCGGGGTGGTCGCCAACGAGAGCGTGCCGTTCTGCCGCACCTGCTCGCGCCTGCGCCTGTCATCCACCGGTTGGCTGCATGGCTGTTTGTCTTCGAGCAACCGTCACTATATCGGCGATCTGCTCGACAAACCCCGGCACCAAGCGCTCCCAGCCCTGCAAAGGCTATTGCTCAAGGCATTGGGGGACAAGCAGGACGTGGCGTTTTCCGGTGGTGCGACGGTGATGAAGATCATAGGCGGCTGATCTGGCGCAAAAGCTGCATCTGCCCGCTTTTCGCCGGTTTTCCGTCGCCGGCTCCTGGAGGAACGATGCGTAGCCTGGTCTTGCTGCTGACGTTGATGGCGTTGGGCGGCTGCATGAATGTCAGTGACATGGGTGAGGGGATTCGCTATCACATGAGCGATGCCGGCCTGCTCGATCACAGCGATACCCGTCGGTCCTTGTCGGTGCGCCTGCAACCCGACTCATTCATCTTCATCGGTCAGGGCGCTTTCGTGCCGCCAGGCCGGGGGGCATATCCGCGGCCCAACGTGGTGGCCGAGGAGGCGTTCAAGGCCTTCGTCGAGTACTTCCCGCTGGTGCGCCGTGCCCAGGGGCCGCTGGGCCTCGAGGAGGCGTTGGCCGAGGCCCGCTCGGTGGGCGCGCACTACGTGCTCTACACGCGCTTCGCCCGCACCGACGACCGCATCGGCACCAGCGATGAGTGGTACGACGAACAAGCCGTCGATCGCCTGGGCGTTGATTCCGGGGTGGTGCAGATGATGCTCATCGAGACCAGCACCCGCTACCTGATCGATACCACGCGTATCAGGAGCCGCGGCGGTTTGCTGACGTTCCACGACAACCGGCCGGAAGATTTGCTTGGACCCCCCTTGCGCGACTACGCTCGTAGCCTGTTAGGCATGAGCCGCTAAGAGGAGAGGGGTAATGACGGAGACCGGCAAGGCCAATGATCTACTGGCGCAGGTGCCCAAAACGGGCAAGGGCCTGCCACCGGTGCACCTGTGGAACCCGGCGTTCTGTGGCGATATCGACATGCGCATCGCCCGCGATGGCACCTGGTATTACCAAGGCACGCCGATCGGTCGTAAGCCGATGGTCCGCCTGTTCTCCACCATCATCCGCCGTGAAGGTGATGAGTATTTTCTGGTGACGCCGGTCGAGAAGGTCGGCATCCAGGTCGATGATGCGCCCTTCGTTGCCGTAACCCTGGAGGTGCAGGGCAGCGGCGAGCAGCAGGTGCTGCGCTTTACCAGCAATGTCGAGGACCAGGTCGAGGCGGGCCCGGACCATCCACTGCGGGTCGAGACCGATCCGCAGACCCAGGAGCCTGCGCCCTACGTGCTGGTGCGCAGCAACCTCGAAGCGCTGATCCACCGCAATGTCTTCTACCAGTTGGTCGAGCTGGCGGTGCCGCGGCAGATCGATGGCCAGCAATGGCTGGGGGTCTGGAGCGGGGGCGAGTTCTATCCCATCGGGCGCAATCCGATCTGAAGGGCGTGGCTGGCGCCGAATGCAACGGCGCTTTGCCCTGGGGGCTCTAGCGGCGTAGCTACCGGTAGCCAACCCTGGGTGTGAATGCGCTGCGCTGAAACGAAAAATCCTCCAGTGCTTGCGCAACTGGAGGTTTTTAATGTTTGGCTCCGCGACCTGGACTCGAACCAGGGACCCAATGATTAACAGTCATTTGCTCTACCGACTGAGCTATCGCGGAATCTGCTGCGTATCTTACTGATTGCTAAGGGGAAGTCAAGCCTCCCCTTGGCTCATCAGGCTTACAGGACTTCGACGATCGCCTTGGTCACGCCGTGGATGTTGCTCTGGTTCAGGGTCGCGACGCAGATGCGCCCGGTATCCAGCGCATAGATACCGTACTCGTTCTTCAGGCGGGCGACCTGTTCGACGTTCAGGCCCGAGTACGAGAACATGCCACGCTGACGGCCGACGAAGCTGAAGTCGCGTTTGGCGCCGTACTCGGCCAAGAGCTCGACCATCTGCTTGCGCATGCCGTGGATGCGACCGCGCATCTCGCCCAGCTCCGCCTCCCACATCTGGCGCAGTTCGGCGCTGTTGAGCACGGCGGCGACGATGCTGGCGCCATGGGTCGGCGGGTTGGAATAGGTGGTACGGATCACGCGCTTGACCTGCGACAGCACGCGGGCGCTTTCATCCTTGGACTGGGTGACGATCGACAGTGCGCCGACCCGCTCGCCGTACAGCGAGAACGACTTGGAGAACGAGCTGGAGACGAAGAAGCTCAGGCCCGACTCGGCGAACAGGCGCACGGCGAATGCGTCTTCGGCGATGCCGTCGCCAAAGCCCTGGTAGGCCATGTCGAGGAACGGCACGTGGCCCTTGGCCGTGATGACTTCCAGAACGTTCTTCCAGTCGGCCAGGCTCAGGTCGACGCCAGTCGGGTTGTGGCAGCAGGCGTGCAGGACGATGATCGAGCCGCGGGGCAGGGCGTCGAGGTCTTCGAGCATGCCGGCGCGGTTGACGTCGTTGCTTGGGGCGTCGTAGTAGCGGTAGTTCTGTACCGGGAAACCGGCGGTCTCGAACAGGGCGCGGTGGTTTTCCCAGCTAGGGTCGCTGATGGCGACCACGGCGTTCGGCGCGATCTGCTTGAGGAAGTCGGCACCGATCTTCAGAGCGCCAGTGCCGCCCACCGCCTGGGTGGTGACTACGCGGCCCGCGGCCAGCAGTGGCGACTCGGCGCCGAACAGCAGCGTCTGCACGGCTTGATCGTAGGCGGCGATGCCATCGATCGGCAGGTAGCCGCGGGAGGCATGCTGGGCCGCACGCTGGGTTTCGGCTTCGATCACTGCGCGCAGCAGCGGGATACGCCCTTCCTCGTTGCAGTAGACGCCTACACCCAGGTTGACCTTGTCGGTACGGGTATCGGCGTTGAATGCTTCATTGAGGCCCAGAATGGGATCGCGGGGTGCCAGCTCGACAGCGGAAAACAGGCTCATTGTTACCTTGGCTCTGATTGGAGTGTGATAGGGGTTGCACGCTCCAGCCGAAGGCACTGAAGCGGTGCGCAAACGGGGAGTCAGTATAGTGATACCCGCCGGCCACCGCGACACTCTGGTACAGGTTTTCCTGCTGTTTGGCCGAATATTTTTCGACCGTTAGTCCAATTCTCCGGTCCATAGTCAGGAATGCTCCGTGCCTGGCCTTGTAAAGGAGCGCGGGATAGCCGCACTTGGGTATAAACTACTGGCTAAATTTACAGTCCTGGCGTGTTGGCCAGGACAGCACGAGGTCCCTCATGTCCGAGTTCCAGCTCGTTACCCGTTTCCAGCCGGCCGGCGACCAGCCCGAGGCCATCCGCCAGATGGTCGAGGGGATCGAGGCAGGCCTGTCGCACCAGACGCTGCTGGGGGTGACCGGTTCGGGCAAGACATTCAGCATTGCCAACGTCATCGCCCAGGTGCAGCGCCCGACCCTGGTGCTGGCGCCCAACAAGACCCTGGCCGCCCAGCTCTACGGCGAGTTCAAGGCGTTCTTCCCGAACAACGCGGTGGAGTATTTCGTCTCTTACTACGACTACTACCAGCCCGAAGCCTATGTGCCCTCGTCGGACACCTTCATCGAGAAGGACGCCTCCATCAACGACCACATCGAGCAGATGCGCCTGTCGGCGACCAAGGCCCTGCTCGAGCGGCGCGATGCGATCATCGTCACCACGGTATCGTGCATCTACGGCCTGGGCAGCCCGGAGACCTACCTGAAGATGGTCCTGCACGTCGACCGAGGCGACAAGCTCGATCAGCGCGCCTTGCTGCGCCGCTTGGCCGACCTGCAGTACACCCGCAACGAGATGGACTTTGCCCGCGCGACCTTCCGCGTGCGCGGTGATGTGATCGATGTCTTCCCGGCCGAGTCGGACCTTGAAGCCATCCGCATCGAACTCTTCGATGACGAGGTCGAGAACATCGCGGCGTTCGACCCGCTGACCGGCGAGGTGATCCGCAAGCTGCCGCGCTTCACCTTCTACCCCAAGAGCCACTACGTGACCCCGCGCGAAACCCTGCTCGATGCCGTTGAAGGGATCAAGGACGAGCTCAAGGACCGTCTCGAGTACCTGCACAAGGGCAACAAGCTGGTGGAGGCTCAGCGCCTGGAGCAGCGCACCCGCTTCGACCTTGAAATGATCCTGGAACTGGGGTACTGCAACGGCATCGAGAACTACTCGCGCTACCTTTCGGGGCGGCCGTCAGGTGCGCCGCCACCGACCCTCTACGACTACCTGCCAGCCGATGCGCTGCTGGTGATCGACGAATCCCACGTCAGCGTTCCCCAGGTCGGCGCCATGTACAAGGGCGACCGCTCGCGCAAGGAAACCCTGGTCGAGTACGGTTTCCGCCTGCCGTCGGCGCTGGACAACCGGCCCATGCGCTTCGACGAGTGGGAGGCGGTCAGCCCACAGACGATCTTCGTCTCGGCGACCCCCGGGCCCTACGAGGCCGAGCATGCCGGGCGGGTGATCGAGCAGGTGGTGCGCCCCACCGGCCTGGTCGACCCGCAGGTGGAGATCCGCCCGGCGCTGACCCAGGTCGACGACCTGCTGTCGGAAATCCGCAAGCGCGTAGCGGTCGAAGAGCGTGTGTTGGTGACCACCCTGACCAAGCGCATGGCGGAGGATCTTTCCGACTACCTGGCCGATCACGACGTGCGGGTCCGTTACCTGCACTCGGACATCGACACGGTCGAGCGGGTCGAGATCATCCGTGACCTGCGCCTGGGCACCTTCGACGTGCTGGTGGGGATCAACCTGCTGCGCGAGGGCCTGGACATGCCGGAGGTCTCGCTGGTGGCCATCCTCGACGCCGACAAGGAGGGCTTCCTGCGTTCCGAGCGCTCGCTGATCCAGACCATCGGCCGCGCGGCGCGTAACCTCAATGGCCGGGCGATCCTGTATGCCGACCGGATGACCGGTTCCATGCAGCGTGCGATCGACGAGACCGAGCGGCGCCGCGAGAAGCAGGTCGCCTTCAACGAGGCCAATGGCATCGTGCCCAGGGGTGTGGTCAAGGACATCACCGACATCATGGAAGGCGCCACGGTGCCAGGTTCGCGCAGCAAGAAGCGCAAGGGCATGGCCAAGGCAGCGGAGGAAGCAGCGGCGTACGAAGCAGAGCTGCGCTCGCCTGGCGAGATCACCAAGCGCATCAAGCAACTGGAAGAGAAGATGTTCCAGTTTGCCCGCGACCTGGAGTTCGAGGCCGCGGCGCAATTGCGCGACGAGATCGGCAAGTTGCGTGAGCGGCTGATCACGGTCTGAGTCAGGATAGGCGGGGCTGCCTCGCAGTCCCGCGTGGGCACCTCGTCTCACGCGGCGAAAGCGCCATCGCTGGAGCCCGGCGCCCGCTCCCTGTTAACATCCCGCCTTTGTTTCATCTCTAGTTCGAGACTGTCCATGACCACCGTTCGCACGCGTATCGCGCCATCGCCCACCGGCGACCCCCATGTCGGCACCGCCTATATCGCCCTGTTCAACTACTGCTTCGCCAAGCAGCACGGCGGTGAGTTCATCCTGCGTATCGAAGACACCGACCAGTTGCGTTCGACCCGCGAGTCGGAACAGCAGATCTTCGACGCCCTGCGCTGGCTCGGCATCGAGTGGAGCGAAGGTCCGGACGTGGGCGGCCCGCACGGTCCTTATCGGCAGAGCGAGCGCGGCGACATCTACGCCCGATACGCCAAGGAGCTGGTCGACGCCGGTCACGCCTTCTACTGCTTCTGCACCGCCGAGGAGCTCGACCAGATGCGCGCCGAGCAGATGGCACGCGGCGAGACCCCGCGCTATGACGGACGTGCGCTGCTGATGAGCGCCGACGAAGTGCAGCGCCGCCTGGACGCTGGCGAGCCCCACGTGATCCGCATGAAGGTGCCGAACGAAGGCGTCTGCGTGGTTCCGGACATGCTCCGCGGTGATGTCGAGATCCCGTGGGATCGCATGGACATGCAGGTGTTGATGAAGACCGACGGCCTGCCGACCTACTTCCTGGCCAACGTGGTCGACGACCACCTGATGGGCATCACCCATGTCCTGCGCGGCGAGGAGTGGCTGCCATCGGCGCCGAAACTGATCAAGTTGTACGAATACTTCGGCTGGGAGCAGCCCAAGCTGTGCTACATGCCGCTGCTGCGCAATCCGGACAAGAGCAAGCTGTCCAAGCGCAAGAACCCGACCTCGGTGACCTTCTACGAACGCATGGGCTTCATGCCCGAAGCCATGCTCAACTACCTGGGTCGCATGGGCTGGTCAATGCCGGATGAGCGCGAGAAGTTCTCCCTGGACGAGATGGTCGAGCATTTCGACCTGGCGCGTGTGTCCCTTGGCGGGCCGATCTTCGACATCGAAAAACTCTCCTGGCTCAATGGTCAGTGGCTGCGTGACCTGTCGGTGCAGGAGTTTGCCGCACGGGTGCAGAAGTGGGCGTTCAACAGCGACTACATGATGAAGATCGCGCCGCACGTGCAGGGCAGGGTAGAGACCTTCAGCCAGGTTGCGCCGCTGGGCGGCTTCTTCTTCGAGGGCGGCCTGAAGCTTGATGCCAAGCTCTTCGAGCACAAGAAGCTCTCGCCAGACCAGGTCCGCCAGGTCCTCCAGCTGATCCTGTGGAAGCTCGAAAGCCTGCGTCAGTGGGAAAAGGAGCGCATCACCGGCTGCATCCAAGCCGTGGTCGAGGCACTGGAGCTGAAACTGCGCGATGCCATGCCGCTGATGTTCGCCGCCATTACCGGCCAGGCGAGCTCGGTGTCGGTGCTTGATGCCATGGAAATTCTGGGCCCCGACCTGACCCGCTTCCGCCTGCGCCAGGCCCTGGACTTGCTCGGCGGCGTGTCGAAGAAGGAGAACAAGGAGTGGGAAAAGCTGCTGGGCAGCATCGCCTGACAGCGTTTTTGCACTGAGCCGATAATGGGGCAACCCGCTTCCACGCAGTGCCTCGCTGTCTGGGGCAGGGTGAAGGCAGGCTTGCCCCGCGATGCTTTTACCCCGCAGGCCCAGTAAAACCGGGCTTTTTCTCGATGCAGGCTGGTAAGTGATTGTTATCCGGGCAAAAATTTTTAAATTTTTTCGAAAATATGTTTGACAGCTCGGTGATCCGATCTTAATATGCGCCCCGTCCACAGCGATGAACGAAACGAAGCGCGAAGCACCCAGCCAAGCGAATCAGGTTCAAAGCGACATTGTGGGGCTATAGCTCAGCTGGGAGAGCGCCTGCATGGCATGCAGGAGGTCAGCGGTTCGATCCCGCTTAGCTCCACCAAATTCCGCTTCACAGTCAGCATGATCGATTGTGAAGAAGACCGGGTCCAGCAACTGGGTCTTGAGGTAGAAGGTTCGTCCCCTTCGTCTAGTGGCCTAGGACACCGCCCTTTCACGGCGGTAACAGGGGTTCGAGTCCCCTAGGGGACGCCAGTTTCACACAAGCGATATCAACGATGTCGCTGGGCCGCGAGGCTAGAAATCTGGGGCTATAGCTCAGCTGGGAGAGCGCCTGCATGGCATGCAGGAGGTCAGCGGTTCGATCCCGCTTAGCTCCACCAATTCCGCCAGGATTCGTGAAAACGGATCTGCACGAAGGTTACAAGTCCCCTTCGTCTAGTGGCCTAGGACACCGCCCTTTCACGGCGGTAACAGGGGTTCGAGTCCCCTAGGGG
>JAEWGL010000259.1 GCA_023388335.1 Pseudomonadota bacterium | reverse complement strand
GGCCGCGTTTTCCGCAGGCATGCCGAAGGCGTCCCAGCCCATCGGCTGCAGGACGTTCTTGCCAAGCATGCGCTGGTAGCGGGCGATCACGTCGCCGATGGTGTAGTTGCGCACGTGCCCCATGTGTAGCTTGCCGCTTGGGTACGGGAACATCGACAGGCAATAGTAGGTGTCCTTGCCTGGCTGTTCACTGACTGCAAACGACTGTTGCTCGTCCCAGAAGGTCTGGGCGGCGGCTTCGATGTCACGGGGCTGATATTGTTCGTGCATGGCTACTTTTGCGCTGAGAGATGAAAGACCCTAATCCAGGCAGCGATTACGCTGCACCCGGCAATCCGGTGTCAAAAGAGTGAACGCCGTAGCATACATGAGCGCCGCGCGTCGTGGGAAACCTTGATTGCATCGGGTTAGCGGGCCTGCGGGCCGTTGGTCGCGGCGTCTCGCTGCTTTTTACAGTGCCGCTAAGCTCAGGTGTGGGGGGAGATGTTCTTATCTTCAATGAGGTGAACGGATGGGAGAGTCGCAACTACCCGCAATCAAACCGGAGCTTTACGAGCGCTTGATCGACCGGCTGGGGCTGGCCCTCGAAGTGGCCAGGACATCCGTCCAGTTACGTGATGAAATGCCTGCCGAACTTGAGCTGCGAGGCTTGAGCCACGCCGAGTTCGAAGTGATCAAGGCCTATCTGGATTCGCTTCCCGACAGCCGCTTTGCAAGCGCCGGTGCTTACCCGCAACCGGAGCCGGGATCTGGTGCCAAGGTTATCTGGCTCAAGGACAAGAAACGCTCCGCTACCATCGCAAGATCCCGGACGGTACCGGTGCGCTAGCCGTTCAGGATCGCCGGCGCAAGCAGGAGTGCGCCAGTGCTCAATACAGTTCAATGAACGGCGCTGCCCGCGCACTTGTGGGCCAGCGCCGTTTTTCTTAGGCTGCGCACCTTCCATGGAGGTGCTCGATGCCGATTCGCTACCTGGTCAAACAATGGCTCTTGCCGCCCGGAATCCTCGTGCTGTTGTTGCTGGCCGCCTGGTGGTTGCGAACGCGCCGGCCGCGCCTGGCCGGGCTGTGCTTCGTCTTCGGCCTGGGTGGGCTGTGGCTGATGAGCCTGCCGGTGGTGGTCGAGCAGGCGGCCCGGCAGCTGGAGCGCGATGCCCCCCTGGATGTGGCGGCGTGGGCTGACCTGGCAGCGCGGGCCGATGCGATCGTCATCCTCGGCGCTGGGCGCGTGCGCGGTGACCCGGCCTGGAATGGCGCGGACCAACCGACCGGCTCGGCGTTGGAGCGTATGCGCTATGCGGCGCAGTTGGCCAAGGCCTCCGGCCTGCCGGTGCTGACCAGTGGCGGCCTGCATTACGGCACGCCCCCGAGCGAGGCGCAGCTGATGGCCGATAGTCTGGAGCGGGATTTCGGTGTTGCCGTGAAGTGGAAAGAGCAGGCCAGCCGTACCACCTGGGAAAACGCGCAACTCAGCACCGCCCTGCTGAAGCCGCTGGGGATCCGTCGTGTGGTGGTGGTGACCCATGCCTGGCACATGCAGCGTTCGCGCTGGAGCTTCGAACACATGGGCATGGAGGTGGTGCCGGCACCCGTCGGCTTTCTTGGGCGGGAGCATGCGCGGCCCTTCGGTGGGTGGTTGCCGGAGAGCCGGGCGGTGTGGCAGAACGGCCAGTTGCTCAACGAGGCGGTTGGGCTGCTTGGGTACCGGCTGTTCTATTGAAGAGTGGGTTTGGGGTCGCTCTGCGGCCCTTCGCGGGCAAGCCCGCTCCCACAGGTTCAGCGCTGACTGTAAATTGCGGTGAGTCTGTGGGCGGGGGCTGCGAAGAGGCCAGTCATGGCACAAGACAGTTGCCACATCTGCCTCTGCAGTACTTGAAATCCTGTTCCGACGCTGACCCTGTGGGAGCGGGCTTGCCCGCGAAGAGCCGCGCAGCGGCCCTCCCTCGGGCTAGACCGTCTTGGCAATGCGGCTGGCCAGCAATGCCCAGCCGAACAGCAGCAGGCAGAGGATCGCCAGCGGCCAGGAACGCCACTGTAGGTAGGGAGTAAGCTGCTGCATCGGCACCACGTCACCATAGAGGATCGCCCGCTCGAACTGCGGAACCTGGACGGTGATGCGGCCGAACGGGTCGATCAGGCCGGTGATGCCGTTGTTGGTCGCGCGGATCATCCAGCGTCCGGCTTCCAGGGCGCGCATCTGCGCCATCTGCAGGTGCTGGATCGGGCCGATCGAGGTGCCGAACCAGGTATCGTTACTGATGGTCAGCAGGATATCGCTGCGCGCCGCGAGGCTGGCGGCGAACTCGGGGTAGACCACTTCGTAGCAGATGTACGGAGCGATCTGGTAACCCTTGGCCTGCAGCAGCGGCTGGTCCTCGGGGCCGCGGGCGAAGTCGGACATTGGCAGGTCGAAGAAGGTGATGATGCCGCGCAGCATGTCCTGCAGCGGCACGTACTCACCGAAAGGGACCAGTTTCTGCTTGAGGTAGGTGCCGTCGCCTTCGCCGCTGACCGTGATGCCGTTGTAGTAGCGGCGCTGGCCATCCACCACTTCGCGCACCGGCACGCCAGTGATCAGCGCGCTGTGCCGGTCGGCGGCAAAGGTGCCCATCATGTCGATGTAGCCCTGGGCCTGGTCCTTGAGCACCGGCACCGCGGTTTCCGGCCAGACCAGCAGATCGACCGGTTTGGAGCTGAAACTCATGTCGCGGTACAGCGCCAGTTGCGCGTTGATGTGCGCCGGGTCCCACTTCAGGTCCTGCTCGACGTTGCCTTGCAGCGCCGCCACTTTCAGCGGTTCACCTGCCGGACGGGTCCAGGCATGGCCTTTGAGGGCGATACCAATGGCCCACGGCGCCAGCAGCAGGAGCACGCCCACGGCCAGGAACGAGCGGCGCGCACGCAAGCGATGCAGGTTGCACAGCAACGCGGCGCTCAGCGCCAGAACGAAGGAGATCAGCCATACGCCACCCAGCGGAGCCAAGCCGGCCAACGGCCCGTCGAGCTGGCTGTAGCCGGCATAAAGCCAGGGGAAACCGGTAAGGAACCAGCCACGGAACGCCTCCTGCAACAGCCACAGGGCGGCGAAGCACAGGGCATCGGCCAGGGGCGCCTCGTTGCGCCGTAGCCAGCGGGCCCAGAGCCAGGCGGGCAGGGCGAAGAACCAGGCGATGGCGGCGAAGAACGCCACCAGCAACAGGGTGGCCAACAGCGGCGAGGCGCCGCCGTAGGTGTTGATGCTGACATAGATCCAGCTGGTACCGGCGCCGTAGAGGCCGAAACCGTAGCACCAGCCACGGCCCAGCGCCTGGCGCGGGCTCAGCTCGCGCAGGCCGAGGTAGAACAGGCCGACGGTGATCAGTGCCAGGGGCCAGAGGTCGAATGGCGCCAGCGCCAGGGTAGTGATGGCGCCGGCCGCCACGGCCAGCAGGTTACCGGGCCAGCCGGGGCGGGTGATCCAGCGCATGGAGATCCTTAGCGGGTAATAGGGGTCAGGCGCAGCAAGTGTATCCGGCGGCTGTCGGCGTTGAGAATACGGAACCGGTATGGGCCGATCTCGGTGGTCTCGTTGCGCTTGGGCAGGTGGCCGAAGGCGCTCATCACCAGACCGCCGACGGTGTCGAACTCGTCGTCGGAGAACTGGCTGTCGAAGAACTCGTTGAAGTTCTCGATCGGCGTCAGGGCCTTGATCAGGAAGTCACCGCTGGGCAGTGGCTTGATGTAGCTGTCTTCCTCGACGTCAT
>JAEWGL010000239.1 GCA_023388335.1 Pseudomonadota bacterium | reverse complement strand
GACCTGCACCTGGGCCAACGTGCTGATCGTGGCTTCGTTCCCGATCCTGACTGCCGCCCTTGCCCTGCTGACCGTTGACCGTTATCTGGACTTCCACATTTTCACCAACGAGCTTGGTGGGAACCCGATGATGTACGTCAACCTGTTCTGGGCCTGGGGTCACCCTGAGGTGTACATCCTGATCCTGCCGGCGTTCGGCGTGTTCTCGGAAGTCACTTCGACCTTCAGCAGCAAGCGTCTGTTCGGCCACCACGCGATGATCTACGCATCGGGTGCGATCGCTGTCCTGGGCTTCGCGGTCTGGTTGCACCACTTCTTCACCATGGGTTCTGGCGCCAGCGTCAACACCTTCTTCGGGTTGGCGACGATGCTGATCTCGATCCCGACGGGTGTGAAGCTGTTCAACTGGCTGTTCACCATCTACCAGGGACGCCTGCGCTTCACCGCGCCAGTACTCTGGACCCTGGGCTTCATGGTCACCTTCTCCATTGGTGGCATGACCGGCGTACTGCTGGCCGTTCCAGGTGCTGACTTCGTACTGCACAACAGCCTGTTCGTGATCGCCCACTTCCACAACGTGATCATCGGCGGCGCGGTATTCGGCTACATCGCAGGTTTCGCGTTCTGGTTCCCGAAAGCGTTCGGCTTCACCCTGAACGAGCGTTGGGGCAAGGCAGCTTTCTGGTTCTGGATCTCCGGCTTCTACGTGGCCTTCATGCCGCTGTACGCGCTGGGCTTCATGGGCATGACCCGTCGCCTGAACCATACCGACAACCCGCTGTGGGAACCCTACCTGTACGTAGCCGTCTGTGGCGCCGTGCTGATTGCCTTCGGTATCGCATGCCAGCTGATCCAGCTGTACGTGTCGGTGCGTGATCGCAACGAGAACCGCGACGTGACCGGCGACCCATGGGGCGGCCGTACCCTGGAATGGTCGACTTCGTCGCCACCTCCGTTCTACAACTTCGCTGCCATGCCAGAGAAAGTTGGCCTGGATGCCTGGCACGAAGCCAAGGAAGCGGGCGTTGCGTACAAGGTTCCGGCCAAGTACGAACCGATCCACATGCCGAACAACACCTCGACCGGTGTGTTCATGGGCCTGCTGCTGGCGGTATTCGGTTTCGCCTTCATCTGGCACATCTGGTGGCTGGTGGGCGCGAGCCTGGTAGCAACCATCGCTGTCTTCGTTCGCCACGCTGCACGTGACGACCAGGGCTACATGGTTCCGGCCGAGGAAGTGGCGCGCATCGAAGGTGAAAACCAGCAGGCCCTGCGCCTGGCTGGCGTCACTACCGGTGGCCCACGTGTCGAATCGTTTGAGCGGGTTTAATCAATGTCCAGTCAAGTAATCAACGCTGGTGCTCATGGTCACGACCATGGGCACGATGATCACCACCACGACTCGGGCCAGATGACCGTACTGGGCTTCTGGCTGTACCTGATGACCGACTGCATCCTGTTTGCGTCGCTCTTCGCCACCTACGCGGTGCTGTCCGGCAGCTTTGCCGGCGGCCCGTCGGGTCATGACATCTTCGAACTTCCCTTCGTGGCCGTCGAAACCGGCCTGCTGCTGTTCTCCAGCATCACCTTCGGTTTCGCCATGCTGCAGATGTTCAAGGGCAACAAGGCCGGTGTACTCGGCTGGCTGGCAGTCACCTTCCTGTTCGGTGCCGGCTTCATCGCGATGGAAGTCTATGAGTTCCATCACCTGGTAGAAGCAGGCTTTGGCCCGCAGCGCAGTGGCTTCCTGTCGGGCTTCTTCGCCCTGGTCGGCACCCACGGTCTGCACGTGACCGCCGGTCTGATCTGGATGGCGATCCTGATGTACCAGATCAACAAGCACGGCATCACCGCGACCTCCAAGACGCGCATGAGCTGCCTGAGCCTGTTCTGGCACTTCCTGGACGTGGTCTGGATCTGCGTATTCACCGTCGTTTACCTGTTGGGGGTTCTGTAATGGCCAATGCCCACGATATCCATCACGCCGAGGGTAACCACGGTAGCGTGAAGTCCTACATGATCGGTTTCGTCCTGTCGATCATCCTGACGGCAATTCCGTTCGGCCTGGTGATGTACCCAAGCCTGCCGAAGGACCTGACCGTCATGATCGTGGTGGCGCTTGCCGTCATCCAGGTCGTGGTTCACCTGGTGTACTTCCTGCACATGGACCGCTCTAAAGAGCAGCGTTCGAACGTGTCGACCTTCCTGTTCACCGTGATGGTCATTGCATTGTTGGTCGGCCTGACGCTGTGGATCATGTTCAGCATCCACACCTCGATGATGGCCAAGTGAGGTAAGACTGCATGTCCGTGAAGCACTTTATCCAAATCACCAAACCGGGGATCATTTTCGGTAACGTGCTTTCCGTGGCAGGCGGTTTCTTCCTTGCCGCGCAAGGTCATGTGGACTTCGCCCTGCTCCTGTCGGTGGTGATCGGTACCTCGCTGGTGGTTGGCTCCGGTTGTGCGTTCAACAACTGCATCGACCGTGACATCGACCAGAAGATGGAACGTACCAAGACCCGCGTCATGGTTCAGGGCGGGATGCCGCTGAGCGTCGCGCTGGCCTACGCCACCCTGCTCGGGGTGGCCGGCCTCGGCCTGCTGTACACGCAGGCCAATGCCTTGGCGGCGTTGTTCGGCCTGATCGGCTTCATCATCTACGTCGGCTTCTACAGCCTCTGGCTCAAGCGTAAATCGGTGCACGGTACCCTGGTCGGCAGCCTGTCCGGTGCCATGCCTCCGGTGATCGGCTATTGCGCCGTGAGCAACAGCTTCGACCTGGCTGCAGTGACCCTGTTGGTGATGTTCAGCCTGTGGCAGATGCCGCACAGCTATGCGATCGCCATCTTCCGCTTCAACGACTACAGCGCTGCCAAGATCCCGGTCTTGCCGGTGGCACGCGGTATTCTCGCGGCGAAGAAACAGATCGTGCTCTACATCCTGGCGTTCGTGCTGGCGACCCTGATGCTCACCCTCGGCGGCTATGCCGGGCTGGGCTACCTGGCCGTCGCTGCTGCCATGGGCATGTACTGGTTGTACATGGCCTGGGGCGGATACAAGGCTGAGGACGACAGCAAGTGGGCACGCAAGGTGTTCGGTTTCTCCATCCTCACCGTCACCGCCCTGAGCGTGATGATGTCGGTGGACAGTCAGACAGCTGCCGATGTGCTCATGACCTACGCACGCTGATTTCCTCTGTTGTGAAAAGCGCCCTGGCCCTTGGCCGGGGCGTTTTTTTTTGCGCTGAAAACCTTCACGCTCCGGCAGCTGTTCCGCCTGCCGACGCGCCCATGGGCATCCTAGGCTGGCGCTCGTGTTCAACAACGCGAGAAAGCAGCATGAGTGTGTTTACCGTGTATTTCTGCGGGACCGGTTCGGATCGTTTTGATGACAGCAACCCCGATTTCTGGAATGGCGAGCTGGTCGCCACGCTGGCGTCCAATACCCAGGGCAGAGAGTTCGCCGATTGGATTGCCATCGACGGACCAGGCAGCGGCAACCTGCAGCAGGATGAGTTGTTCGTCGAAGGCGGCGGCTACTTCAACATCACCGGACAGCTGTTCGGCAATGGCTGGGAAGAGAACGTCCTGCACGCCTTGCAGGTCGTCAAGGGCAGCAGCAACTGGGAGCGCACCAAGCTCAGCGATGAGCAGTACGAGCGGCTCAAGCAGGCCGGGGTGCCGGTACCGGAACCCACGGCAACGGGGTCCTGGTTCTGGCGCACCTACGACTACGGCGATCGCAAGGTCACCCCGCAGGCGTTGCAGGAGCAGATCATCACGCAGTTCCGCAAGCAGCTGATCCCGACCCAGGTCAACCTGGTGGGTTGGAGCCGGGGCGGCATCAGTTGCCACATGCTGGCCAATGCCATGGCACAGGATCCCGAGCTCAAGGACGTGCCGGTCCGGATCTTCGCCATCGACCCAGTGCCGGGGGTGGGCAACCTGCAGGCCCATCGCACGCAGTTGGCAGGCAATGTGCGCGAATACGTAGGGTTCTTCTCGCGTGACGAGCGCTCCAAGGGCTTTGCCTGCGTGATACCGGGCACCGACCCTAGCACCCGGATCCATGTCTTCCCCTTGCCGGGCCGGCATGCGACGCTTGTGGGCAACGCCTCGGAGGATGGCACCGGTGGCGGCAAGGTGTTCGCCGAACCCGGCCAGGTCGTGCGCCATTTCGCGGAGGTCTGCCTGACCCGCTGGGGCGTGACGCTGGCCAAGCGCCTGCAACTGAGCGACCAGCAACTCATGGCGTGTCATACCTGCATGGCCGAAGACGATGAGCGATACCGGGCCATGCGCAGCGCGTCCTATACCCTGCTGACCGAATCACAGGGCGAGGAGCGCTTCGTCCATGAGGGCAACCAGGGCAAGGCATTCAGCGAGGTCCGGGGCGGCAGCCTGGACCCTAGCGAGGGGCTGTCCGTCGAGCAGTGGCACGCCGACAGCTACAGGCCCCTGTGCTGAGCGCTGGCGCACGTTGGCGCACAGGGCAGGGCAGCCGCTCGGACAAAGCATTGCGCCCTTTACACAGCGACCCATGGCGTTTTATCTTCGGTCTCGGCCACCGCAGTGGCCAACGTCGCTCGGACGGTTCCGGGCGCTTACGTCCTCGAGGAAATCATGGCCAACCCAGGTTCGCCGCGCCGCTTTGCGCGCATCGATCGTCTACCCCCCTACGTCTTCAATATCACCGCCGAGCTCAAGATGGCCGCCCGCCGTCGCGGTGAGGACATCATCGACCTGAGCATGGGCAACCCCGATGGGGCCACGCCGGCGCATATCGTCGAGAAGCTCGTCCAGGTCGCCCAGCGTGAAGACACCCATGGCTACTCGACTTCGCGCGGCATCCCGCGTCTGCGTCGGGCCATCTCGCGCTGGTACCAGGATCGCTACCAGGTCGAGATCGACCCGGAAAGCGAAGCCATTGTCACCATCGGCTCCAAGGAGGGCCTGGCGCACCTGATGCTCGCCACCCTCGACCAGGGTGACACGGTGCTGGTGCCCAACCCCAGCTACCCGATCCACATCTACGGCGCCGTGATCGCCGGGGCCCAGGTGCGCTCGGTGCCGTTGGTGCCGGGCGTGGACTTCTTCAACGAGCTGGAGCGGGCGATCCGCGAGTCGATCCCCAAGCCGAAGATGATGATCCTGGGCTTCCCGTCCAACCCTACGGCGCAGTGCGTGGAGCTCGACTTCTTCGAGCGCGTGGTGGCCCTGGCCAAGCAGTACGACGTGCTGGTGGTGCACGACCTGGCCTATGCCGACATCGTCTACGACGGCTGGACGGCTCCCTCGATCATGCAGGTGCCTGGCGCCAAGGACATCGCGGTGGAATTCTTCACCTTGTCCAAGAGCTACAACATGGCTGGCTGGCGGATCGGCTTCATGGTCGGCAACCCTGAACTGGTCAATGCCCTGGGACGGATCAAGAGCTACCACGACTACGGCACCTTCACCCCGCTGCAGGTCGCGGCCATCGCTGCCCTGGAAGGCGACCAGCAGTGCGTGCGCGACATCACCGAGCAGTACCGCCAGCGGCGCAACCTGCTGGTCAAGGGGCTGCACGAAATGGGCTGGATGGTCGAGAACCCCAAGGCCTCGATGTATGTCTGGGCGAAGATCCCCGAAGCCTACGCCCACCTGGGCTCGCTGGAGTTCGCCAAGAAGCTGCTGGCCGAGGCCAAGGTGTGCGTGTCGCCGGGTATCGGCTTTGGCGACTACGGCGATGACCATGTGCGCTTCGCCCTGATCGAAAACCAGGACCGCATCCGCCAGGCGATTCGTGGCATACGGCAGATGTTCCGGGCCGATGGCCTGAGCCAGAAATAAGCTACAAGCTACAAGCTACAAGCTACAAGCTACAAGCTACAAGCGGGCGCGGCGCCGTTCTGCTTGAAGCTTGCAGCTTAGCGCCGCATCCATTACAACTAGCGCCCTGGGCACGGCCCTCCAATAACGATAATCCCTTCCCCTCTCTCCGTTCTCATCATGTCCGAACATAATCCTTGTTTGAACTGCGGCGCCTGCTGCGGGTATTTCCGTGTGTCCTTCTTCTGGGGCGAATGCGTCTCGGCCGGCGGTGTGGTGCCCGACGATCTTGTGGTGCAGGTCACCCCGTCACGGGTGGCGATGATCGGTACCGACCGCAAGCCCTGCCGTTGCGTGGGCCTGGTAGGAGAGGTCGGCACGCAGGTCAGCTGTAGCCTCTACGCCCAGCGTTCAAGCCCCTGCCGCGAGTTCGAGGCGTCCTGGGTCGACGGGGTACACAACCCGAGCTGCGATGCAGCCCGCGCGGCCTATGGCATGCCGCCCCTTGAGGCCAACGAGCCGGTCTGGCTGCAGGAGGGCGCGCAAGTCGCCTGACCAGGCGGCGTGGTGCTGGCGGCGGGTCTGGGGTATGGTCGCGCCTTTGTCCTTGTGGCCAAGGAGCGACGTTTGCCCGCCTACTACCTGACCTGCAGCCTGCTGCTGTTCATTCTCAGCCTGTGCCTGGACGCTGCGCACCTGAGCGGGGGCGCGCACATGCCGGCCCTGCAGGCACTGCTGTACGGCCCTTGGGGCATGCCTTTCGGGCTGTTCCAGTGGTTTGCCAATCCGCTGCTGGCGCTGGCCATGCTCAGTCGCCGGCGCTTGCGTCGCTTCGCGCTGGTGTTGGGCTTGGGCGCGCTGTACCTGGCTGGCAGCAGCCTGGGTATCGAGCGGCTACCGGACAGCCAGAGCTATCGCTTCCTGGACGTCACCCGCCTGGGCCTGGGGTTCTACCTGTGGCTGCTGTCGATCCTGCTGTTCTGCGTCGGCCAGGCAGGGTGGTGCTGGCAGGCCCGCAGCGCCAGTGACATGCCCCGCTGGCGGCTGCTCGACGGGCTGCTGCTGGTGATCCTTGGAGGCGTTCTGTATGCCGCTACGCAGATGCCCTCGCTGCATTTCGAGCCGGGCAAGGCGTTGATGCCGCCGGAGTATCAGGCGCGCCCCCAGGACAAGAACGTGATCTAGAGCGCCCCTAGCGCGATGTCCCCCACTGCACCACCAGCATGCCCGCCACCATCATCCCCACCCCGACCAGTCGCAGCCCGTTGACCGGGCGTTGCGGCAGGCCCATCAGCCCCCAGTGATCGATGATCAGCGACGACAGCACTTGTCCGGCGATGACGCAAACGATGAAACCGGCCGCACCCAGGCGTGGTGTCAGCACCAGCGCGGCGGTGATGTAGAGGACCCCGGCCACCCCACCCGTCCAGGCCCACCAGGGCGCCTGGGCCACGCTCTGCAGCTGCGGCAACGGCGCCCGCATGATCAGCAGGGCAGGCACCAGCATCAGCAGGCTGACCAGCAGCGACACCCCCGCCGCCCACAACGGGTGGCCCAGCAAGCGTCCGAGGGCGGCGTTGCTGCCGGCCTGGAACGGCACGGCAGCGCCGGCCAACAGGGCGATGAACAGAGGTAGCAGGGCT
This sequence comes from Pseudomonadota bacterium, assembly GCA_023388335.1. Classification (GTDB taxonomy): domain Bacteria; phylum Pseudomonadota; class Gammaproteobacteria; order Pseudomonadales; family Pseudomonadaceae; genus Aquipseudomonas. The sequence continues at coordinate 7,824 of JAEWGL010000239.1, read as the reverse complement.
GCAAGGTTGACCGGGGCTGGCATCGACGAACTCCTGGGAAAAGGCATGTGGCACAGTGTTGTATATCCATTTCAAGCATGGACATTCGAACCCAGCCGCGGTGCTGGCGGCGAGTGGCGGTGCAGGAACAATCCGATTTTTCGACACCGGGTCGAAGACTGGATGGGCCGATGCTAGGCTCAGCACTACCCGACGCAAAGGAGTTCACATGGACACGCGTTACCTCTTGGCAGGCATCGCCACGCTGGCCCTCGGCGCAACCGCAGCCCAGGCCGCGGATTACTCGCCGGCCTACACGCCGTGCATGGACAAGGCCTCCACCACCCTGGCCATGGAGACCTGCATCCAGGTCGAGACCCAGGTGCAGGATAGCCGCCTGAACAGGGTCTACAAGCAATTGATGGCCAAGCTGGACGCCGAACCGCAGAAGCGCCTGCGGGACGTGCAGCGCAACTGGATCAAGTACCGCGACGGCAACTGCGCTTTCCACGGCAGCCTGAGCGGCGGCAGTATCGACCGCCTCCAGGGCGCACTGTGCATGCTCGACATGAGCCGCGACCGCGCCGCCGAACTGGAGCGGGTCCTCAACCCCGAGCAGTGACCGGCCGCGGCTCCCAGGCAGCGCGGGCACGCAGGTACTCGCGCACTTCGACGCGATCACCGGCGAACTCGATGCGATCGGACTTGGCGTCGCGCTGGTAGGCGTACATCGGGTCGTAATACTCGTTGAGCAGCCCTTCGATCCAAGCGCGGTGCAGGTCGACCGCGCCGCTGCGCAGCTGTTCGTCCAGGGCCAACCGCAACAGGTCGGCCAGACGCTGGTAGCGCTCGCCACCCAGGCGCTTACGGATGTTCAGCAGGCTCTGGCGCAGGCGGTCGGCGAACAGCGTGAAGCCTGCATCTTCCCCGTGCAGCCCGACGAATTCGGCGCAGAGGTTGGTCACGTAGTCGCGCAGGATGCGCTCGACACGGTTGTCGAAACTGTCCTCCAGCCACACCATCGGGTAGTGCTGCATGCCTTGGTAGAGTTCCAGCGGCAATGAACAGCTGCCGACAATGCGGCCCTCGTCCTCGAGCACGAACTGCTCGATGCCGCGGGCGCGCTTCTTGAGGATATCGATGGCCAGGCGGTTCTCGAAATCGATCTGCGCCGGCTGGCCGGTGGCGCGCTTGCCGAAGCTCGAGCCGCGGTGATTGGCGTGGCCTTCCAGGTCAAGGACGTTGTCCAGCTCTTGCAGTACATCGGTCTTGCCGGTGCCGGTGAGGCCGCCGATCAGCACGAACTCGCACTCGGCCACCGCGTGCTCGGTGGTGTCGAGGAGGAAATTGCGCATGGCCTTGTAGCCCCCGACCACCCTGGGGTACTGGATGCCAGCCAGTTCCTTGAGCCATTGCTGGACGATCTGCGAGCGCAGGCCACCCCGGAAGCAATACAGGTAGCCTTGGGGGTTGGCCTTGGCGAAGGCGGCCCAGGCGTCCAGTCGCGCCTGCTTACCGTTGCCACTGACCAGTTGGTGGCCCAAGGCGATGGCGGCGGCCTGGCCCTGCTGCTTGTAGCAGGTGCCGACCTTCTGCCGCTCCTGGTCATCCATCAGCGGCAGGTTGATGGCACCGGGAAAGGCACCCTTGGAGAACTCGATCGGTGCGCGCATGTCCATCAGCGGCACGTCGTCGAGGAACAGCTGGCGGTAGTCGGTGCAGTCGTCGCGCATTACAGCACCTCGACCGCGTGGCGCTGTCGCTCGACCAGCGCGCCGATCGGCGCAAGGGTCAGGCCCAGTTCGGCGGCCACGGCAAGAAACTCGGCCTCGCCTTCAGGCGTGACGGCCACCAGCAGGCCACCGCTGGTCTGCGGGTCGCACAGCAGGTGTTTCTGCTCCTCGCTCAGCTCGCCGATCTTGTGCCCGTAGCTCTCGAAGTTACGCAGGGTACCGCCGGGCACGCAGCCCTCGGCCAGGTAATGATCGACGCTGGGCAGGCGCGGCACGGCGGCGTATTGCAAGTGGGCGGTGAGGCCACTGCCTTCGGCGAGCTCGACCAGATGGCCGAGCAGGCCGAAACCGGTCACGTCGGTCATGGCCTTGACCCCGTCGAGCTTGCCAAAGCGGCTGCCAGGGGTGTTGAGGGTGCACATCCAGTCGCGCGCCAGGCCCTGGTCTTGCTCGCGCAGCTTGGCCTTCTTCTCGGCGGTGGTGAGGATGCCGATGCCCAGCGGCTTGGTCAGGTACAGGCGGCAGCCCTGGGTCGCGGTGTCGTTGCGCTTGAGGTGGCGCTTGCTGACCACACCGGTCACGGCCAGACCGAAAATCGGCTCGGGGGCGTCGATCGAATGCCCACCGGCCAGGGGGATGCCGGCCTCGGCGCACACGGCGCGGCCGCCGCGGATCACTTCGCGGGCAACTTCCGGCGCCAGCACATTGACTGGCCAACCGAGGATGGCAATGGCCATCAGCGGGTCGCCGCCCATGGCATAGATGTCACTGATGGCATTGGTGGCGGCGATGCGACCGAAATCGTAGGGGTCATCGACGATGGGCATGAAGAAGTCGGTGGTCGAGACCACGCCGCGCTCGTCGTCCAGGGCATACACCGCGGCATCGTCGCGCGAGGCGTTGCCGACCCACAGGTTCGGGTCCAGGGCCTGGGTGCCGCTCTCGGCGAGAATCACATCCAGCACCTTCGGCGAGATCTTGCAGCCACAACCGGCGCCATGGCTGTACTGGGTCAGACGGATCGGTTCGCTCATACGCACCTCGGATAATCGTGATGCGCGATTGTAGCAAAGCTGGCCTTTACGCCGTCGGCTCTTATAATTCCATCCTGTCGGCAACCGTCGGCTCCTTCCCCGCTATTGAACCGGAGAATCCCCCATGCTCAAACGTCCCCTGGCGCTGGTCGCTGGCCTCGTGCTGTCCTGCTCCGCGGTCATCGCCCAGGCCGCCGACACCTTGCGCGTCAGCGCCATTCCCGACGAAGCGCCGACCGAACTGCTGCGCAAATTCAAGCCGCTGGGGGCCTACCTCGAGCAACAACTGGGAATGAAGGTACAGTTCGTGCCCGTGGCCGATTACCCGGCGGTCGTCGAGTCGCTGGCCAGCAACCGCCTCGACATGGCTTGGCTAGGCGGCTTCACCTTCGTTCAGGTGCACCTGAAGGACCCGACCGCCACGCCGCTGGTGCAGCGTGAGCAGGATGCCCAGTTCACCAGCAAGTTCATCACCGCCAACCCGGACGTGAAGAGCCTGGCCGATCTCAAGGGCAAGACCTTCGCCTTCGGCTCGATCTCGTCCACCTCCGGCAGCCTGATGCCGCGTTACTTCATGCTCAAGAACGACGACATCAAGCCGGAAGCCTACTTCAAGCGCATTTCCTACTCCGGTGCCCACGATGCCACCGCGGCCTGGGTACAGGCCGGCAAGGTCGACGCCGGGGTGCTCAACGCCAGCGTCTGGGATAAGCTGGTCGCCTCGGGCAAGGTCGATACCCAGAAGGTCAAGGTGTTCGCCACCACGCCGACCTACTATGACTACAACTGGACCGTGCGCGGCAGCCTTGATCCGGCCCTGAAAGAGAAGATCAAGAAGGCCTTCCTCGATCTCGACCCCGCCAATCCCGAGCACAAGGCGATCCTCGACCTGCAGGCGGCCAGCCGCTTCATCGAGACCAGCCCTGACAACTACCAGGGCACCGAAGAGGCTGCGCGGGCCGCCGGCTTGCTCAAGTGAGCATCCGCCTGCACGGCGCCAGCTTGCGGCATGGCCAGGTCCAGGCCCTGAGGGGCGTGGACCTGACCATCGATGCCGGCGAGCGGGTGGCGATCATCGGCCCGTCAGGCGCCGGCAAGTCGAGCCTGCTGCACCTGATGGCCACGGCCAGTCGCCTCAGCGAAGGCAGCCTGGAGCTGCTCGGCGAGCAGCCCTGGCGGCTTTCGGCCCGTGCCCGCCAGCGCCTGCGCGCGCGGGTCGGGCTGGTGCACCAGGCGCCGCCACTGCCGCTGCGCCAGCGGGTGGTCACCGCCGTGCTGGCTGGCCGCCTCGGGCAGTGGGGCACCCTGCGCGGTTTGCTCAACCTGCTGTATCCCCTGGATGTGCCGGGTGCTCGCCAGGTCCTTGCCGACCTGGGCTTGGCCGACAAGCTGTTCGTGCAGTGCGGCCAGCTCTCCGGCGGCCAGCTGCAGCGCGTGGGCATCGCCCGCGCGTTGTACCAGCGCCCGCAGGTGCTGCTGGCCGACGAGCCGGTGTCGGCGATGGACCCGGTGCTGGCCGGCCATAGCCTGGCATTGCTCAACCGCCACGCCCAGGATCACGGCGTGACCCTGGTGGCTAGCCTGCACGCCGTGGACCTAGCGCTGGCGCATTTTCCACGGGTGGTTGGCATTCGTGATGGCCAGGTGGCCTTCGACTGTCCGGCCCATGAGGTGAGCGACCGCCTGCTCGATGCCCTCTATGCCAATGAACAACTGACCCCGCCGCCACCCGCGCCAGGCCCGACCTTGACCGTGCAGATCCCTCGATGCTGAGCCGCGATGCCCGCGATCCGGCGGCCCTGCCGCGCGTACTGCTGAGCTTGCTGGCGCTGGCCCTGTTGTGGCCGGGCGTGCAACTGAGCGAGCTGAACCCTGGCGTGTTGCTGCAGGCCGACAATCGTCAGCAGATGGGCAGTTTCGTCAGCGGTTTCTGGCCGCCAGCCCACGATGCCGAGTTCATGGCCTTGCTGCTTGAAGCCACCCTGCAAACCCTCGCCGTGGCCACGGCCGGCATGGCGCTGGCATTGCTGCTGGCGGTGCCGACCAGCTTGCTGGCCAGCCGCGCGTTATCCCTTGGCGCGGCGTCGCGAGGCGGGCGCGTGGGGTTCTGGTCACGCACGCTGCGCCTGCCGGTGCGTGGCCTGCTGGTGTTCCTGCGCAGCGTGCCGGAGATCGTCTGGGCGCTGCTGTTCGTCCGCGCCGTAGGCCTGGGGCCGACTGCTGGGGTGCTGGCCATCGCCATCACCTACAGCGGCATGCTCGGCAAGGTCTACGCGGAAATCTTCGAATCGGTCGACCAGCGCCCCACCCATGCCTTGTTGCAAGGGGGCAGCAGCCGGCTCAGCGCCTTTCTCTACGGCATCCTGCCAGCGGCTGGCTCGGAGCTGGTGTCCTACACCGTCTACCGCTGGGAGTGCGCAGTGCGTGCCTCGGTGGTGATGGGCTTTGTCGGCGCCGGCGGCCTCGGTCAGCAGATCGACCTGTCCATGCGCATGTTCGCCGGCGCCGAGGTGGCGAGCATGCTCCTGGCCTTCCTGGTCCTGGTGTTCCTGGCTGACCAGTTCAGCCGGGTGCTGCGCGGGAGATTGGCATGACCCGGGTGATCAACCTGCTGGTGATCGTCGCCATCCTCGGCGCCGTCGCAGGCTCCTTTGCCTATCTGGAGCTGGACTTGCAAGCGCTGGTCGGCAATGGCGGGCTGCAGCAGATGGCCGGCTACGCCACACGCTTCCTGAGCCCCGACCTCAGCGCGGAGCACCTGCGCGCGGTAGGCCATGGGGCGCTGGAAACGCTGGCCATGTCCGGGCTGGGCACCTTGCTGGCGATGGTCCTGGGCCTAGGCCTGGCCTTGCCTGCGGCTGGGCGTTTCGGCTGGCCGCTGCAAGGCGCGGCGCGGTTGCTGCTCAATGCCCTGCGGGCGATTCCCGAGCTGGTTTGGGCGGCGCTGACCGTGCTGGCGGCCGGCCTGGGTCCGAACGCCGGCACCCTGGCCCTGGCCCTGCACACCGCCGGCGTTCTAGGTCGGCTATTTGCCGAAGCCCTGGAAAACGCTCCAACCGAGCCCGCTGCCGCCATCCGCTTGCAGGGCGGCAGCCAGGTCAGTGCCTTTTGCTTCGGCACCTTGCCCAACCTCTGGCCGCAGTTGCTCGCCTACAGCCTGTACCGCTGGGAGAACAACATTCGCATGGCCAGCGTGCTCGGTTTCGTCGGTGCCGGTGGCTTGGGGCAGATGCTCTACACCACCCTTAGCCTGTTCCAGGAGGCCCAGGCCAGCACTGTGATCATCGCCATGCTGGTGCTGGTGTTGCTGGTGGATGCCTTCAGCGATGTGCTGCGCCAGCGGTACGTCAGGGCGTGACGTGTCGAATGCTTAGCCCGCCGCCAGCTTCTCGCATTGCGCATCACGCTGCATCGACTCCAGATTGCGCTCGATCGTCTCGCAGATGGTGTTCATCTGGATCTGGTGTTCGCTGAAGCGGAATGGGCTCTGCAGGTCGGTGCCGATGCGCTCGATGGCCAACAGCATGAAGCCGACCACTGTGGAAGCCAGTGGCGTGAACCATTCCAGCGTCTCCACCAGCCCGATCGGCACGATCAGGCAAAACAGCGTGATGAACAGCCGTGGGAAGTACACGTAAGGGTAGGGCAGGGGTGTATTGGCAATGCGCTCCATGCCGCCTTGGGCATTGGACAGGTCGACCATGGTCGACTCCAGCCGCGCCAGGCGGATGCTGTCCAGGCGCCCGGCCTTGTACTCCCGCGCCAGCAGCGCCGCGGAGCCTGTGAGGATATCGTTGGCGAAGTTGTTGGAGTTGTTGCGCCGTTCGAACTCCTGGGGCGGGATGAAGGCCATCAGCTCATCCGGGCAGGCGTTGCCCTTCAGGTGCGCGGCCAGGCAATTCACATAGGCGATATGCCGGCGCAGCAAGGTGGCCTTGATTGGGTTGATGCCGTCATCCTCATCGTCGATCAGCGACAGCACCTGTCGCCCATAGCTGCGCGAGCTGTTCACCAGCATGCCCCAGAGCGTGCGCGCCTCCCACCAGCGGTTATAGGCACTGCTGTTGCGAAAGCTGACCAGCACCACCAGCGCCGAGCCGAGCAATGTCAATGGCATCAGGGGCAGGGTGAAGCGGGTGTTGAAGAACAGCATGAATTCCAGGGTGACCAGCACGTCCCAGATCAGCAGCCAGAACAGCGACCAGCCGATATAGCCAAATGTCTTGACTACCAGGCGGTATTTGCGGGCGATCATATCTTTCACGAGCGAACCTCGGCGCATAGAGCAATGAGGATTCGGACGCCCATGGCGGCGCAAGGTTCGCTGCAGTTCATCGCGGGGTGTTTCGGGAGTTGTTCTGTTCAATGAGACTCGGACCAGCTGTAACCCCGCTTCGATACCGTGTGGAAGGTGATTCACTCTCTAGGTATCGATCTGCTGGCCCGAGCACACCCGGTCGCTCACTGACCCAACGGCGGCGTGCACGTGGTCCCGTGGATTTGAAGTTGGCGGCACCCTTTCGGCGCAGGTGCGCAAAAGCGATACGCCAAGAGCGCAGGGCGCAACACCCTCATAGTGGCGCGTGGGCCGGCCTGAGGCATGCGAGCCAAGCCTCCCTGAAATCATTGATTTCTGCGGTCGGCACTGGACCACCTGGCGTAACGGTGAGCTCCACAAGTGCGATGTCGCCTGCGTGATGACCTGAGCGGCCGCGCGCCGCGATCGGGCGTAGCGCCCGTAGGGTGGCACGGTGGGTGCCTTAGCCGCAGATCTCCGTCCGGTGCTGACAAATCGTGTCTGGGCGCAGCGACGCACCCTGCTGCGGTGCGCGCGCTCACGCCATTCAGAAGCTGTACTTGAAGCTCGTCATCCGGCTGGGTGTGGGTGCAAGAAGCGCGTGTGGGGCTGTTGGAATGACGGCTGAGCAACCCCTCGAAGAGGCCGATAGGTCGGTGTGGCGAGGGACGCGCTACAGCGCAGAAGAACAGGGTGAGTGTGGTTGATGAAGGTATGAGTGCTGCTGGAAAACCCTAGGTTGCCTTGATTTTTCTAGCGGCTATGGCAGGTATCGCCCGTC
>JAEWGL010000228.1 GCA_023388335.1 Pseudomonadota bacterium | reverse complement strand
GTTTGCGCCCAACGTCAACTCCTACCAGCGCCTCTGCCACCCCTACGCCTCGCCCAACAATGCCTGCTGGTCGCACGACAACCGCGCCGCCGGCCTGCGCATTCCAGCCAGCGCGCCGGTGGCGCGGCGGGTCGAGAACCGCCTGCCCGGCGCCGATGCCAATCCCTATCTGGCCATCGCCGCCAGCCTGGCGGCGGGGCTGCATGGCATCGAGCACCGCCTGCAGCCAAGCCCGGCGATTCAGGGCGAGTTCGCCGTGCCAGATCACCTGAGCCTGCCCTGTACCCTGCATGCGGCACTGGAGCGGCTCAAGCGTAGCGCGCTGGCGCGGGAACTGTTCGGCAAGGAGTTCATCGAAGGCTATATCGCGACCAAGACCCTGGAGCTGACCGATTTCTTCAACGAAATCACCCCTTGGGAGCGGCGCGTGCTGGCGGCGCAGGCCTGAGGCCGATTTGGCCGGCACGGACGTAAACAGGTGCAGGCACGCCGCGCACCTGTTTTTTGACGACATGGGCCTGCGTTGCCCCGGTTTTCCCCTTATGCTTTCAAGCACTTCTCCACTTGCCCCAAGGAGCCCACCGGGACGCTGATGCGACAGATCTGGAAGTCATTTCGCTCGCTGTATTTCGCTGCCCTGATGATGTTGATCGGCTCTGGCCTGCTCAGTACCTACCTGGCCCTGCGTCTGGCCGCCGACAACGTCGACAGCCTCTGGGTCGGTGCGCTGATGGCGGCCAACTATTTCGGTCTCGCCCTGGGTGGCAAGATCGGACACAGGCTGATCGCTCGGGTCGGGCATATCCGCGCCTACGCCACCTGTGCCGGCATCGTCGGCGCGGCGGTGCTCGGCCATGGCATGAGCAACTGGTTGCCGGCCTGGGTGGGCCTGCGGATGATCGTCGGCCTGGGCATGATGTGCCAGTACATGGTCATCGAGAGCTGGCTCAACGAGCAGGCCGACGCGCGCCAGCGCGGCGCGGTGTTCAGCGGCTACATGATCGCCTCCTACCTGGGCCTGGTCCTCGGCCAGCTGGTGCTGGTGGTGCATCCGCAGCTGGGACCTGAGCTGCTGATGCTGGTCGCCATGTGCTTTGCCCTGTGCCTGGTGCCGGTGGCGATGACCCGGCGCATTCACCCAGCGCCCTTGCACCCGGCACCGATGGAACCGAAGTTCTTCATCAAGCGCGTGCCCCAGTCGCTGATCACGGTGCTCGGCTCGGGCCTGATCGTCGGCTCGTTCTATGGTCTGGCGCCGGTGTATGCGGCCAACCAGGGGCTGTCCACCGAGCAGGTCGGTCTGTTCATGGGCTGCTGCATCTTCGCGGGGCTGGTGGTGCAGTGGCCGCTGGGCTGGCTATCCGATCGCTACGACCGGGCACTGTTGATCCGCAGCCTGGCGCTGGGCCTGGCGCTGATGGCGCTGCCACTGGCGATCCTGCCCAGCGTGCCGCTGGAGCTGCTGTTCGGCATCGGTTTTCTGATTTCGCTGCTGCAGTTCGGTCTCTATCCCCTGGCGGTGGCGTTTTCCAACGACCACGTGGAGAGCGAGCGGCGGGTATCGTTGACCGCCATGCTGCTGATCACCTATGGCGTTGGCGCCAGCATCGGCCCGTTGGCGGCCGGGGTGCTGATGAAGCTGTTCGGCCCGCAGATGCTCTACGCCTTCTTCGTGTTCTTTGCCTTGGTCCTGGTCTGGCGAATTCGACCGAAGGCCGTGACCAACCTGCACCAGGTGGACGATGCGCCGCTGCACCACGTGGCCATGCCGGCGGCCGGCTCGCCCTTGTCGGCGGCCCTTGACCCGCGTGTCGATGAGCAGGTGGTGCAGGAGCAGATGCAGACGCCGGTGGCGGCTGAAGATACCGAAGCCGAGGAAGCAGCGGAGGCGGTGGAGGGCGTCGAGGAAGCCGGGGCGGACAAACCTGCCCAGGTATGAAACCATCGCGGGGCGCGCGTCGAGGACCGGACGTGCCCCGCGATAGGTTCGATCAATAGTCGTCTTTGTCGAACCGGTGCGCTTCGCGCTGCAGCTGGTAGACGAAGCTTTCGACCTTGCGCTGCATCTGGCCATTGAGGTTATGGAAGCGCACGCCGGCGAAAGTGGTGTTGATGCGCTCTTCGTAATGCAGGTGGCGCAGCTCCACCATCGTCTGGCTCAACCCCAGCGGTGGACCGGCCGAAAACTTCTCGTACACCTGGCCCAGCTGTAGTCGGTCCTCGATATTGCCGTCAAAGCGCAGCTTGCAGCCGGTGGCGGAAATGTCCAGCAGCTTGCCGCGCAGGGCACCGAGGCCCTTGAGCTTGCTGCCATCGAAGACGATATCCATCAGCCGCGAGAGTTTCAGGGCGGCGCGAAACGCGTTGCGCCGCTGATGGTAGGTCACTTCCAGTGGCAGCGCGCCGCGGTAGCAGCGGTGGCCGTCAATCTGGGTGATGTTCAGCGGGCCGTTGTATTCCCAGGCGATGCGCACGCCGTCATGAAAGCCCTCGATGCGAAAGGGCTCGCCGCTTTCCAGGAAACGCTCGCCATCGCGCGGGACCATCTCGTCCAGCGCCCAGGTGCTACTGTCGCGGTCGACATGCACCACATAGCTCTGGAATCGCTGGCTGTGCTCATGAAAGGTAATGACCAGTGGGTCGTGGCTCTCTAGCAGCAATCGCAGGTTCGCAGCGATTTCCAAGGGGGTGTCCAGCACCTTTGGCGGCTGCGGAGCATCGGCTTCATGGAACACGGGTTATCAATCTCCAGGCAAAACGGCACACGCGAATAGCGGCATTTTGCCAGCGTGTACCGTGCCTTGATACCACTAATCACGCCTGACTGATGGCCCGAGGCTTGGCCAGTGGCGAAGTGCTGCCACGGCTGTCGTAGAGCGATGGCGCGTCGCCGCCCATGAGGATTCTGATCTGGGTGGCGGTGGCGTGCTGCTGCATCTGGATGATCCGTCCGTTGGTCGCGTTGACCTTCTGGCAAGCATCCATCAGCTGGGTGAGCACGTCGAGCTGCTGCAGCATGACGTCGCCGTGGGGCGACTGGGCAGCCAGTGCCTGCACGCCGGCGCGATCGGCGCTGAGGCCGAGGCTGGTGAGCAGGTTGGAGCGGCGCCGCCCCTGCTGTTCGAGCAGAATGATCAACGACTGCTTGCGCGCCAGGAGGGTCTCCAGCAGCGGCATGTCGCGCCCATGCAAGGCCACTGCTTCGTTCTGCAGCAGTTCGAGCAGCTGTTGCGTTGGCGCGATGTCGTCTTCGATCAGTTGCAGCAGGGTAGTGTCGTGCATGGCTGGCTCTTGGCTTGTAGCGTCCTTGGAGTCAGCGCGCCGTCAGGTCAGCGCTGGGCTTCGAATTTGAGCAGTTTGCTGGCGACCCGGCCGGCATCGACCTGGTAGCTGCCGTCGGCGATGGCCTGCTTCAACTCGGCCACGCGAGCGCTGTTGACTTCTGGCTGGTCGCGCAGGTTGTCGCTGATTTTCTGCAACTGCTGTGCCTCTGGGCTGAGGTGTACCGCTTCTCCGCTGGCACCGGCGCCTTGGGCAGCCTGGGTGGTTTCGCCGGTTTTCTCGGCGTTGCCGGATGCGCTGTTGCCGCGCACGCCGCCGGTGATGGGCGGGGAGTTATTCACACGACTGAAGTCGATGACCATGATCAGAAAACCTCTGGGTGTTTGGACGCTTGCCTTGTTTTCGGCCAACCCGAAAGAAACTTTAGGCTTAAATGCACAGCCGCCTGTTCAGCAAGCTCGCCTAACCCGTTCTGACACAGTTTAGGAAATGCGGTTCCTCCTCGCCAGTATTCTGTTACATGGTGACCTCGACCTCTCCGGGCCCGGTGACCCGGGCCTTGACCACCCGTTTCGAATTCAGGTTACGCACCCGGATCTGTTCGCTCAGGCCGCCCTTGGCCAGGGCCTCGCCTGGCATGCGCACGGCCAGGCTGCCGCTGCGGGCGACGATCACCACCTGGTCGCCCTTGCGAATCACGTCGGCCTGTTCCAGGTGCTGCGGGGTCAGCACCTGGTCCATCACCGTCGGGCGCAGCAGCTTCATGCCCACCGCCTGGTCCAGTTGCGTCAAAAAACCTTGATTGAGCAGGCCGACGTCCCGTTCGCGCAGGGCGACGTCGTCCGCACCGACCACGCTCTCGCGCTTGAGCGGTCGGACCATGGTGACCACGTCACGGAACAGGCGGACCTGCGCCGGCACGAATACCGTCCACGGCGCGCTGCCGTTGCAGCGCACCCGTACCGTCACCCGGCCGATTGGCTGGGCTGGGCTTTCCAGGGTGGCGTCCAGTGGCTGCGGGCACACCGGCATGCGCAAGCGCGGGTCAAGGGTGTTGACCTGGATGTCGTAGCGGCCGTCGGTCTGGCTGCTCGCCAGATAATCTTCGACGGTGAACTCAAGAAACCCTTGGGTGGCACCGATAAGCTGTTCAGGCAAGGTAAACGCGTCAGCCAGCGAGCGCGCGCCGGGTGCCCACAGGCACAGCACGGCCAGCAGGCCAGGCAACAGGCGCGTCAGTCGTCGGGAAAATGTCGTTTTAATGTGCATGACACTCAAAAAAGCAAAGCCCGTGCCGACTTGGTACGCAAGCTCAAAACGTTGTGAAGGAGTCTGGCATGGCTGGTGTTATGGATTCGGTGAACCAGCGCACGCAACTGGTGGGGCAGAATCGCCTCGAGCTGCTGTTGTTCCGCCTCAATGGCGCGCAGCTTTATGGCATCAATGTGTTCAAGGTACGGGAGGTGCTGCAGTGCCCGAGCCTGACAGTGTTGCCCAAGTCCCATCCAGTGGTGCGCGGTGTCGCCAATATTCGGGGAGCGACCATTCCCATCCTCGACCTGTCGATGGCAACCGGTCTGCCCGGTCTTCAGGAAGAGACGCGCAACAGCTTCGTGATCATCACGGAGTACAACACCAAGACCCAGGGGTTTCTGGTGCACTCGGTCGAGCACATCGTCAACATGAACTGGGAAGAGATCCATCCGCCGCCCAGGGGCACCGGCCGCGATCACTACCTGACGGCCGTGACCCGGATCGACAACAAGCTGGTGGAAATCATCGACGTGGAGAAGGTGCTGGCCGAGGTGGCGCCGACGTCGGAGGCGATCTCCGAAGGTGTGGTCGATGCCGAGGTCCAGGACAAGGCCGTGATGCTGCGGGTGTTGACGGTCGACGATTCGTCGGTGGCGCGCAAGCAGGTCAGCCGTTGTCTGCAGACCGTCGGCGTCGAGGTGGTGGCGCTCAACGATGGCCGCCAGGCCCTGGATTATCTGCGCAAGCTGGTCGATGAGGGCAAGCGTCCGGAGGAAGAATTCCTGATGATGATCTCCGACATTGAAATGCCGGAAATGGACGGCTATACCCTGACCGCGGAGATTCGCAACGATCCGCGCATGCAAAAGCTGCATATCATCCTGCATACTTCCCTGTCGGGCGTGTTCAACCACGCCATGGTCAGGAAGGTCGGCGCCGATGACTTCCTGGCCAAGTTCAAGCCGGATGACCTGGCCCAGCGGGTAGTCGATCGCATCAAGGCGACGCATTGAACCGCCAGGGGTCTGACCCTGGCGCTACAGACGATTTGAGAGGCGGCAGCTTTGTCTACGGGTAATTTGGATTTCGAACAGTTCCGGGTCTTTCTGGAAAAAGCCTGTGGCATCCTGCTGGGCGAGAATAAGCAGTACCTGGTCTCCAGCCGTCTCAACAAGCTGATGGAGCGCCAGAGCATCAAATCGTTGAGCGAATTGGTGCAGCGTATTCAGACCCAGCCACGCAGCGGCCTTCGCGAACAGGTGGTCGATGCCATGACCACCAACGAAACCCTGTGGTTTCGCGACACCTATCCGTTCGAGGTGCTCAAGCACAAGGTCCTGCCCGAGCAGATCAAGGCCAATCCCGGGCAGCGTCTGCGTATCTGGTCGGCGGCCTGTTCGTCCGGGCAGGAGCCGTATTCGATTTCCATGGCCATCGACGAATTCGAACGCAGCCACCTCGGCCAGTTGAAGATGGGCGCGCAGATCCTCGCCACCGACCTGTCCGGTGCCATGCTGGCCAACTGCAAGACCGGCGAGTACGACAGCCTGGCCATTGCCCGAGGCTTGTCCCAGGAACGCTTGCAGCGCTTCTTCGACGTCAAGGCTCCCGGCCGTTGGGCGATCAAGCCCGCGATCCGCAACCGCGTCGAATTCCGCTCCTTCAACCTGCTCGACAGCTATGCCAGCCTGGGCAAGTTCGACATTGTGTTCTGCCGCAACGTGCTCATCTACTTCTCTGCCCAGGTCAAGAAGGACATCCTCCTGCGCATCCACAGCACCCTCAAGCCCGGCGGCTACCTCTTCCTCGGCGCCTCCGAAGCCCTCAATGGCCTGCCGGAACACTACCGTATGGTCCAGTGCAGCCCAGGCATCATCTACCAGGCCAAATAAGCTTCAAGCTTCAAGCGACAAGCTAAAGGCGCATGCAGAGCGGCTTTTTCTTGCAGCTTGAAGCTTGAGGCTTGCAGCTGCTGTTTTGCCGCTTTGCTGACGCCAGGCGGAAAAGCGTTGCCGCTTTTCTGGCAGTGGCGAGAGCGGCAAGGGGCTGGAACCCTCGAAAGACCGGTGTTTGATCTGTTGGCACAAGGCTTGCTAGAGCTTAGCCAACGAACACTCCGGTCAACCTTCGAAGGTTTCCCTGACATGAGCATCAGCTTCGACAAAGCGCTCGGCATCCATGAAAAGGCACTGAGCTTCCGCGGCCAGCGTGCCGAGGTGCTGGCCAATAACATCGCCAACGCCGACACGCCCAACTACAAGGCGCGCGACATGGACTTCTCCTCGGTGTTGGCCGCCGAGAGCGAGAAGCGCCAGAGCGGTCATTTCGCCTTGGAGCGGACCAACACCCGGCACATCGAGGCCCAAGGCCTGAGCATGGGCGACGAGTCCTTGCAGTACCGCACCCCGATGCAGCCGTCGATCGACCAGAACACCGTAGACGCGCAGATCGAACAGTCGAACTACGCCGAAAACGCCATCGGCTTCCAGGCCAGCTTCACGCTGCTCAACAGTAAATTCAAAGGGCTGATGTCGGCCCTGCGCGGAGAGTGATCCATGTCCCTTGCCAGTGTCTTCAATATCGCCGGTAGCGGCATGAGTGCCCAGAGCACCCGCCTCAACACCGTCGCCTCGAACATCGCCAACGCCGAGACCGTCTCCTCGAGCATCGACCAGACCTACCGCGCCCGCCACCCGGTCTTCGCCACCACCTTCCAGCAGGCCCAGAGCGGTGTCGGCCAGTCCCTGTTCCAGGACCAGGGCGAGGCGGGGCAGGGCGTGCAGGTGATGGGTATCGTCGAGGACCAGAGCAACCTCGAGGCGCGCTACGAGCCAAACCACCCGGCGGCGAACAAGGACGGCTACGTCTACTACCCGAACGTCAACGTGGTCGAGGAGATGGCTGACATGATCTCGGCCAACCGTTCGTTCCAGACCAACGCCGAGCTGATGAACACCGCCAAGACCATGATGCAGAAGGTGCTGACCCTGGGTCAGTGATAAGGATATCGCCATGAGTACTATCGATTCGACCAGTGGCGCTGCCAACGCGGTACTGACGTCTTTGCAAAAGCCCGAGAGCGCCACCAGCAGCACTACCGGCACCGCCGGCAGCGCGCTGGGCAAGGATGCGTTCCTGCAGCTGCTGGTGACCCAGATGCAGAACCAGAACCCGCTCGATCCGCAGGAGAACGGTGAGTTCGTCGCACAGCTGGCGCAGTTCAGCAGCCTTGAGAGCATGCAGACGCTCAACAGCTCCGTGTCCTCCATCCTGAGCGGCTTCCAGTCTTCACAGGCGTTGCAGGCCTCGTCCTTGGTCGGGCGCAACGTCATCGTGCAAACCGACTCGACCGAGGTGGACACCAGCAAGGAGATGAAGGGGTCGATCAACCTCACTGCTTCCAGCTCGGCGGTCAAGGTCGGCATCTATGACGCTGAAGGCGAACTGGTGCGCAGCATCGATCTGGGCAGCAAGTCGGGCGGCAGGGTCGATTTCGCCTGGGACGGCAAGGACAGCGACGGTGAGCTGGCGCCTGCTGGGGTCTACACCTTCAAGGCCACGGGCGAAGTCGACGGCGCGCAGACCGCGATGGCTACCAACCTGCCAGCGATGGTGAGTAGCGTGACCATGGGCGGCAACGGTTCGGAAATGATGTTGAATCTGGCAGGCCTGGGTAGCGTGGCATTGTCGAAAGTACAAACGATTGGAATCTAAGGGCCGATTCGAGCGGCAGGAGTGAGCAAATGTCTTTCAATATTGGCCTGAGCGGGCTTTATGCAGCCAACAAGGCCCTGAGCGTCACCGGTAACAACATCGCCAACGTAGCCACGACCGGCTTCAAGGCGTCACGGGCGGAGTTTGCCGATCAGTATGCGGCCTCCATTCGCGGGGCCAGCGGTCGCACCAGCGCTGGCAGTGGCGTGACCACCGCTGCGGTGTCGCAATTGTTTACTTCCGGCAATATCAACAGCACGGGCCAGAGCCTGGACCTGGCCATCGATGGCAACGGCTTTTTTGCCATGAATGACAATGGCTCGAAGATCTACACCCGCGCGGGTGCTTTCTACAGCGACAAGGAAGGCAATGTGGTCAATTCCTCCGGCGCCAACCTGCAAGGCTACGCGGCTGATACCCAGGGCAATATCATTCAGGGCGGGCTGACGAACCTGAAGATCGATACGTCGAACCTGACGCCCAATCCGACCTCGCGGATCTCTGAAACCGTCAACCTCAACTCGACCGCCACCGCACCCAGCGTGACGCCGTTCGATCCCTCCAATGTGAACACCTACAACTACACGTTCAATACGGATGTTTTTGACAGCCAAGGCAATGCGCATCAGTTGAACCAGTATTTCGTCAAGGACACCGGTAGCAACTCCTGGTCGATGTACACCACCATCGATGGGCGTAACCCGAGCGACCCGACTTCGACTGCGCCGCTGGTCAACCAGCTTCCCTTCCAGTCCGATGGCGTTCTGGATGCCGCCGGCATGACGGCGGGGCCGGTCCCCGGTGGCTTGTCGATCGGGGCAGACAAGTCGTTCAGGCTCGAGGGCTGGGTGCCTGCCGAAAAGAGTGCGGCGGGCACCTGGGGCAGCAATGGCGCGACTGCCAATGCAGGCGGGGTGAGCCTGGATATGCTGGGTGCCACCCAGTACAACGCAGCCTCGGCCACCACCGCGAAGAGTCAGGATGGTTATGCCACAGGGGAGCTCACTGGCCTGTCGGTCGACCAAGGCGGCAACCTGTTCGCCAACTTCACCAACGGCCAGAACAAGGTGATTGGCCAGGTGGCGATCGTCAACTTTGCCAACGTGCAGGGTCTCACGCCGCTTGGCGGCACCAACTGGCAGGAGTCCTACTCATCCGGTGTGGCGGTGGATGGCAGGCCCGACACTGGGACGCTGGGCAAGATCGCTGGCGGCGCATTGGAGGACTCCAACGTTGACTTGACCGGCGAGTTGGTCAACCTGATCAAGGCGCAAAGCAACTACCAGGCGAACGCCAAGACGATCTCCACCGAAAGCACCCTCATGCAGACCATCATCCAGATGGCGTAAGGGTTGTGCAGGTCACCGGCCCCGGCAGGCCGGCAATGCGGTTCACTCAAGAACGCGCTGTTGGTTTTGGGCCGCTTTGCGGCCCATCGCGCCTTGTGCCGCGATCGGCTGCGCAGCGGCCGCAAAACCTGCAATCGCGGTGTGTCAGAAAAATTGGGGGTGGCTGATTCTACGGCCGCTACGCGCCCGATCGCGCGGTGCGGCGTCTCGGCACACGGCGCGCTCTCACAGGTTCAGCTAAATCAATGATTTAGCGTTTGTTCGTTTGGATGGCAAGGGGGTACTGGTGAATAGACTGATCTTTTCGACGACGCTGATCGCGCTGCTGATGATCAACGTCCCGTTACACGCGGCGCCCGCGCCTTTTTACCAGTGGCAAAGCAAGCTGACCGGACGTTACCTGTGCGCGCAGACCAAGCCCGGGGAGGGATGGGTATTGCACGCAGGGCCTTACAACAACGCCGGATGCCGCGCTCCCTGAGCGGTTTGCCGGTGGCTGGCAATCTTTTGCCGAAAATCTGACGGTATAGCCCCCTTCAATGCGCTGCAGCCCCGCAATGACGGGCGCGAGCGAGTTGGTTCGATAATTGCTTAGCCTGCCTTAATGCGACAGCGCAACCTGTGAACGCGCGAAGGAGACTCTGTGGACAAGATGCTTTACGTGGCGATGACCGGCGCCAGCCAGAACGCGTTGGCCCAGCGGGCCCATGCCAACAACCTGGCGAACATTTCCACCAATGGTTTCCAGCGCGACCTGGAGCAGGCGCGTTCGATGCCGGTGTTCGGCGACAGCTTTCCGGCGCGGGCCTATGCCTTGACCGAGCGCCCGGCCACCGACTTCACCCCAGGCGCGCTGCAGGAAACCGGTCGTGACCTGGACGTGGCCGTCAGCGGCAATGGCTTCATCGCCGTGCAGGCACCGGATGGCAGCGAAGCCTACGTGCGCACCGGCAGCCTGAACATTGACGCCCTCGGCGTGCTGCGCGCCGGCAATGGCATGCCGGTGCTCGGCAACGGCGGCCCGATCGCCGTGCCGCCAGAGCAGAAGGTCGAAATCGGCGAGGACGGCACCATCAGCATTCGCGCCATGGGTGAAGACCCGCGGGTGATGGCCGAGGTCGACCGCATCAAGCTGGTCAAGCCAGACCTTGCCAACCTGACCAAGGGCCAGGACGGCATGCTCCACACCAAGAGCGGCCAGCCTGCGCAGGCCGATGTCAACGTCAAGGTGGTCTCGGGCTTCCTCGAGGCGAGCAACGTCAACGCCGTGGAGGAGATGACCTCGGTGCTGGCGCTGGCCCGGCAGTTCGAGCTGCACGTCAAGATGATGAACACGGCCAAGGAAGGCGATGAAGCCATGGCTCGGGTTTTGCAAATCGGCTAATCACATTTGAACGGGTGCCGTAAAACAGGCGCACGAGGAGAACACTATGCTTCCGGCTCTTTGGGTCAGTAAAACCGGCTTGTCCGCCCAGGACACCAACCTGACGGTCATTTCCAACAACCTGGCCAACGCCTCGACCACCGGTTTCAAGCGCGACCGTGCCGAGTTCCAGGACCTGTTGTACCAGATCAAGCGCCAGCCCGGTGCCCAATCGACCCAAGACAGCGAGCTGCCGTCGGGCCTGCAGGTCGGTACCGGTGTGCGCATCGTCGGCACCCAGAAGAACTTCAGCACCGGTAGCCTGCAGACCACCGAGAACCCCCTGGACATGGCGATCAATGGCCGTGGCTTCTTCCAGGTCCTGCAGCCTGATGGCACCGTCTCCTACACCCGCGACGGCACCTTCCACCTGAACTCCGATGGCCAGATCGTCACCGCCAGCGGCCACGCCCTGGAACCTGCCGTGATCGTCCCGCCCGAGGCGCAGACCTTCACCGTCGGCCAGGACGGCACCGTGTCGATCACCACCGCCGGCAACCCGGCCGCGCAAGTCATCGGCAACATCCAGACCGCCGACTTCATCAACCCGGCCGGCCTGCAGGCGATGGGCGGCAACCTGTTCCTGGAAACCGCCGCCAGCGGCGCGCCGCAGATCGGCACCCCAGGCTTGAACGGCTTCGGCACCACCCTGCAGCAGACCCTGGAAAACTCCAACGTCAGCACCGTGGAAGAGCTGGTCAACATGATCACCACCCAGCGTGCCTACGAGATGAACTCCAAGGTCATCTCCACCGCTGACCAGATGCTCTCGTTCGTTACCCAGCAGCTCTAAGCCCTGAAAGCCTTGGCAGTCGCAACTGCAGCCCTGTTACACCGTGAGGTAAGCGTCATGAATCGTCTGTTATCCGTCTTCGCCCTGGGTGGCGTGGTGTTGCTGACTGGCTGCGTTGCACCGTCGGCCAAGCCCAACGACCCGTACTACGCGCCGGTGTTGCCGCGTACCCCGCTGCCGGCGGCGGCGAACAACGGTTCGATCTACCAGGCCGGTTTCGAGCAGAACCTGTATGGCGACCGCAAGGCGTTCCGGGTCGGTGACATCATCACCATCACCCTCAACGAACGTACCTCGGCGAGCAAGAGCGCCAACTCGCAGATTGCCAAGAACAGCAAGGCGAGCCTGGGCTTGAGTTCGTTGTTTGGCGCCGTACCCAACACCAACAATCCCTTCGGTGGCGGGGACCTGAGCCTGGACGCTGGCTACAGCGGCGACCGCTCGACCAAGGGCGACAGCAAGGCGGCCCAGGGCAACACCCTGACCGGCTCGATCACCGTCACCGTGGCCGACGTGCTGCCCAACGGTATCGTCGCCGTGCGCGGCGAGAAGTGGATGACCCTCAACACGGGCGACGAGCTGGTGCGTATCGCAGGCCTGGTCCGTGCCGACGATATCGCCACCGACAACACCGTGCCCTCGACCCGCGTGGCCGATGCGCGCATCACCTATTCGGGGACCGGCTCCTTTGCCGATGCCAGCCAGCCCGGATGGCTGGACCGCTTCTTCCTCAGCCCGCTGTGGCCTTTCTGAGTGCGGATGCCCATGTTCAATTTCAGGCAGTTGCTTGCCGCGACGATCCTTTTGTCCTGCGCGTTCGGCGTCCATGCCGAGCGCCTGAAGGACATTGCCAGCATTTCAGGCGTGCGCACCAACCAGCTGATCGGCTATGGCCTGGTGGTGGGCCTGAACGGCACGGGTGACCAGACCACCCAGACGCCGTTTACCCTGCAGACCTTCAACAACATGCTGTCGCAATTCGGCATCAAGGTGCCGGCGGGGACCGGCACCGTGCAGCTCAAGAACGTCGCAGCGGTGTCGGTGCATGCCGACCTGCCGGCGTTCGCCAAGCCCGGCCAGGTGATCGACATCACCGTGTCGTCGATCGGCAACTCCAAGAGCCTGCGCGGCGGCAGCCTGCTGATGACCCCGCTCAAAGGCATCGACGGTAACGTCTACGCCATTGCCCAGGGCAACCTGGTGGTCGGTGGCTTCGATGCCGAAGGCCGCGACGGCTCGCGGATCACCGTCAACGTCCCGTCGGCCGGTCGCATTCCCGGTGGCGCCAGCGTCGAACGTGCCGTGCCCAGCGGATTCAACCAGGGCAACAGCCTGACCTTGAACCTCAATCGGCCTGACTTCACCACCGCCAAGCGTATCGTCGACAAGGTCAACGAACTGCTCGGCCCAGGGGTCGCCCAGGCCCTGGATGGGGGGTCGGTACAGGTGAGCGCACCGATGGACCCGAGCCAGCGCGTCGATTACCTGTCGATCCTCGAAAACCTCGAGATCGACCCCGGCCAGGCC
Organism: Pseudomonadota bacterium; assembly: GCA_023388335.1. GTDB lineage: Bacteria > Pseudomonadota > Gammaproteobacteria > Pseudomonadales > Pseudomonadaceae > Aquipseudomonas. The sequence goes on along the minus strand of JAEWGL010000228.1, from coordinate 6,515 downwards.
GTGGCCAAGGTCATCATCAACTCGCGTACCGGCACCATCGTCATCGGCCAGAACGTCAAGGTCTCGCCCGCGGCGGTGACCCACGGCAGCCTGACCGTGACCATCACCGAAGACCCGATCGTCAGCCAGCCGGGGCCCTTCTCCAATGGCCAGACCGCCGTGGTTCCGCGTTCGCGGGTCAACGCCGAGCAGGAAGCCAAGCCGATGTTCAAGTTCGGCCCAGGCACCACGCTCGATGAGATCGTCCGTGCGGTGAACCAGGTCGGCGCGGCGCCCAGCGACCTGATGGCCATCCTTGAAGCCCTGAAACAGGCCGGCGCCTTGCAGGCCGACCTGATCGTGATCTGAGGACGCTGGCGATGAACCCCAAGAGCCTGGTCTCCAGCACGGCCGACAGCGGATCGTACACCGACCTCAATCGCCTGAACTCGCTCAAGGTCGGCGACCGCGACAGCGAGGCCAACCTGCGCAAGGTGGCCCAGGAGTTCGAGTCGCTGTTCGTCAGCGAGATGCTCAAGGCCTCGCGCAAGGCCAGCGACGTGCTGGCCGCCGACAATCCGATGAACACCGAGACGGTCAAGCAATACCAGGAGATGTACGACCAGCAGCTGGCGGTGAGCATGTCCCGCGAAGGGGGCGGCATCGGCCTGCAGGACGTGCTGATGCGCCAGCTGTCCAAGAACAAGGGCAGCGTCGCGGCCAACCCTAGCCCGTTCCCGCGGGTCGATGGCAACCAGCCGGCGCTGTGGGGCACCCGTGTCGTGGCGCCGGCGCATGCCCAGGAGGCTGGCGCCGCGCGCAACGACGTGGCTGCGCTCAATTCGCGCCGCCTGGCGCTACCCGGCAAGCTCACCGATCGCCTGCTGACCGGCATCGTGCCGTCGGCCACCGGCACGCCAGCGGTGACCAACACCGCCGCCTTGCCGGCGCGCCAGGGCGTGCGGGGCGATGCGGGGCTCAAGAACGACGCGGAGCCGGCGCAGGCCGTTGCCGCGTCGGGCACCATGCAGGTCTATGGCCGCGCCATGGCCCAGCCCCCACTGGCGCCAGCGAAGAAAGCCTTCGCCGACAGCGCCGAGTTCGTCGCCACCATGCTGCCCATGGCCGAGCAGGCCGCCAAGCGCATCGGTATCGACCCTCGTTACCTGGTGGCCCAGGCAGCCCTGGAAACCGGCTGGGGCAAGTCGGTCATGCGCCAGGCCGATGGCAGCAGCAGTCACAACCTGTTCGGCATCAAGGCCACTGGCAATTGGCAGGGCGACCAGGCGCGGGCGATCACCAGCGAGTTCCGTGGTGGTCGGTTCGTCAAGGAGACGGCGGCGTTCCGCTCCTATGACTCCTACCAGGACAGCTTCCACGACCTGGTCAGCCTGCTGCAGAACAACGCCCGCTATCAAGATGCCGTGAAGTCGGCCGATAACCCCGAGCAGTTTGCCAGAGAGCTGCAGAAGGCCGGCTATGCCACCGACCCTGGCTACGCCCGCAAGATCATCAGCATTGCCCAGCAGATCCAACCCACCCAGCAATACGCCATGGCTGGCAGTTCCACGAATCTATAAGGATTGAAGCATGTCCAACCTGATCTCGATCGGCCTCAGCGGCCTGAACGCCAGCCAAGCGGCCCTGTCGGTGACCAGTAACAACATCGCCAACGCTGCAACCTCGGGCTATTCGCGTCAGCAGGCCGTCCAGAGCGCCGGAGCGATGCAGAATATCGGCGTCGGTTTTCTGGGCACGGGTACGACCCTTTCGGACGTGCGCAGGATCTACAGTGCCTACCTGGACAACCAACTGCAGACGGCGACCTCGTTGCAGTCCGATGCCCTGGCGTATCAGGACCAGATCACCGGTATCGACAAGTTGCTGGCTGACCGTGATACCGGCATCAGCTCGGTGCTCACCTCGTTCTTCTCTGCCGTGCAGACCGCGTCGGCCAAGCCCGGCGATGTTGCCTCACGGCAACTGTTGCTGACCCAGGCGCAGACCTTGAGCAATCGCTTCAATTCGGTTTCCAACCAGATGAGCCAGCAGAACGAGGTCATCAACGCTCAGCTCGACACCTTGGCAGGGCAGGTCAACAAGCTGACCGCCAATATCGCCGAATACAACAAGCAGATCGTGCAGCTTTCAGCGGGCGGCAATACACCGAACAACCTGCTCGATGCCCGTAACGAGGCCGTGCGCTCGCTCAACGAGCTGGTCGGCGTGACGGTGCAGGAGCGTGCCGGCAACTTTGACGTGTACCTGGGCACCGGCCAGTCGTTGGTGACCGGCAACCGCGCCAACACCCTGTCGGTCGCCCCCGGCACTACCGACAAGAGCCAGTACGGGCTCAAGATCGACTACGGTACCTTCAGCTCGGATGTCACCTCGGTGATGTCCGGCGGCACCATTGGCGGCCTGCTGCGCTACCGCAGCGATGTGCTGGCGCCGGCGATGAACGAGCTCGGGCGGGTCGCGCTGGTGGTGGCCGACAGCATCAACAGCCAGTTGGGGCAGGGGCTCGATGCCAACGCCCAGTTCGGCAGCAACCTGTTCTCCAGCATCAACAGCGCCGCCGCCCTGGCCCAGCGTAGCCTGGCATCGTCGGCCAACAGCGCAGGTTCCGGGAACCTGGACGTCACCATCGCCAACAGCGGTGCCCTGACCGCCTACGACTACGACGTCAAGTTCACCAGCGCCAACCAGTACAGCGTGCGGCGCTCCGACGGCACCGAGATGGGCAGCTTCGACCTCGGCGCCGACCCTGCCCCGGTGATCGACGGCTTCTCGCTCAAGCTCAACGGCGGCAACCTGGCGGCGGGCGACAGCTTCAAGGTGATTCCGACCCGCGCCGCGGCCGGCAGCATCAGCACGGTGCTGACCGATGCCAACAAGCTGGCGTTCGCCGCCCCGATCAGTGCCACGGCCGGCAGTGGCAATGGCGGCACCGGCACCATCACCCAGCCTAGCCTCGGTGATGTGCTGAATGTCCACGGGGGCGCCGACACCGCGTTGTTGCAGGATTCGATCCGCAACTCCATGCCGGTGCGCGTGGTATTCCAGGCGTCCAGCGGCGGCTCCCAGGGTTACACCCTGTTCGATGCCAAGGGTACCCCGATCGGTACCGGCAGCGTCGTGCCCGGCCAGGACAACGCGCTTTCAGTGGCCGTGCCGATGCTCGACGGGGCAGGCGCGCCAATCCTCGATGACAGCGGCAAGCCACGTACCTTCAGTGTCCAGACCACCCTCGGTGGCAGCCCAGCGGCCAACGACAGTTTCACCTTGTCGTTCAATGCCGATGGCAAGGCCGACAACCGTAACGCGGCCGCGCTGCTCGAGCTGCAGACCAAATCGACCGTGGGCACGGGCTCCGGTGGCGGCATCAGCTTCACTTCCGCCTATGCCTCGCTGGTCGAGCAGGTGGGCGCCAAGGCCAGCCAGGCCAAGATCGACAGCACCGCTACCGAGGCCGTGCTCAAGTCCGCCCAGGAAAGCCGCAGTGCCGTGTCCGGGGTCAACCTGGACGACGAGGCGGCCAGCCTTGTGAAGTTCCAGCACTACTACACCGCGTCGTCGCAGATCATCAAGACCGCGCAAGAGACCTTCTCCACCTTGATCAATGCCCTTTAAGGAGTAGCTGACCGTGCGTATTTCCACTGCTCAGTTCTATGAGACCAGCGCCAACAACTACTCGAAGAACTTTTCGGACACGGCCAAGACCACCGAGCAGATCTCGTCCAATTCACGCATCCAGACCGCGGGCGATGACCCCGTCGGCGCCGCCCGCCTGCTGCTGCTGCAGCAGCAGAGCGCTTTGCTGGACCAGTACAGCGCCAACATGACCACGGTCAACAATGCCTTGCTGCAGGAAGAGAGCGTGCTCTCGACCATCAACGACGCCTTGCAGCGCGCCAGCGAGCTGGCGATCCAGGCGGGCAACGGCGGCCTGAGCGACGCGGACCGCACCTCCATCAGCGGCGAGATCAAGGAAATCGAGGCCAACGTCTTTGGTCTGCTGAATTCGCGCGACGCCAATGGCGATTACATGTTCGGTGGTTCCAAGAGCGCCTCGCCGCCCTACGCGCGCAACAGCGACGGCACCTACAGCTACCAGGGCGACCAGACCCAGCTCAGCCTGCAGGTGTCCGACACCTTGAAGCTGGCCACCAACGACAGCGGCTACAGCGTCTTCGAGCAGGCCACCAATAATAGCCGCACCCAGTCGAGCCAGACGGCCCCGACGCCGGATGACGGCCGGGTAAGGCTGTCCCAGGGGCTGATGAACTCGGCCAGCACCTACAACGACCGCTTCGCGGCGGGCCAGCCCTATACCATCACCTTTACCAGCGCCACCGAATACAGCGTCACCGACGCCACCGGCAAGGACATCACCAGCGAAACGCCCACCAATGGCAAGTTCGATCACACTGCCGAAGGCGGCGACATCATTTCGCTGCGCGGCGTGGAATTCGAGATCGACATCGCCCTGAAGGAGGGTGACGACGCCAACGCCGCCGTGGCCGGGCACACGTTTTCGCTACAGGCCAAGCCGGACACCCTGACGGCCACCCGCAGCGCGGGCAATGGCTCCACTGCCCAGGTCACGGGCGCTAGCATCGCCGACGCCGAAAAGTACCGCAGCACCTTCCCAAGCGACGGCGGCGTGATCACATTCACCAGCGACACCGAGTATGCCCTGTACGCCCAGCCCTACAGCGCCGACAGCAAGCCGGTGGCCACCGGTGCCGTGGGCGCGGACAACGCGCTGACGGTGGCCGGGGTCACCTACCAGCTCGATGGCCCGCCCGGCGCGGGTGACCAGTTCGCCGTGAACGCCAACACGCACAAGACCCAGAATGTGCTGGACACCCTGGGCCAGTTGCGTATGGCGTTGCAGAACCCGGTGACCGATGCCGCGTCCCAGGCGGCGCTCAAAGAGGTGACCGATTCAGCGATCTCCAACCTGGCCAGCGCCCGCGAGCGCATCGACATCACCCGCGGGGCGATCGGTGCGCGTGGTAACTCGCTGGACCTCCAGCAGCAGGAGAACACCAGCCTGGGTCTGGCGAACAAGAGCACCCAGAGTGCCATCGGTGATACCGACATGGCGTCGGCGACCATTACCCTGACCCTGCAACAGGCGATGCTGGAGGCCTCGCAACTGGCGTTTGCCCGTCTGTCGCAGCTGAGCCTGTTCAACAAGCTCTGATCGCGGGCCTCCCAAGCCCTGGCCAGCACCCGTGCGGCCAGGGCTTTTTCATGCCTGGTGGGCGGGCTGAACGGGCGTTGTGCGAGAATTCAGTGTGACCAATAGGTCAAATCGAGCATCTTCCCTGTATTCTATGCGGCAGCTGCTGCAACATTTTGCTACCGGATTTTTCAAGTAGTGAGCCCGGTAGTCGGCGCCCTCAATTCAGCGAGTGGCGGTCTTTGGCTGTTTTCATTGGGAAGCCAGAATGATTGGCATCAAAAGTATCGCGAGTTATGTGCCCACCGCTGGCCTGGACAACTATGCCCAGGGTGCGAAGTTCGGCAAGGACGAAGAGTTCATTTTCGGCAAGATCGGCTCGACCTTCCTGCCGCGCAAGGCTGACGAGCAGGAAACCTCGGACCTGTGCGTCGAAGCCGCCAAGGCCTTGTTCGCCCGCAACCCCGAGCTCGATCCGCAGTCGATCGACGCCTTGATCGTGGTGACCCAGAACGGTGACGAAGAGGGCTTGCCGCACACGGCTGCCATCGTCCAGGACAAGCTCGGCCTGTCCACCGCGGTGGCAGCGTTCGACGTGTCGCTGGGCTGCTCCGGGTATGTCTACGGCCTGTATGCGATCAAGGGGTTCATGGACGCGGCGGGGCTGAAGAACGGCCTGTTGATCACCGCCGACCCGTATTCGAAGATCGTCGATCCAGAGGATCGCAACACCACCATGCTGTTCGGCGACGCCGCGACGGCCACCTGGATGGGCGAGGGTGCCCAGTGGCAGCTGGGCCAGGCACGCTTCGGCACCGATGGCTCGGGCGCTGCCCACTTGAAAGTCACCGAAGGCAACTTCTTCATGAACGGCCGTCAGGTGTTCAACTTCGCCCTGCTCAAGGTCCCGGCGCACCTGCACGAACTGCTCGACGCCTCTGGCCTGACCTCGGCGGACATCGACGCCTTCTGCATCCACCAGGGCAGCGCGGCGATCGTCGACGCCGTGGCGCGGCGATTCGAAGAGCAGCCGGAAAAATTCGTCAAGGACATGCTCGAGACCGGCAACACCGTGTCTTCCAGCGTGCCGCTGCTGCTCGAGAAGCACATGCTCGATGGCGCCTGGAAGCGCGTGGCGATCAGCGGTTTTGGTGTTGGCTTGTCGTGGGGATCGGCGATTCTCTATCGCGACTGATCCGCATGAGGTTTGAAAAAGGCGCCTGGCGAATTTCGTCAGGCGCCTTTTTTTGTGGGTGGCGCATGTCTTGAATTTTGTAACGCCCTTGTGATCGAGCCCAAACCTGTGGGAGCGCGCCTTGTGCCGCGATCGGGCGCGCAGCGGCCG